>NZ_CP041165.1:1615024-1938029 GCF_014905095.1 Sulfurimonas marina | reverse complement strand
GTTTTTGCTTGATTTTCAAACTCTTCAATTAGGTTTCTTATCTGTTGGTATCCATCCGTTTCATCTTGGGATGAGACAAAAAAATCATCTCCTCCGATGTGACCTTTAAAGTATTCCTGAGGGAGATGTTTATGTAAAATATCTGCAAAAAGTTGGATAATGCGATCACCGTTTCTAAAGCCGTATTTATCGTTGTATGCCTTGAAGTTATCGAGATCGAAATAACAAAAAAGATACTTTTTATCGCATGAGATCGTTGCAATTGTTTTCTCGACAATTCTGTTTCCCGGCATTTTTGTCAGTGGATTTTGATCACGAGCGGCAATCAGGTTTTCTTCATGCATCAGTTTAATAATGTCGCTTGCAGATAAAAAACCAAGGTATTTTGCATTTTGTGTGATAATAATTCCGTTGGTATCCCCGTTTTTAGAGTAGAGCTCAATGATCGTTGAGATATCGCTTCTTACATCTGTTGAAGGGCATTTGGCAATGAAGTTTTTGAGTTTTGAGGTCTCTTTGTTTTCATTGAGTAAAAGGGACATTCCATAGGGTGAATAGAGATAATCTTTGATCTGTGATTCGTAAAATATACCAACCGGTTCATTGTTGTTATTTATAACCGGTACCATAGGAGTATTATTGTTCTCTTTGAAATAATCAACAACTTTATGCATAGAAGATTTAGACCTTAACGGCTCTATTTTATCAAGATATTTTAAAAGATTATTCCCTTTGCGTTTACGTTTATCCTCTTTAATTATGTCAATAACATGGTGATACTTTTTCTGTATCTCATTCACATCAACTGTCGGTTTTTGGACAAAATAACCTTGTACGAAATTGCACCCTATCTCTTTACAGGTAAGGTACTCTTCAGCTGTTTCAACACCCTCTGCAATTACTTTAATACCGAGCTCAATAGCAAGATGGGTAATGCTTTTTACCATCTGCTTTTTCTTTGTGTCTTTGTCGATATTTTGGAGAAAATATCTATCTATTTTTATAATATCCGGAGTAGAATCAAAAAGAAGCTTATATCCTGCATACCCAACTCCAAAGTCATCTATGGCTATACAGAAGTTTGCATTTTTATAATGCTGCAGTGTTCTTTCCATTCCTGATTTGTCAGATATCTCATGTCTCTCAGAGATCTCAAAACAGATAGTCTCCTGTTTTATATTGAGATCTTTTAAAATCTCGCTTGTGTTACCAGGTGCAAAGTTATGCATCTCAAAGAGTCTGTTGTCAAGATTGTAAAAAAGTTTCAAGTTTTCAAAGTTTTTTATTTTACTGAACTTTTTGAGTGCTTTTCGTCTGAGAGCCAAGTCAAAACCATAAAGAAGATTTTCTTTATATACCATATCGAAAACTTCAAAAATCGACTTACATCCGATATCTCTAAAATTTCTCAGTAGTGCTTCAACTGCGTATATCTTTCCTGTATGTATATTGACAATCGGTTGAAACGCTATGTCTAATAATTCTATTTTTTTCTTTAAATCATCAGGTAAATTGCATTCAGGACTCTTGTGTTGCAAAGTATCTTTCCTTTTGTTTTTTCTTTATTTTGTCTATAGATACAACAATAAAACTATCGATACAATCTGAGAAATCCGGGTCGATATTGTACGCACAAAATCTTATTCCGCCATCTTCACACAATTCACTGTATTGTTTATAAAGTGTAGGTACGCTTGCACCTATACTGCTAAGTGAATTTTTTAAAGCTTTGAAATTTTCTTTATACTCATCAGAGGAAAATTCAGATTTCAGTTTTTTAGTAAGATCTTTATCGCTTTTAAAATTGTAAGGGATTTTCGATGTTACTAAATGCTCTTTATCTCCAAAGTTTTTATCGTAAAAATAGAGGATCATATCTTTTGCGATCTTCGGTAAAGAGGCACTTAAAGTGACGGGACCATACATATAACGAATCTGCGGATTGTTTTTAAGGTATGCTCCGATTCCGTACCAAAGATAGTCTAATGCACGACTTCCCCAATATTTAGGCTGTACAAAACTTCTCCCCAACTCTATTGCATCGTCAAGGTAAGGATAAAAACTATCGTTGTAATTAAAAAGTGTAGAAGTATACAATGCATCAACTCCGAGTGTTTGTATAATATTTGAGCACTCTGCAATTCTATAGGCACCTACTATTTCGAGATCTTCATCATCCCATAAGATAATATGTTTGTAGTATCTGTCGTATTTGTCTATATCTCTTTTTTTGTTGATCCCTTCACCAACTTTTCTAAAAGAGATCTCTCGAAGGCGGCCGATTTCATTGATTACAATGGAGTTTTTATCTTCACTTGAGTAGAGATAGATAAACTTTCCGTCCTTCGTTTTTCCCAAAAGCTGTGAATTTTTTAATTCTTTTTTTATCGCTTTTGTATCTTCGGGATGGGCTATCGCTTTTTGTGTCTGAAAATAGTGTTTTTTAGATTTCAAACCATAAAGGTGTTTTTTGTAAAGATCGATAAGTTGAGATTGCTCGATCCCTTTTGGCATGATGTTTTCAGATGGGATTAACTCCCCTATAACCATCTCTATAGTGTTGTTCTTTTGTTTAAACATCTCGTTTGGCAGCAGAGCCGTTGAGAGTTTTTTGTTGAGCGTAGAGATGGAATAAAAAGTTTTTGAGTTTTTTCCGCCGATATAGATAGGTAAAATAGGGGAGTGAGATCTATGGGCAAATTTTAAAAACCCTTTTTTCCATTTTTTGTCTTTGATTCCCGTAGGTGTGGCACGGCTTACTTCGCCCGATGGGAAGATAATAATCACGCCCTCATTTTCAAGCGTTTCATACACTTTTGCAATAGATTCTTTTTTCTGTTTGGCTGTGAAGACATCAATGTTGATTAGGATCGGTTTAATGTTCTCAAAGATCTCTAGAAAATCGTTTGCGATCACTTTAATGTCTTTACGCACTTTAGAGACGAGTTTGATAAGTGAAAGCGCATCAAGTGCTCCTAAAGGGTGATTTGCAATGATTACGACTCTCCCACTTGAAGGGATGTTTTCTATCTCGTTATCGTTAACAAAAAATTTGAAGTTAAAGTATTCTAAAACTTCATCGATAAACTCGTAACTTCCAAGGTGAGTGTTTTTTTTCATAAATTTATTGATCTCATCTTGGTGGATAAGTGAATCTGCAAATTTTGTGACAGCCGATTTAAGCAGTTTTGAGTTTTTGAGTTTAGGGTATTTTTTGAGTATAGTTTGCTCTACGTCTAACATTAGGCAATCCTCTGGATAGATACATACCAGTCTTCGTTGAAGTATCTTACTTTGTCGATAAGTCTGATGTATATTTTGTCATCTGTAAGTTCTAAGTTTTTAATATATTCCTCTGGAACATCGAGCTCTTCAAAAAGATGCTCTTCAATAACACCGAGGCTAAGTTCCTCTTGGGCGTATCCTAAGTATTCGAGTTTGTCTGTTTTGATGCTAAACTCACGCATTTTCATTTTATTTCCTATAAATAAAGTATAGGAAGAATAATAAACTAGCTAGATTACATGGGGATTACGGAAAGATTACGAAAAGTAGATACTAAAAGTTGAACCTTCGTTCTCTTTACTTTTAATTTTCAGTTTAAAGTTATGGAGTTTGATAATTGTATCTACTAAAAATAGACCTAGTCCCAAAGAGTTGTTCCAAGTATTTTTATGGACACGATAAAATTTATCGGTAATGTTTTGAAGATCTTTTTCATTGATACCGATTCCTGTATCGATGAACTCAATATGTTGTTTGTCGAAATTGATTATAACTTCATCTTCTGAGTATTTGATACCGTTTTCTATAAGATTGGAGAAGACAATACTCAGCATTGTTTTATCTGCCGTGATCTCAATATCGCGAGCACCGTTAATAAGCACTTCGCGTCCTGAATAGTTGATCTTAATGTTTTCTGCACAATCTTCTACCAGCTCGTAAAGATTGAAAGTGCTTACCTTCAATGACTGCTGTTTTGAATCAAGTTTTAATGATAGGCGCAGGGTGTCGATCAGTTCACTTAGTTTTATACCGTTATTATGGATCTTTGTTAAAAATTTTTGTCTGATGTTTGGATTGATATCTTGATCTTCAAGAAGTGTTTGCGAGTAACCGTTTACTATGGCGATCGGATTTTTAAACTCATGCGATATTGCTGAGATGATATCATCTTTTTGTTTGTTAAGCTCTTTGAGCTTGTTTGTGTATTTTGACTTTTTCTTCTCTTGTTTTACAATGATTTGCGCTACTTTGGTCAGTAGGTTTGTAATAAGTGCAAACTCTTGAGAATACTCAGACTTGATAAATGTAGACTTCTGTTTTTTTGTCAGAGACTTTAAAAAAGAGATGATGTTGCTAACCTCTTTTTCAACCTGAGAATTGATTTTGTAGGTAATAAAAAATATAGCAAGAAAAAAGAGTGTGAGTACCGAGAAAATTTTTAAGCCTAGTTGGAACATCTTCTCTTCAATCCCTTCAAGTTCGAGTGCTAAACGTATGTATAAGATCTTCCCTTCGATAGTGTATTTCTTTACTACATAGATGAGATCAAGTTTTAGTGTTTCTGAGTGTCTTTTTTTGTATCCGTAACTGTTTTTATCCGCCTGAAGCACTTCATCACGGTAACGGTGGTTTTCCATCTTTGTTTTATCTTTATGCGATTCGGCAATAACTACACCATTTGCATCAATAATAGTTGTACGGATATGAAGTTGTTGTTTCACTTTTTGTGCAAGCAGATCGAGATTTGTATCGTTGTCGATCTGAAGCGCTATAAGTTCAATGTCTTGCAGAAGTGATTTTTTAGAGCCCTCGATATAAAAGTCGTACTCCCAAAAGTAGACAATCGTACCTACGATAAAAAAGAGAGCAAAAAAGAGTGCTAAAAATTTTCTAAGTACTATTTGATGAAATTTCAGCACTCTTTCTCCTTAGTTTATGAAGCTTGTAATTCGCCGCCTAGGTTTGCATAAAGCAATAAGCTTGCCATAGAGATAGCACGCCCTGCGACTTTTTCACTTTTTCTTAATGCTCTAAGCATTCTATGGTATTTTTCAAACTCACCACTTTGCATATCTGCTTTTTTAATGAGATTTTTCTCGATCATAGAGTAGAGATCATCAGTTTTGTTCTCTTCTATAAGAACCTCTTCATATCTTTCTCTTAGTTCATCGGCATCAACACAGTTGATCATACTTACGGCGATTTTTACCGCTCTAACTGTAGAGTTTTGCATAGGGATAGCATACTCGTTGATAGTCTCCTCACCTAAGTCGTCACATACATCGGTAAAACCTCTAATGAAGCTTCTTGTGTTTGCACATGCGCGAGAAAGCTCATTTGTGATTTTAAAGTAAGCTACAACTTGTCTTAAGTCTCTTGCCTCAGGTGTGTAAAGTGCCAAGATTTTAATGATCGAGTTATCGATATCGTTCATTTTTGAAGATATGTTTTTAATGTAAGAACGTGCCTCATTAAATTTATCTACATCACATGTAATTATAGCATCAACTATAACCTCGTTTGCTTTAACAAGATCGTTTCCAATATTTGTGAGTTTCTCTTGAACTTCACTTACACTTGTTCTAAAAGTTTGTAACATTTTCTCTCCTTATCCAAAACGACCAGTAATATAGTCTTCAGTTTGTTTTTCCGCAGGGTTTAAGAATATAGTCTCTGTTTTGTCATATTCTATCAAATCACCAAGATACATAAATGCAGTATAGTCACTAATACGGCTGGCTTGCTGCATGTTGTGTGTAACGATCGCAATACTTACTTCGTTTTTAAGCTCTACGATCAGCTCTTCGATTGCGCCTGTAGAGATTGGATCAAGTGCAGATGTCGGTTCGTCAAAAAGCAGTACTTCAGGTTTTACGGCAACCGCACGTGCAATACAAAGACGTTGCTGCTGACCTCCTGAGAGACCCATCGCAGATTTATCAAGTCTGTCGCTTACCTCTTTCCAGAGTGCTGAGCCTTTAAGAGCTACTTCCACACGATCTGCTAATTCAGTTTTATTTTTAATACCTGCAATTTTTAATCCGTAAGCTACGTTATCGAAGATACTCATAGGAAACGGTGTCGGTTTTTGAAAAATCATTCCAACTTGTTGGCGAAGTTTAATGAACTCGTTCTCTTTTTTGATATCTAGGATATTGTTGTACTTTCCTGTTTCAAGATCAAGCAGTTCAATTTTACCGTCATATCTGTTTCCAGGATAAAGATCGTGAATTCTGTTCATAGAACGAAGCAGTGTAGACTTTCCACAACCACTCGGTCCGATAAGTGCAGTAATCTTGTTTTTCTCGATCGGAAGGTTAATGTTTTTGAGTGATGGATGATCAACTCCAGGGTAAGTAAAAGAGAACTTTTTAATTTTCATAATTGACATAGAACGTATCCTTATTTTTTGTTTCTTGTGATATATCTACCACTTAAGTTAATGATTAAAACTAAAACCGTCAGTATAAACGAAGCTGCCCACGCAAGGTCGCGGCTAGACTCTTCAGGCTCATTTGCAAGGTCGTAAATACTTACCGTTAGAGACGGAAAACTCTCACTTAGATTCAGTGTGAAGTAGTTTGAAGTCTCCGATGTGAAAAGCAGCGGTGCTGTCTCACCGATAATACGTGCGAATGCAAGTAATATACCTGTCATGATACCTACTTTTGCCGCTTTTATTACAATGTCGATAATAACTTTGTATTTACTAGCACCAAGTGCAATTCCCGCTTCACGAAGTTCACGGGGTACCAGGCTGAGCATTGAGTCTGTTGTATTGATAACAACAGGTATCATCATAATTGCTAAAGCGATTGAACCTGCATATCCGCTTGTCCCACCAGTTGGTACAACAACTACTGCGTACACAAAAGCACCGATTACGATTGATGGTGCAGACATCATAATGTCACTTAGGTCACGGATAAACGAAGCGTATTTTCCACGCCCGTACTCCTGGATGTAAATACCTGCCGTCATCCCGATAGGGATACCGATGAGTGAAGCAAGGCCTGCAAGTATCAACTGCCCAATGATAAGGTTTCTTAGACCTCCCTCAACCAAGTCGTTTAGAAAGAGGCTAAAGTGAAATGAACTCAGACCTTTTAAGAAAAGAGTTGTCAAAATCCACGCTAAAAATGCAAGCCCGATCAATGCTGAGAGGATTGAGAGTGCTAAAAAGATTTTATTTAGAACTAGTCTCATTATTTAGCCTTTTTCAAAAAGTAAAATTTAGCCAGTGAGATTACACCGAAACTGATAACAAATAGGATAAGTGCTAAGTAAAAAAGAGCACTCTCACCTAAACCGCTTGCTTCACCAAAGTTGTTTGCCATTGCAACTGGAATCGAGATTGTAGGATCGTTGATAGCATCAGGAAGACTGAAGATCGAACCGATAAGAAATGCTACCGCCATTGTCTCACCAAGTGCACGACCGAGTGCCAAGATGATTGAACCGATGATTCCTACTTTTGAATAAGGGAAGATGATATCTTTAATCACTTCAAATTTTGTAGCTCCAAGAGCGTAAGCCGATTCTTTTAAAACATTCGGTGTCGTATTCATACTATCACGTGTGATCGCTGCCATAAACGGTAAAACCATAACTCCTAGAACAAGACCTGCCGTAAGGAGTGAAACCTGGTAACCACCCACTAGATCAGCTACGATCGGAGCAAAATAATAAAGTCCCCACATACCGAAAATGATAGATGGAATAGCAGCTAAAAGTTCAATAGCAATTCCCACTACGTGAGAGATGTTCTTAGGTGCTATTTCAGATAAGAATACTGCAATTCCCATCGCTATCGGAAGGGCAAAAGCTAGTGCTATGAGAGTCGATAAAAGTGTACCTACAATTGGGATAAGTCCACCGTAGATAGTTTTTGAATCTACTTCATCATCAAGCATCATATCATCTTCATCTATAAGCATCATGTCGTCTTCATCTTCGATCATTACATCATCTTCATCGATTATCTCGTCTGAAACCGTATCGTTTAGAGGTGCTTGATCTAAAACTACCTCTGTATTCCAGTCAGGATTGATAATAAATCCTAAACCAAACTCGTCGATAGCCGGTTTTGCAGCATTAAATAAAGTGATAAAGATCCCAATAAGTATGATAAGAACTAAAGAAGCACTACCAAGTGAGAGCTTTTGAAAAATTTTTTCCATTTAAGAACCCTAGAATAATTTACGCGAATTATATTGAAGCAATATTACAAGATGGTTACAAAGTGTTTTGAAGAGAAGGGGGGGGAGGGGCAAAGGTATTATTTAATACCTTTTTTTGCCCAGTAAGTATTGATTTTTTCTGTTAATGTTGCCGGTAATGGAACAAAACCTAAGCTTTTTGCGATCTCTTGACCATTTTCATATGACCAGTTATAAAATGCCGTAACTTTTTTGTTCATCTCAGGCTTTTCTGCAGGAACTAAGATGAAAGTTGCCGCTACCATCGGATAAGACTCAGCACCTGAAGGATCTGCGATCACCGCATAGAAATCTTTTGCAGGGTTTAGGTCTGCTTTTGCAGCTGCAATTTGGAAATATTTAAGTTCTGGTTTGATGTAGTTCCCAGCTTTGTTTTCTACAGTTGCCATTGTAATACCGTTGTTTTTAGCATCAGCATAGTCGATGTATCCAACTGAGAATGGAGTTTGTTTTAGAAGTGCAGCTACACCTGAGTTTGTTTTACCACCGATGTGTTGCTCACCAGGCCAGTTAAGTGACTTTTTAGCTCCAAAGTTTCTTCTCCACTCTTTAGAAACTTTTGAAAGGTAGTATGTAAAGTTATATGTAGTACCACTACCGTCTGCACGGTGTACGAAAGTTACTTTTTTATGTGGTAATTTAACACCTTTATTTGCAGATGCGATCACTTGATCATCCCAGTACGCAACTTTACCGCTAGCAATTGCTACGATTGCACTACGGCTAAGTTGTAGGTTTTTAACTCCAGGAAGATTGTAACCCATAGTGATTGCACCAACCACACCAGGGAACTGATAAAGTCTGTTTTGCTTTAAAACTTTTGGAGAAAGAGGCTTATCTGTTCCGGCAAAATCAACTGCACGTTCTTTTGCATCTTTGATCCCTTTAGATGAACCCTTTTTAATATAGTCTACTTTAATACCAGTATCCTTATTATATGCTTTTAACCATTTTTGGTATACACTGTACGGAAAAGATGCACCGCTTCCTTTAATGATTTCACTAGCACTTAAAGAACCTGCCAGAAGTGTTGTTGCAAGAGCAATTTTAGCTATTTTAGTCATCTTGAATAACCTTTTTATTTTGTTAAGATGCGGAAGTATAAAATAGTTAGGTTACAGAAGGATTACATAAAAAAGATATGTCTCCAGATTGTAATCATATTGTAATAAAGATGTAATAAACTTCGTTCAACAATTTAAAAAAGGAAGAAAACAAATGAAAAAAGTTGTTTTATCAAGCTTAGCTGCTTTAGCAATAGGTTCAGTTGCTGCAAATGCAACTCCAAATCCAGAGCTCGTATCAAAAAGTGTTTCTGAGGCTACAGGGATTGAACATGATATTCTTGAAAGAATTCATTTCAAAGGTGATTTAAGATTAAGATATGAAAGTAAAGAAACTTACTATAACGATGGAACAGAAAGTCTAAAATATCTTAATAGATATAGAATCAGATTAATATCAGCTGTTGATTTAACTGACAAACTTACATTTGAAGCTGGTATGAGAAGTGGATATGCAAATCCAACGTCTGGTAACCAAACATTTGAAACTGATAAAGCTTTAAGTGATTACATGTGGCAATCACTAAGATTTAATATCTTGGATGTAACATATAAAGATGGTGATCATACGGCAAAAATTGGAAGACACCCATATATGATCTATAGACCAATTAAATCACAGCTTATTTGGGATAATGATTTATCATTCAATGGTATAAGTTATAACTATGAGAATGATGCTCGTATCATTAACCTAGGTGCTAACCAACCAACGTATGCTGAAAGAGTGAATGCAAGAGATAATGTTAATCTATTCTTTGCACAATATGTAGAGAAAATGAAGGTAAACGATAATGCTAAATTAAATTTAGGTGCAGCTCTTTATTACTACGATGGTTTAAAAGGTAATACTGCTATGTATTATCCAGAAAAAGGTGGTAAACCAATGGGTAATACATTTGTAACAGATGGCTCTGGAGCTGATGTATATGAAAATGATTTCCATATTGTAGAAGGATTTGGAGAGCTTAAATTTAAAGATGTATTTGGTAAACCATTAGCTCTTGCTGCTGGAGTGGCATATAATGTTGCAGCTAGTAATAAAAATTTTGGGTATGATTTAGCTTTTCAAGTAGGTAAAGCAAAAAATATTCATGATTGGCAAGTGAAGTATTCTTATACTGATATTCAAGCAGATGCGGTACTTGGTGATCATAGTGACTCTGATAATTTCGGTGGTGGTTCTGCTGCTAAAGGACATGCAATTAGAGCAAAATATAAATTTGGTAAAAACACATACCTTGCTGGAACATTCTTTTACAATTACCTTTTTTCAGGTAAAACTCCTGGCAAACTAGGTGCAGATTATGAGCGTGTACAGTTAGACGCTATCATCAAATTCTAATACACAAATTTCAAAATTTCATTTCTCCTTTTTACAAGAAGCAAAGTTTAGAACTTTGCTTTATTGTAAATCAAAAAAATAATCTATTAATTTATCATATATCCAATACCGCGGATAGTTTTTATGTAGTTTTTCTCTCCAAGAGGATCAATCTTCTCTTTTAATCTTTTAATCGCAACATTAACGGTCTTTTTATTTGTAGACTCTGCATCGTTCCAAACATTTTTGAGTAAAAAATCTCTGTCTAATACTTTCCCACGATTGAGAATCATAAGTTTCAGTAGAGCAGTTTCGAGTTTTGTAAGGTTTACATCTACACCGTCTATAATTGCTTTTTGAATATTGAGATCAAGTTGTATATCTTTATACTCTATATTTTCAATATTCTCTTTTGTTTGTGGATTTTGACGTTTAAGAACGGCATTGATGCGAAGTTTTAATTCTTCTATATCAAAAGGTTTTACTACATAGTCATCCGCACCTTTGATAAATCCCTCTTTGATATCTTCTTGAGAGTTTTTTCCGCTTAAGAAGATTACAGGAGTATTGATGTTTTTATTACGTAACATCTCGACATAAAAACTTCCTTCAATATCGGGAAGTCCTCTATCCATTATAATCAAGTCGATTCTTTCTTCGTTTAAAACATCTCGAACATGTTTTGTATTTAACATACCGATAACATCATAACCGTCATTTAAGAGGTTGTACTCAAGGAGTTCAAGAATATCTTGATCATCATCAACAATAAGTATCTGTTTGTTCTTCAAACTAAGCCTTTAGAGTTTTCTAATTTATCTTTATTATATATCTCAATGGTTACAAAAATATTACGTTGTAATCATTGAGAATGCTTGTTTTTTAATACTTGTACGACAGAGCAAAGCTGTAAAATCTACCAACTTTAAAACGGTTAGTTACGTGTGATTTGTCACCTTGATACCAGATAGTTTCTTCATTAAGAAGATTTTTTAGTTTGAGTTTAGCACTTAAACCATACCCGAAGTTTTCTATCCAAACAAAGTCTAAAACAGCTGCAGGCTGTTCGTAATAGTCAGGGTACTTATCTGTTGCATCAACCATACCTACTTTTCTGATACGATCACCCATCTTATTGTAAGAGAGTGTAGCACTTCTACGTTTTGTGTCATAACCAAGTGCTACATTGAGTACAGTTGGCGATAAACCTTGCAGTTCTCTATGGTTGTTAGTATAGAGTTGCTCTTGATCTGCTGTTAAAGTAACATCAGATTTCGTGTATGAAAAGTTTCCAAAAAGATAAAAGTCTTTTAAAGATCTAGAGATAAGATCTAAACTTTTTCTCCCGTCAAATTCAATACCGTAAAGTACTGCATTATCAGCATTTGCATACCCGTATCTAGGTAAAGAAGATGAAGGTAACATTACATCTTCAATTGGGTTTTCAAGATACTTGTAAAATGTCCCGATACCGATGTTTTCCGTATCTGAAAAATAGTGACTGAATTTCAGATCGTAACTTGTAATATCAGTATTTACAAGATCAGGATTCCCCTCTACAGTCGCTACATCATAAGGGTGGAAGTATTGAGCTTCCGTAAACTCTCTTAAATCAGGCACGATATATGTTTGTGAATAAGCAAAGTTTAGTATATTTTGCTTATCAAAAGAGTATTTGATATTGGCACTTGGTAGTAGTTGTGCATATTCAAAAGTCTCAGCTTTTCTGTAAATAGGTGTAAATATATTTTCATCATTTGTATATGAGTATACAGTTTGTGAATAGTCTACACTTCTTGCACCGATTAGAATTTCAAGGTTCTTAAGAGGTTTTAGCATCACTTTACCGTAATATGCGATCTCTTCAACCTCTGCATCATACCAGTATGCCGGCTGGAAAGAGATATCTAGTCTAAATGTACCGTCATAGTTTCTGATTCTCTCATCATATATTGTATCGATATCAGCAGTTAGTGGATCTGTAAAATCAGATGTCAGTTTCTGCATTTGGAATTTGTTATATCTTGATTCACGAGTCTTAGAGTTTTGTGCAACTCCCACCTCAAGATATTCACCTTCGTTAAAGAGTTCAAACTCAGTATTGTTCTTTAGATAGTATGCAGTTTGTTTATCGTCAACCGTCATATTTAAAAAGATGTTCGGTGAATATCTGTCAAGATACGGCTCGTCGAATATTTGGAAAGCATTCCCTTTAAGGTATGCGTATTTATAATTTGAAGGCTGGTCAAGGAATGCTTGTGCTTTTTCTGCTCCAAAAGTAAACTTGTTCTCACTGTTGAAAACTTTGTAGTTTAGATGACCGTTAATCTGATCGGCATCAAGAGTTCTCTCTTCCCAGTTTAAATCGTATCTAATTTTCCAGTCATCATCAGAGTTTGCTATACCATCAGAAACCTTTGTAAGTTTTTCTGAGATCTTACTATAGAGTTTTGTATATTTTATACTAAATGCATCTGCATAGTCGTATTCTATATTTGCAATTAGTGCATTTGTAAAAGTATCCATTGAACGGTAAGTTATACCATATTGTCTCGGATCATCTTTTAGTGTATCTGTAGCCTGGTTGTACTCATATTTAAAGTACTCTTCATCTCTAGATGTATGTTTTTGTCCATACGCATAGTTTGCAAAAAATGATAAGTTGTGCTGATCGGCAATCTCTGCCGTGTATGCACCCTCAACTTCAAGTTTCCCACCGTAAGGAAGTTTGTCTTTAAAGGTACTAAAAAGTCTGTTTGTAATAGCTTTTTGGTATATCTCTTGATTTGCAGAATCAAAAGTTGGTATCCCTTCTCCAACTACAAGTTTTGAGTCGTTTAGAATTTGTGCCGGAATTTGTCTATATCCATCATCTTTACCCATCCAGTCAGTTGCACTTCCTTCGTAAGTTGTACGCTCTTTACCAGTGTAAGAGTTTGCTCTTACCTCTGTAGTAACTTTAAGGTAGTTCTCTTTAGGTTTACTTTTTGTACGAATATCTACATACCCACCACCAAAACTTGCAGGGATATCTGCCGTAGCACTTTTTTGTACTTTCATCGAACCGATTACGGCTGATGGGAAAATATCTAAAGGTACAGTTCTTCTTTGCGGATCCGGTGAAGGAAGTGGAAGTGAGTTCATCTCAACATTTGAATAACGTCCACCAAGACCTCTAACATAAACGTCTGTCCCATCAACTAAAGTAACACCCGTTACACGTTTAATAGCACCCGCTGCATCACTATCACCTTGTTTAGAGATTTGCTCTGCACCGATAATGTTTGTAACCGCAGCCGCTTCTTTCTCTTCAGCTAAGATGCTGGCAATACTTCCTTGTACCTGTGGTGCAAGTACAATAAACTCTTCTAACTCCATACTTGCCGGAGTCATAGAGACAGCTTTATGAATTGTTTGATCTTTTTTTACTACAAGATCAGTAAGTGTTAGAGATGAGTATTCAGAGTGGATCATTGAAACACTAACATTGCGATCAGCCGGGATCTGTAAGCTGAATTTTCCATCTTTATCAGTTTTGGCTTCTGCACTGCTTCCTTTAAGAAATACTCTTACGTTTGGAATCGGTTTTGATGTCTCTGAAGAGGTAATAACACCTTCAAGGGTACCGAATATTGTAGCTTTTTCAAGTTCTACGCTGTCTCCGATAGGTGAATCGATATCGATTTGTGCCAGAGATGCTTCCCCTGTAAAAGTTGCAATAACTTGAGTGTCTCTTGATTCTTTAATAGTGATTGAACGTCTAACATAACCAAGGCTCTTACCTTGTCCATCTTTAGCAAAGATCTCTATCTTGTGTTTGCCCGTATCTAAAATGATCTCGGCAACACCGTCTTCGTCTGTCAAGTGGTGATCCACACCATCCACTAGAACTTCGTTATTTTGCAGTGGTGTATCGTTAAAAAACACAAATATTGAAGCACTCCCTGTTGAGTCTGCAAATATTGTTGATACAAATAGGGTAAAGAATAAAATTATTTTTTTCATATTAGAGACACTCCAGCGTATTGTTTGTACATTTTTCTATGTTTTTTCTGATAACCGTTGCTTTTAAAAACAGTTCATTATCAGAGATATATTTAAGTTGCTCTTCAGAACTAAAATAATCCCCTACCATGTAGTAAGCATAAGCAAGCGTATATCTTATGTTCTCATCTTTGAGCATGTTATATCTCTCTAACGCACGTTTGAGACCGATTATTTTTCTATACTCTTCAGAGTTCAGATAGATCGCTATTTTTTGTTTTAGTTTTGCTTGTTTATTTGGATTTTGTGCATTAAGATATAAAGCATGCGTAGTATTTCCCGCACGTTTATTGATCTCTACGGCATCGTTGAGATATTTTTTATCATTGTATGCACTTTGATCAAAAAGGTGAGCACTTGCATGTTTGTAATCTTTTTTCAGATACATATGACCAAGTAATATAGTGATCTCCGAGTTCTTTGGAAACTTCATTTTTGCTTCTTCTAGAAAACGTATAGCTTGATCTATCTCATTTGCTCCAATCAACATCTGTGCAGTAGCTACATACTCTTTAGCTGATACACCGATCTTGTCCATATACTCTTTTGCAGTATCTATAGCCGCTTGGTAGAGTTTAAGCTCGGCAAAATAGTAGAATTTTTGTTTTAAAAGTTTGTACTCTTTTGGAAATTTTTTAAACCCTTTATTTAAACTTTCTACAGCTTTGTCATGCTCACTCAGTTTCCAATGACAGTCTGCTCTTAAAGTGTATAGTGATGGTTTATTACTTCCCTTTTCACCTGCATTATCAAGTGATTTGATAGTATTTTTATAATCTTTTAACTGGTAATACTCTTTTGCAAGATGCATATAAAGATCAGAAATGTTTTCTTTTCTAATCTTTTGTGGATCAAAACTTTTTTTCTTTTGCTCACCAGTATCGCTTGAGATCTCAAAAAGATACTTTTTTTGTGTATAGCTTTTAGGCTCTTTAAATGTTTTTACTTTTGTAGCTTCAATAGCTTGAGTAAACATTGTTACCGCCTGTTTATGCAGATTCTGTTTTGATGCAAGTACTCCGCTTACAGTGTAGAACTTTGCAGCATCAAATGTCGGTGCTTTTTTGTTAACGGCATCAAGCTCTTCTTGTGCTTTTTTAAATTTATCGTCATAGATCATTAGTGATGCTAAAGAGATATGATCAACATTGTCTTCAGTGTTTGCAGCTAAAGATGATGCAGACAACAATAAAACCAATGCTATGTTATAAACTTTTTTTCTCATCATAAAGATCCTATTTAAAACTAATTTTTTGTTTAACCCATATTTTTACAGGTTTGAGTTTGTATTTTGCCGGACTAAAGCGCCATCCGTTTACCGCATTTAAAGCAGCAGAATCAAAGACACCTGAAGGTTTAGAATCAAGAATCTTGGCAATCTCTACAGAACCGTCTTTTCCTACAAGGATATTGACAATAACATACCCTTTGATACCGTTTTGTAAAGCCTCACGAGGATACTCCAGCGGCGGACGTGAAACAACTTTCGGTTTTACATCAACAGTGTTTTCATTCATGATTGCATCATCATTGATATCTTTGAGTAACTCTGTTGCATCTGCAAAACTCTCTTGGTTTACGAACTCCGGTATATCCATAGAAACTCCGCCAAGCAGCGAGTTCATATTTGGTAGTGGAGCTTTAGGCTGAGCCTTTTTCGGTTTCGGTTTCGGTTTTGGCTTAGGTTTTGTCACCTGCTTTTGTGTTTTTGCAGCATGGATCTGTCTAAACTCTTTTTTTACTACCGGTTCTTTCTCTTTTACACTCTTGTTGAATGAAACAACTAATACGATCATTAGTGCTCCCCCAAGGAGCATAAAAAAGAATGCAGATGCAGAGTTACCTTTCGTTGAATAGAACTTTTTTGACATAATCTTTATTGTCCCATCTCTTTAGTCGTAGATACAGCTACATCTTTAGCGCCACTCATACGACACTCATCAACCACATCTATTAAGCTTTTTACAGGGATATCTGAATCAGTAATTACAAGTACAGATTTTTCTGTTGAAGTTCTCAGAAGATCTCTTAGTTTGCTTTGGATAGCCCATACTTTGATTGGCTGATTGTCAATAAATACTTCTCCTGAGTTATCGATATATACACGAATAACTTTTGTTGAAGCTAAACTTGCAGAAGCCGCTGAAGGACGGTTTAAATCAAGTTTCATATCTTTTACGAATGTTGTTGTAACCATAAAAAATATTAACAATATAAAAACCATATCGATCAATGGAGAAACGTCAACAGTATCTACATTTTGTTGTTTTTGTCTAAATCTCATTCTTTATCCTTTGTACTTATAATGTCTGCTATTTGTTCAAACTCCAAGATATATTTTTCCTCTTTTTTATCAAGAACTTTCCCTAGTAATAATCCAGGTACAGCGACAACAAGTCCAAGCTCAGTTGTAAAAAGAGCTTTTGAAATACCGCCAGCGATACTGTCCCCTTGAGAAAACATTGAACTTGATTGTAGGGCATCAAAAGTCTCTATCATCCCTACAACAGTTCCAAGCAGTCCGACAAGCGGTGCTAAAACAACGATAGTTTTCACTAAAGTTGAGTACTGTGATATCATTACACTATATGGAAAAAGTGCATCGTATATGAATTCTCTTGGCTTTGTTGTTCCTATTTGTTTTGCTTGTTCTGCAGCGTTTAATGCATCTGCAACGGCATAGTCCAAGATACCGACATATACTTTTTTATCACCTCTATCAAGGTGTTTTTGGATAAGTCTTCTGATATTCCCTTTAGTACCACGTTTAAGTGTTAAATATCTAAATCCTAATCCATACCATAGGGCTAAGTTTAGAAAAAACAAAACCCACATGATCACTCCACCGGCATTCATAAAGTGGATAAACTGATTCCAATAGAGTATAAGTTCCTGTAACATTATCTTGCTTTTTTATTCTCAAAAATGTTTACGATATGAAGTGCACTGTGTTCCATAGAATCTTTGATACTTTGTGCCCAACCGCTTACTAAGTTTCCAAGTAGAAGTAAAGGGATTGCTACTACTAGACCAAGCATTGTTGTAACAAGTGCTTCTGAGATACCGCCTGAAAGTAGTTTAGGATCACCAGTACCGTGTTCAGTAATGATGTCGAAAGTCGCAATCATACCTGTAACAGTTCCAAGTAAACCAAGTAACGGAGCTACAGCTGCAAGAACTAAAACAAAACTACCAAATTTGTCTATATTGCTGCTTTCGTTTAGAATATTCTCTGTAACGATATCTTCAATATGGTCTCTCTCTTTATTGATGTTTCTAAGTGTCGCTTTAATAACACGAGCAGTTGCACCTTTAAAGCTCTTAATAGCTTCTAAAGCACTTTGAGCATCAGATGTTTCAACTTTTTCCACTACAATTGATGTGATTTTTTTCACGTTTGAACCTGCATTGAAAAGAAGGATAACTCTTACAACGATAAGTAATAGACCTAAAACACCAAGAGCTAAAATGATGTATCCGATTGTTCCACCACCTTCGATAGTCTCTTCTAAAGTTTTCTCTTTTTTATACTCTACATCTTTGTCAAGGTTTTCATAGATAAAAACTTTTGTATTTTTTCTGATTTTGTTGTTGTTGTTGAAAGCTGCAGCATCTTCACTTGCATTTTCATTCCAGATTTTGTATTCACCGTTTCCTGCCGGAGCTAATGCACCAGCTACACTGTTTGTAATACCGTAAGCTGCAACATTACCAACTTTAATAATTGTTCCTTGTGTAGTTGTCCCGTCAGTCAGGTAAAATTTTCCCTCTGTTTTTTCTACAGAAGAGAGTTTGTTATAAAGTTTAGCAGTATCGTTAAATGCTTTTGTCATAACAGCTAATACATTTGCATCTTTAGAATCATCAACAGCTATGTTGTATTCGTTCAGTAAAGATTTCGCTTGTAAAACTACACTTGAAGAGATCTCTTTGTTTGATTTTTTATCTTCAAGCATTTGAGAAGATTTTTCTATCTGTTTATTAAGCTCATCAGAATTGTTTGAAAGTGATACAAGAGAGTTTTGAAGTTGATTCACTTTTGCTTTTGTCTTTGAAAGCTCTTTTTGCTGAGATGTTTGTTCACTCTTAAGTCTTTTTTGTAACTCATTTTTTTCTGCTTTTAAGAATGCATACTCTTTTTTGTAAGCATCAAGTAACTCATCAGCATGTAGCGTGTTTAATAATAGTAAAAATAGTAACGGTAAAAATTTCATTAGTTACTCCCTTGTAAAATAAAAGCGTTTGGTAATTCAAAGAACCCAGTTCTTATCTGTTTTTGTAGAGCATCAAATAGTGCAACAATTTTTTCTTTATCTTTTGGATCTGTAACAAGCTTGTATTCATATCCGTTATCTGTTTTGATCGCATATCCAAGTTCATCTGTAGGTGTTGAGAAAAAGAGTGCTACAGAACCGATTTTTGCAATTTTTGCTAGAGTATTTTTTCCTTTAAGAGTAATCTCTTGTTTGAATAACCCTATCTCTTTTGTAACTCTGATAGCATCATCGTAACTTGCCCAAACAAGAGCTAATGCTTTTTCAGCAGTGATTAGATTTTCATCTAAATCAGATTTGATTTTATGGAGTTCCGCTATTCTGTGGTCAACCATAAAAGGGATACCCTCTTTAATAGAACCTTCTAACAATGTTATAGCTTCTGTAATTAAAGGCTTAATCTCAGTATTTGTAGATGAAGTTTCTTTGATCTTAGTTCTGATCTCTTGTAACTTTCCTTTAGCCAGTTTAATAGATGTTTCTTTTCTATTGATTTGTGCTTCTGTATCTGTGATTTGCATCGATAGAGATTTCATCTCATCACTATATCTTTGTTTATTCTCTTTGATTTGAGTGTATAAACCTTCAACATCACCTCTTAGTTTTACGATCGAGTTTACTAACTCATCATGATCGGATGCCGCAGAGAGTGAAGATGAAACTATACTTAGCGATAGTAGCAATGAAGGCAAAACCTTTGTTTGATTTAGGAACATTTCTTCTCCATATGTTATGTAATTTTGCGAAAGTGTAACAGTAGAAGATTTTAATTTGGATACAGTTTGGTGACAGTTTGGTTACAAGAAAAAAGAAAGAAAGATATTAGGGGAGATAAAGATATCTCACCTAATTTAAATTATTGAGATTCAAACTTAGTTTTAATCTCAGCAGCAGAATCTCCAACAAACACTGGGTCAAGTGTTGTATAGATTGTAGTGTTTTGGAATGATGTGTTGTTTGCATCAAATACACCTGCAGAGTAGATAACTCCGTAACCATTAGCTACGTCAGTAGTGATAGTAACATTATTGAAGTGACCACCGATACCGTCATTTTTAAAGTAGATAGCACCCTCTTTAGCAGAGTTAGTTACATTGATGTTAAGACCATCGAAAGTAGCAGCAGTGTTACCAGACATTTCAATACCTGCATTACCAGTAGATTGGTTAATAGTTAAGTTAGTAACTGTACCGCTATAACCGTCATCGATATCGAATTGATCATCTGTACATTCAGAAACAGTTGAGTTAGAAACATTAACAGTACCACCCCAGATTTCGATACAGTCATCATCTGATTTGTTAACATTGATATGGTCAATTGTAGTACCAGAACCAACACCAACTAAAGAGAGACCGTTAAGTTCTTTGTTTTCTTCAATAGTGATACCAGAGTTTAAGATATCAACATAAGTTAAAGTACCAGAGTTATCAGCAGCTATACCAGTACCAGGTACAAATGTAGGATCAACTTCGTAAGGTTGTACTTGAGCATCCATAGCAGCATTACCGATAATTACTAAAGAACCCCATTGACCAACAGCAGCAGGTGCTCCATCATAAGCAGTCTCAGAAGTGAATACAATGTGCTTGTCTGCAGTACCTGCGGCTTCAATTTTAGAACCTTTATCAATTACTAACCAAGAAGATGCAGCACCAGTTCCAGCTTGACCGATTACAGTAGTGCCTGGCTCGATTGTAAGTGTAGCACCGTTGTTAACTACAACTTTACCAGCTAGTTTGTAAACATTATTAGCTGTCCAAGTTGTATCAGTTGTAATCTCTCCAGATACTGCAATTTTCGGTTTTACAGCAGTACTGTTGTTTGTACCGTTAGCGAATGCATCTTCAAGACCAGTGATAGTAGTATTGTTATCACCTGTAACTACAGTAGCTAATGAAGTATAGATAGTTGTGTTGTCAACTGAAGTATTTGCAGCATCAAATGCACCAGCAGAGTGGATAACACCGTAACCGTTATCTACATCGTATCTGATAGTAGTGTTGTTAAAGTGACCACCGATACCGTCATTTTTAAAGTAGATAGCACCCTCTTTAGCAGAGTTAGTTACATTGATGTTAAGACCATCGAAAGTAGCAGCAGTGTTACCAGACATTTCAATACCTGCATTACCAGTAGATTGGTTAATAGTTAAGTTAGTAACTGTACCGCTATAACCGTCATCGATATCGAATTGATCATCTGTACATTCAGAAACAGTTGAGTTAGAAACATTAACAGTACCACCCCAGATTTCGATACAGTCATCATCTGATTTGTTAACATTGATATGGTCAATTGTAGTACCAGAACCAACACCAACTAAAGAGAGACCGTTAAGTTCTTTGTTTTCTTCAATAGTGATACCAGAGTTTAAGATATCAACATAAGTTAAAGTACCAGAGTTATCAGCAGCTATACCAGTACCAGGTACAAATGTAGGATCAACTTCGTAAGGTTGTACTTGAGCATCCATAGCAGCATTACCGATGATCACTAAAGAACCCCATTGACCAACAGCAGCAGGTGCTCCGTCATAAGCAGTCTCAGAAGTGAATACAATGTGCTTGTCTGCAGTACCTGCGGCTTCAATTTTAGAACCTTTATCAATTACTAACCAAGAAGATGCAGCACCAGTTCCAGCTTGACCGATTACAGTAGTGCCTGGCTCGATTGTAAGTGTAGCACCGTTGTTAACTACAACTTTACCAGCTAGTTTGTAAACATTATTAGCTGTCCAAGTTGTATCAGTTGTAATCTCTCCAGATACTGCAATTTTCGGTTTTACAGCGATTGTGTTTGTTATTGCCGTAATTGTATTATTTGTACCGTTAGCGAATGCATCTTCAAGACCAGTGATAGTAGTATTGTTATCACCTGTAACTACAGTAGCTAATGAAGTATAGATAGTTGTGTTGTCAACTGAAGTATTTGCAGCATCAAATGCACCAGCAGAGTGGATAACACCGTAACCGTTATCTACATCGTATCTGATAGTAGTGTTGTTAAAGTGACCACCGATACCGTCATTTTTAAAGTAGATAGCACCCTCTTTAGCAGAGTTAGTTACATTGATGTTAAGACCATCGAAAGTAGCAGCAGTGTTACCAGACATTTCAATACCTGCATTACCAGTAGATTGGTTGATCGTTAAGTTAGTAACTGTACCGCTATAACCGTCATCGATATCGAATTGATCATCTGTACATTCAGAAACAGTTGCATTTGAAACATTAACAGTACCACCCCAGATTTCGATACAGTCATCATCTGATTTGTTAACATTGATATGGTCAATTGTAGTACCAGAACCAACACCAACTAAAGAGAGACCGTTAAGTTCTTTGTTTTCTTCAATAGTGATACCAGAGTTTAAGATATCAACATAAGTTAAAGTACCAGAGTTATCGTCAGCTACACCAGTACCAGGCACGAAAGATGTATCAACTTCGTAAGGTTGTACTTGAGCATCCATAGCAGCATTACCGATGATCACTAAAGAACCCCATTGACCAACAGCATCAGCACCACCATCATAAGCAGTCTCAGAAGTGAATACAATGTGATTATCAACTGTACCTGCAGCTTCAATTTTAGAACCTTTATCAATTATTAACCAAGAAGATGCAGCACCAGTTCCAGCTACACCGATAATAGTAGTACCAGGATCAATTGTAAGTGTAGCACCATTGTTAACTACAACTCTACCGTTTAGTCTATAAACATTATCAGCAGTCCAATGTGTATCTACTGAAATTTCTCCTGATACATCTACTTTAATAGAAGTAGTAGGAGTAGGATCTGTAACGATTGGATCTGTAACAGTTGGTGTTGTTGTAGGTGTAGTAGAACTTCCTCCACCACCACAAGCTGTAAAAGATACAAGTAGTGTAGCAGTAAGTACACTAGGGATGATTTTTTTCATAAGGCTCATAATTTTGTTTCTCCAGTAAAAAATTTGCATAATTATAAAATTTGAATATTACCTGAGAGTTTCGCACCGATTACAATATGGCAACAATTAAATAAGCAGATTAATAAAATATAAACACCTTTTTCGGTAAAATCATAACAATTATAATTTACTTGGAGATAATTAAATGGACGCAGCCAAATATATCTGGATGAATGGCGAATTTGTAGCATGGGATAATGCAAAAACACACGTACTTTCACACACACTTCACTATGGAAATGGTGTTATTGAGGGGACTAAGGCATACAAAACAGACAAAGGGTATGCTATTTTTCGTTTAAATGATCATACAAAAAGATTAAAAGAATCTGCAAAAATGACTTTAATGGATATTCCATATTCTGTTGAAGAGATGAATCAAGCGCAGATTGAACTACTTAGAAAAAATGAGTTTACAGGCGATAATGTTTACATCAGACCATTTGCTTTCTTAGGTTACGGTGTAATGGGTGTGTACCATAAAAATGCTCCTGTTGAGACTGTAATGGCAGCTTGGGAATGGGGTGCATATCTTGGTGAAGAGGGTTTAAGAAAAGGTATTAAACTTAAAATCGCTTCAATGACAAGACCTGGAAACACTTCAAATATGGGTAAAGCAAAAGCTACTGCAAACTATCTTAATTCACAAATGGCAAAATATGAAGCTATCGATTGTGGATATGATGAAGCACTTTTACTAGATGATCAAGGATATGTTGCAGAAGCAAGCGGCGCATCATTTTTTATGATTAAAGACGGCGAGATTGTTACACCGCCAAGTGACAATGCTTTAGCATCTATTACACAAAAAACTGTAATTGAAGTTGCACAAGATATGGGATATAAAGTAAGTCGTCGCCGTATCACTCGTGAAGAGGTATATATTGCAGATGAAGCATTCTTAACTGGAACTGCTGCAGAGATTACACCTGTTGCACAAGTAGATGCTAGAATTATAGGTTGTGGTTCTCGTGGAGAGATTACGGAGAAACTTCAAAGTACATATTTTGACATTGTTTTCGGACGTAATGCAAAATATGAGCATTATTTGACTTATATCGATTAAAAAGTTATAGCTCAAGAGCTAACTTTAGTGACCCAAGCGGTCTTAGCGTAGATGGCGGAATTATTTTCGACATCGCAATAATAGATGGAGGGTTTCCTTCATTTTATGGAATAAAATTAAGGAATAAATTTTATGAAAGAAGAGAGTATTAAAATGGCCTCGGATATGAACGATTATTTTAACAAGAAAAAAAGTGAAAGCAGTTTTCAAAAAAAATCATCAAATACAGGTGGTGGAAACAATGGACCAAAAGGTCCTCAAATGCCAAATATAGATTTTAATTTTGGCGGAGGAAAAGCTGGACTATTATACTTTATTATTGCTATCGTTATTGTTCTTGTTCTTGCAAAACCTTTTACAATTATTGAAGAGGGGCAAAGAGGGATCTTAAGTACAAACGGTAAGTATGAAGATCAAGCACTTTTACCAGGACTTCATTTCATCATCCCTGTTATTCAAAAAGTATATCTTGTAGATACTAAAGTACGTGTGATTAACTACGCTACTAAAGTTGAGATGAGTGCTAATAATTCAGGAATTTTAACAAAACCTGCGATTACAGTTCTTGATAAACGTGGTCTGCCTGTAAGCATTGAGTTAACTGTTCAGTATCGTCTAAACTCTCAACTAGCAGCACAAACAATCTCTAACTGGGGATTTAGCTGGGAAGACAAGATTATTAATCCCGTTGTTCGTGATGTTGTTCGTAATGTAGTTGGTAAATATGAAGCGGAACTTTTACCTAGAGAGAGAAATACAATCGCTCGTGCAATTGACGCAGGAATCAGAGAAAACATTGAAGGTTTAGAGAACTCACCTGCAATTTTACAGTCAGTACAACTTCGTGAAATTGTTTTACCTCAAAAAGTAAAAGATCAAATCGAGCGTGTACAAGTTGCTAAACAAGAAGTGGAACGTGCGCAACAAGAAGTAGAACGTGCAAAACAAGATGCATTAAAACGTGCTGCAGAAGCACAAGGTGTGGCTGAAAAAGCTCGTATTGAAGCACAAGGTAAAGCAGATGCTGTAACAATCGAAGCAAAAGCAAAAGCAAAAGCGAATGATTTAATTTCAAAATCATTAACAACAAAGCTTTTACAGCTTGAACAGATGAAAGTACAGGCAAAATTTAATGAAGCTCTTCAAACAAATAAAGATGCAAAAATATTCTTAACACCTGGTGGCTCAACTCCAAATATCTGGGTTGATATGAAAAACCCTCAAAAACGAACATCTGCGGCTCAGTAAAGATGGAAGAGATTTTAAACAGAGTAGATTGGGAGAAGCAAGATCTTCTTCCTGTTATTGTGCAAGAAGTTTCAACAAACGAAGTGCTTATGATGGCATATATGGATAAAGAAGCACTTGGTCTCTCTCTGGAGACAAACATTGCACATTACTATTCTAGAAGTAAGCAACGTATTTGGAAAAAGGGTGAGAGTAGCGGGCATATCCAAACTATCCACTCTTTTAATCTTGATTGTGACAACGATACTCTTTTAATAAAAGTTACACAAGAGGGTGTAGCGTGTCATACTGGAAGAAAATCTTGCTTTTTCACAGAGCTAAAAACTGGTGAGACTACAAGTGAAGTTGAAGTTGATACAACTGCAGCATACGGTGTAATTGATACTCTATATCATACGATTCAAGAGCGTAAAAATGCAGATCCAAGTGAATCTTGGACGGCAAAACTTTTACACAAAGGTGAAAATACAATTCTTAAAAAAGTTGTAGAGGAAGCCGGAGAGTATTGTTTTGCACATAAAGACAATGATGAAGAGGAGATGGTATATGAGGCGGCTGATCTGACATATCATATGTTAGTTGCACTTGCCAGTAAAAACATCTCACCTGACCGTATCAAGCAAGAGCTTGCCCGTAGATTTGGGATGAGCGGAATTGCCGAGAAAAATTCAAGGGACGATAAGTAGGTATAATGCAAGGAAGTAAGTTTAAGAGTTTCATTGATGGACTGATTACACAGGACTATATTCTCTTTGGAACTGTTTTACTCACCTTCTTACTTCTAATTATCCTAGCAATTATTTTACGAAACCGATTAAAAACTGCAGTGACTTTAGTTTTTTTAGCATTTTGTATTTTTATAATCGGTCCTACTTACGGATATATACAACTCCATAAATATCTTTTTAAAAATAAAGTCGAATTGATAAGTCAAAAAAAACTTAGTTTTGTAGAAGCAGTTGTTGTAAAAGGGAAAATTACAAATTTGTCCGAAAGAGACTTCTCTCAGTGTAAGATCGTTGCATCTGCATATAAAGTTAGTGGGAATAAATATAGAAATTATATCTATGAATTAAAGCCTTTTAAAAAAATGTCGATAACTAAAGATAATATTTCAAAAGGTGAGACACAAGAATTTAAAATGATTGTAGAGCCTTTTAGATACCAAAAAAATTATAATATTTCTTTAGAGGCTGATTGTAAATGACTGCATTTAACTACGTACACTATATAACTTTTTTTGTAATATTTATCCTTTTTGTAGTTGGAGTGTATAAATCTTTCCAACAAAAAAAAGCTTCTTTAAAAACTTCCATGCTATTTACTACAGTCCTTGTGAGTGTATTCTTAGCTGTTTTTAGTGTCTTTGTTGTTGATAAATATACAAAGTCGGCAAAACTCTATAAAGTAAAAAATAAACGTCTACTGAGTGTTGAAAAAATTGTTTATAGCGGTATTGTAAAAAATACCGGAAATTTCCCGATCAAAAAAGTTACAATAGAGATTAAGCTCGTAAATCAAGGGCATGCTACAGGGAATGTAAAAGGGGGCAACTTTTACAAATCTACAGGTTTTTTCGAATTTTTTAATGAAGGTCTTGGAATTGAGAAAGATAAACCTCAAACTATTATAAAAAGATTTGTAATTGCAAGAGATATGAAAGCCGGAAAGGCAGAATCTTTTAGAGTCTATTTTGACTATCCTCCATATTTTAGAAGCGCAGCAGACTATATCTCTATTGAAGCTCATTAGGATTTAACCATGCGAATTTTAATGTTAGAAGATGATCTCGTTCTAGCAAAACTGGTAAGTTCGTTTTTATTACTCCATTTTAGAGTAGATACTGTCCATACAATAGAGGAAGCTAAGGCATACATAGCACAGTTTAATTATGATGTTGTACTCCTTGATCGTAATATTAACGGTGTAGATATAGGTCTTGAACTTATAGAGACTATTAAAAAAAAGAGTGTAATGACGAGCATTATTGTGATTAGTGCTTATGATAGTATAGGCGATAAAATTAAAGGGTTGAATTTAGGGGCTGATGATTACCTTGACAAACCTTTTGACAATGATGAACTTCTCGCACGTATTCATGTACAGGGGAGAAAAAATCAACCACTACCTGAAGTTTGCATAGATGGCTTAACATGTAATACTGTTGAAAAAACATTACTTTATGAAGGGGAGACAATCTCGCTTTCAAAAAAAGAGAACAATCTTTTTTTCTATTTACTCCAAAAAAGAGGCTCTATAATCTCAAAAGATGAACTTCTAGATGCCCTTTATATCAACCCTCATGAAATATCTTCAAATACTCTTGACGTAACTATCCGAAATATCCGAAAGAAATTACCTATAGCTTTGATTAAAACAATTAAGACAAGGGGATATACTATTGAATAAATACTCTTTACAAACGATACTTTTAATTTATATGAGCGCAACGGTTATTTTAATAACACTGGTTTTAGGTTCATTTATCATTTCTGATCACAGACGTTCATTGGAACAAAATTTACTCTATAAAATGCATATAATCGCACATTACATAGTGGAGTCGAAACTCTATACAAAATCTTCTAAAAATTTTAAAACAGAGTATATTGCAACGGAAAAAAATTTTCATCCTGAGAGTTTTGATACATTGGAAGATCTAGAAGTCTCTTATGTTGATAATGTTCCTCAAAATTTGCCTTTATTAAGTCTTGTAGAGATACTTCCTAACAATAAATATGTAGTACTTATTGCAAATGAAGATGGGCTAAACAAAGAAGTTCATACATTGATACTACAGTTTGGAATAGGTTTGTTGTTTTTATTACTGTTTGCAATTACAATATTCCATTTATTGTTAAAAAAACTTCTCTATCCATTAAAGTGTTTGGTATCTTATTGTCATGCAGGTGCTCAAAAACGAGATAGTTTAGAGATATGTTCGGGGAGTTATGAACTCAATGCACTTAAAGATGCGATCTTAAATCTTCAGCAAAAAAATCAACTCTTATGTAAAGAGAAACAGGATATTTTTAAAGAGGCAGCTCATGAGATCAAAACACCTATATCTATTTTAAAAGCAAGGCTTGATCTGTTTTCAAAAAGCGATATGGATAAAGAGGAGTTTTTAGATGAGAGTAATAATGACATCAATACTATCAGTAATAAACTAAGAGAACTTATCTTTTTAAAAGCGATCGAGTGGGATATACAGCAAGAAAAAGAGTTTGTCCCGATGCAAAATCAATGTAGTATGATGCAGGAACTTTTTAAGCCCATCTTGGCAAAAAAAGAGCTTCATATGATCTCAAACCTTCAAGAAGATTTTTCACTCTATATTCACAAAGAAGCTATTGGAAGAGTAATGCAGGCTATATTTGAAAATATTTTTATGCATACGAAAAACGGAACAACAATCAACACCTATGTAGATGCTAAAAAACATCAACTAAAAATCGTCAATGAGATAGATAATAAAAGTGATGAATTACTTTTTAGTTCCCACATTGGAACAAAGCTTATTAAAAGACTTGCAGATAAGTTGGAGTATACATACGATGCGTATGAAAAAGATGGATTGTTTTATACGATAATCACTTTTGAAGGGCAGGAGAGGTAGTTACGGAGATTACTCCGTAACTGTATCGCTAAATACTTCTGTAACCAGAAGTTTTTTGCTATCGCTTAATGCTTGGTCTAACCAACCATCTGCACCTGTTAAGAATTTACCGTTCGCACCTTTTTGCATATAGTAAACTTTGTATGTCGTTGATATGCCTGCTTTTCCAGAGATATCATATGTAAGTGTATATGTCTCAGTTTCATTCGGGCTTAAACGAGTATCGTTTGCTACCATATTTGAATCAAATCCAGGACGTACAACAAACACACTATCTGTAGAAGTATTATTGTCTAAGTCATATTTCTTACCAGTTTCATGTCCATAGATACGTGTAAAGTTTGTAGTATCACTGCTGTCAATGATTGCTGCATTAAATACATCCCCGCTTGTAACTCCGTTAGAGATAGTTTGGTTTGTAAGTGTTGCATCAGTTCCTGTAATTGTAACTGTTTGTGCAGTGAATTTTTGACTTGAAACAGCACTACCGTTAAGGTCAGCTACTTTTCCAGGGAAATCTAAAGTATCACTACCGTTTAGATTTACAGATACAGAACTAGCAGCACTGCTGTGAAGTGTTTTACCTGTAAGTGTTGCAACACTGTTTGTAATATCTCCAAATGTTGATGTACCTGTAGCGCTTACAACCGGCAGCATAGTTCCATTTTCATCTGTAACAATGATACGGCTTAATGTTCTTCTCATTGGATGCGCACCAGGGAACATATGTGCAGTTTTATTTGTTATAGTTGCAGTAACTGTCAGTGTTGTACCATCATTTGATGTAGTTAAAGTTGCATCAAAACCGCTTTTAATTTTTGCTACGGCTGCTGCTTTATCCCCGCCTGTTTTACTTGCACCTAAGAATGCATGAGAGTTTAACCATCCGCTAGCAACCGGATTGTCGGTACCGAATCCTTCACTGTCATCAGCATAGAAGTGTGAAGTAAGTAATGTTTTGTCTGTAAAGAGTTTATCTGGACTTGCCCATTGGTGTAGTACTGTACCTTCAATACGTTCCATATGACATTTTTGACACTTAGGTGAACTCATCGTATCATCTACGTTGTTATCAGTTCCCGTTGTTACTGCATTCCATGTAGAACATAGTTCCATAAATTGTCCGGCACCATCTTCACCGCTTGGTACTGCTGCACCTGCACTTCTTTGGTGACATGAAAGACATAATGCTTTTCCATTATTTCCAAAGTGATTGTTTGTAGCATAATTAAAATCAGGATGAACTTGAGCAGTTCTATTTGTCTCATCAGTACTGTTTTCATTTCTAAGACCAGTTACACCAAACGGTCCGTAGAACGGTCCACCAGTATAATGTACTTTACCATCTGTACCATTTAGATCTTTACTAGCCATTGTGTAGCGTCCATCAGCAGATTTTCCTACATCATAATCATTAACATTTTTTGGAGTTGCTGCAGTATTTGAATACTTTTCAGGTCCCCAAAGTCTAAAGAATTTGTTCATATCAGGATCTGTTGCATCCACATTGTAGTTAAGAGTTGTTCCAGCAGCTGCCTTGATCCCTCCAACAGGTCCCACACGTATATCATTTTTTAATGTATAGCTGTCTGGGTCTTGAGTTAGTCCCATCATTCTTGGAGTTTCCATACTATGACAAAATGCACAGTTGATACCTTCACGGTTTGCCGCATGACCTATTTGGAATGTTGCTTTATAAACTTTATTTACAACACTGTTGGCTGCAATTACCGAAATTTGACCGCTAGGATCTGATGCTTCATGCTCTACTTTTAAAGCTGCAAGTTCAGTAGAACTAATATTTGTTGCATCTGCAATCTGAGTTAGTGTTACCTCTACATCTCCTGCATAATAAGCTGCTGGAGCATGACATTTAATACAAGTTTGTGCAGCACCTTTAAATACAGTTTCAGTGTACTCTTTAGTACCTGTTGGATTTGTATTGAGTTTAGCGATATGTGTACGTAAGAAGTCTTGGAATTTACTTTGGAAAATTGGGTCTGTCCAAGATTTTCCGTGCATTGAGCCTTTCCATGTATCGTAGAGTTCATTATGACAGTTTTGACATTTGTTATCTGCACTGTCAAATAATGTATGCCCGTAACCTGTACCTGTATGGTATTCTGCAGCTGCAGCACTCGATAAAGCTTCTCTCGTTTCACCTTTATAATCAGTATATAAAATTTTTGCATCTGGTTCTGCTGCTAATGTAGCTGCCAAATGGGTACGAGCTTCTTCTATTGTTTTGATCTGTGTCTGATTTAAATCGTTTGCCTGAAGTTTTGTTTGCAGTTCATTTGCACCTATTAAGTGTGTCGCATTTACTTCAAGTGAAGTGATGCTGTTTTCAGTTGCCCACTCTTGAACTGCTGTACGTGTTTGACTGGTAACAGATATACCGTTTGTCGGATCTCCATCTTCATCAATTGACTGAAGAAATGTAATAACAGCATCATCATTTTCAATAATCTTTTTACCGTTTGCAAGATTAGCTGAAGAGATGTTTCTAAGTGTAAGTTCACCTAATCGTAAAGTTACACTTTCACCCGTATTAAACTTAAATGAACCATCATTTCCCGTATAGCCTTGGTAACCACCGGAAGTATTGTAGTCCACTCCGACTACTGCCGAGTCTAAATAATACCCAGTTAAAGACGGTGTAGTACTAGTAGTGTTAGTCGTATCACCGTCTGAACCACAACCACTGAATCCACTTACAAGAAGTGTTGCAAGTGCTATAGAACCTAAAGTTGCATACTTCATATATTCCCCTTTTGTATTTTATAGAATAGAATCTAACAGGAATTAGTATATAAAATCAAAATGAAAAAATTATGAAAAAGTATTATTTTTTGTAATAGATTGAAAATTAGTAAAGGTTTTTTAGAATTAAAAAAAGTTATGTTTCTGTAAGTAACAGAAGAAAGATAAAGTATTAGTATTTTAAATATTACTAATACTTAAGTCCTATCTTTTTAAGGGCTGCATTTATGTGTCGAACTTGTTCGTTTTTATCACGGCACCACTCAGGTGCGATCAGCGAATTATCATCGATTCCTGCCGTAATTCTTTGAACATTAATGTTTGCAGGTTTCATCTCTATCGCTTTTATAAGTGTATCGAGGTAGAGTTCCTCTGTAATTGGTGTAAACTCTCCACGTCCATATTCATTTGCCAAAGCGGTTCTTTTTACAACATAAAGGGGATGATATTTTACAGAGTCAATTCCCCACTCATACGCTTGTTTCGCAGTCTCTAACATCATCTCCTGTGTCTCATCAGGAAGACCGAAGATTAAATGCCCGCATACATTTAATCCAGCTTTTTTAGACTTTAATATCCACTCTTTTACATTTGCACTGTCATGTCCGCGGTTGATGCGATCGAGTGTTTTATCGTAAATAGATTGAATACCGAACTCTATCCATATCTCTTTTTCACGTGCAAGTTCAGATAAATATTCTAAGGTCTCATCAGTAATAGAATCACTTCTTGTACCGATGCTAAGCCCCACTACATTAGGGAATGTAAGCGCTTTATCATAGAGTGCTTTGAGTGTTTCAAAAGGTGCATAAGTATTTGTAAAAGATTGAAAATATACTAAGAATTTTTCAGCACCGTACTCTTTTGCCTGTCTTGCAGAGATCGCTTGAAATTGTTGTTCAAGTTGCAGGAGTTGTTTCTCTAAGAAAGGGTTCTCTTTAGAATCGAGATTTAGATGAAACCCTTTGAGCTCTTGTACCTGATCGGTACTTGCACTAAAAGAGTCATTTTCACAAAAGGTACACCCACCTTTTGCTACTGTTCCATCTATATTTGGGCATGTAAAACCCGAGATGTTTATACCAACTTTATAAACTTTGCAGCCAAATTTATCTTTGAGATAGCTGCCAAATGTATAGATTTGTTTTAAAGACATTAAACGATGTAGTTACCCGTAAAACATGCTGTACAATATGTATCTTCTTTTGCATTTACACTACGAAGTAAAGCTGCTTCGTCAAGATATGCTAAAGAATCAGCTTCGATATATTTACAGATCTCTTCTACGCTCATATTTGCAGCAATCAGTTTGTCTTTATCCGGTGTATCAACACCGTAGAAACAAGGATCAGTTGTCGGTGGAGAAGAGATACGCATATGAACTTCGGCAGCACCTGCTTCTTTTAACATTCTTACGATTCTTCTTGAAGTTGTTCCACGCACAATTGAGTCATCGATAACGATAACTTTTTTACCTTTTATAACTTCAGGCATAGGTGAAAGTTTCATTTTTACTTTAAGATCACGCATCTCTTGAGTAGGTTCAATAAATGTACGACCGATGTAGTGGTTTCTCATAATACCCATTTCGTAAGGGATTCCACTCTCTTGAGCATATCCGATAGCTGCAGGTACACCACCGTCTGGAACAGGTATAACAACATCAGCCTCTACAGGCTCTATTCTTGCTAACTCTTTCCCCATATCTTTTCTTGTTTGGTAAACTGACTGACCAAATACACTTGAATCTGGACGAGCAAAATATACATACTCAAAGATACAGTGTTTAGGAGTTGGTTCGAAAACTTTAATACTTTGTGGAGCTTTCCCATCTTCAAATACTAAAAGTTCACCCGGTTCTACATCACGGATAAAAGTTGCACCTACAAGATCAAACGCACAAGTTTCACTTGCTACGATATATCCTCCGTTTGCAAGACGACCAAGGCTTAAAGGACGAAAACCGTGGCGATCACGCATTGCGAACATTTTTGTACGACTTAAAAATACAAGTGAAAATGCACCTTCGATTCTTTGTACCGCATCAATAATACGATCAAGAAGTTTTTCTTGTGAACTTTTTGCAATCAGGTGGATAAGGTTTTCAGTATCCATAAATGTTTGAAAAATTGCACCTTTTTCAATAAGCTGGTTTCTAACAGCTTCTGCATTTGTAAGGTTACCGTTGTGTACGATTGCCATCTCTCCAAGATCGTATCTTGCAAAAACAGGTTGCGCATCAAGGATAGAATCATCCCCGGCAGTTGAATATCTTGTGTGACCTATAGCACTTGTTCCTTTGAGAGTTTCTAAGTTCTTTTCGTTAAAAACTTTCATTACTAAACCACGGTCTTTGATGGTATGAACTTTAGTACCATCAGCTGAACTTATTCCAGCGGCTTCTTGACCACGGTGTTGAAGAGAATGGAGCGAGAAGTAAGCAAGTTTTGAAGCTTCTTCATGACCAAAGATCCCAACTACTGCACATTTTTCATTCATATTTTCGAGCAAGATAGAGTCCTTATATATATCTACTTAAATTAATGTCGTAATTATACTCAAAAAAACTATAAAGAAGATGAAAGTTCTCGTCGATACTTTCTTAATCGAAGAGAAGTTTAAGATACAAATTGGAACTGTTCTTGCTTTTTAATAGCTATCAAACAAAAGAGGTAGGAGAGAATGGATATAGTATTACGCAATAACCTTATTCTTATTACTACAGGGTTTGATACCCTAAATACATCCTGGATGAGGGAGTTCTTGAACCATCATACACGTGGTATGCTGTTTTTGCCAAAAGCGGTATTGGTATTTAGAAACGAATCTTTAAAAGAGATTCGGGAAGAGTTCTTACATAAACTCAGTGCCCATCATGCACAGGTACACGATTTTAATCATCAGTTTTTTCTCCGTTCTATGTTAAAGTTCGGTTCGCAGCCGATTAAGATTGAACTAGATAAAATGCAAGAGCCTGAGAATGTTAAAGTAAATCTTTACGCATACGATAAAAACACGGTTTTAATCTCTTTAGAAAAGCCGAATTCATGGGTAACTAACTATATGCGCTCACAACTTGAAGTGTATGTTGAACGGGGAACCGATGTATCTCTCGTTGTCGATGTCAGTGATTACAAGGCAAAATCGAGACTTGAACGTGCACTCAATAAACGACATATCTTACATTATCAGATCCAATATACCTTCGATAACAAGTTTATGTCAAAACTCTATAGTGATTTTGCAAGTTACAGTTTCGGTGACCTTGTTAAAGAGGATGAACTAGAGAGTAAAAAGCAGTTCTATACTATTTTAGAGTGTCCTGTAGGTGCAAGTCAGGATGCCTTGAAGAAAAGTTATAAAAAACTTACAAAAGTATACCATCCAGATAAGATCTTTCATGAAGAGCCCCATATGGTTGAACACTATACAAACAAATTCCAATTGCTTCAAGAAGCGTATGAAGCATTGAAAATCGTCAGCTAAAAAGGTGAGGTAGGGCACACTCTTTAGAGTTACTTTTTACAAGTGCTTTAAAATCATCACTTGTATAAAGCCCAAGTTCAGCTCCCTGCATAGCCTCAAGCTCCTTAGAAAATCCCCGTTTTGAAAACAGAACGATCTGGGTAGGTGTGAGATTTAATTTTTCACACTTGTCTCGAATTTTATGGAGTTCTTTTTTATTTACTTTATGGTTTGTCCATTTACATTCACCAACATAAATTCTGCCATTTTTTGTCACAGTTAAGATATCTATCTCAACATTTGCATCCCAGTAACTCCCGGAACTGATAATGTGAGCATCTCTTAGATTATAGTTAAGTAGAAGTTCTGAAAGTTCTTCATAAACTAAGCTTGTATAGGAGTTGTGTTTTTGTTCAAATTCATCGAGTACTTTGTCAAAGTTTCCCTCTTTTATTGCTCTGATATTGGGGCTTATAAAATAGAACCAAAAACGTACAAACGGATAGGTAAAAAAGACTTTGTGAGAGATTCTGTGCCTCGCATCTGCACGTTTGAGCTTGGCATTGGGTGAGTCTTCCCTTGGGTGTTTTTCACGGGAATATTCCATCTCAATCAACCCTTTCTCTTGGAGATAGTTGATTGCAGCACCGCCGTTACTGTTGTTAAGTCCTGCTCTGTTAAAAGCGGAAAAGATTCTACGATCACCAACTGCTAGAGAGCGAAGAAGTCTTTTATACTCTTTGTTTCCGAGCGTAAACTCTTCGATCCTTTCATGCAGTGATTCAAAGTTTTCTAAAACTAATGTGACGATAAGCTCTTTGAGATCTTTTGTTGTATCTATTTGCCAGTCCAGTCCTCCAAAAACTGAAAAGTAAGATATCTGTGTCTCCATATCATCAGGATAATTTTTAAAATAAAATGAGCGAAATTGCTCTAACAGCCTCAAATTTGTCATGGGATATTGTAGCATAAGTTTTACATTTCACTGCCCAATTTTATAGCATCGAGACCATATTTTTCTCGGAGTATTTGAGAATGTTTAGTGAGTTGTTCCATCTTCTGATCATCGTAAAAGCTTAGCAGTGAGAGCTCTTTTTTTGAGTGTTTTGTAAAACTTCCTGCTTGAATGCTCAGGCGAATCACTCGCAATCTTTTTTGGGTATCTGCTTCATTAAACAGCTCTACACAGATACGATCAAACTTTTTATCTGTAAACACTTCTGCCATGGAAAGGCTCGCACGAGTTTTTTTGTTAAGTTCATAGGCGATCGAGAGGTGAAACACGGTAGGGATAACATTTAGTTTCATAATAGCAAAACTGAGATGTCTTGCCAAGATATGGATTCGTCTTCGCAACTCCTCTCTATCAAACAACGGCTCGATCGTCCTTGAAATCCCGATCGATTTTCTCTCCCTTTTAGTTTGAATAGGGGCATCACTCTCTCCGTTGACGCGTCTGTAAAGCTCTTTTGCATAAGGTCCCCAGGATTCCAAGGTACCTCTTCTGGCACGTAACTCCCCAAGCGTGTGGATCTGCACTCCGTGGAGTTTTTCACGCATGCTTCTTCCTACCCCTGCAAAATCCTCTACCTTTATGGGGTTTACAAACTGATCAAAATCCCAAGGGTAGATCGTTTTTGAACCGAAAGGTTTTGCATAGGTAGTTGCGGTTTTTGCAATATATCTGGTTTTTGCAGCACCTATCGAGACGGGAAGTTTTATATCTTTTTTTATCTCATGACGCAGGTTGTCTATAAACTGGGGGATATCTTCATCTTCGATCCATCCATCGAGATCTCCGTAAAACTCATCAATACTTGCTTGCTCGATCAGCGGGATTTTGAGGTTGAGATACTCATGCAGTTTATTTGAAAGCTCCTGATACAAACTCATATTGGGTGCTTTGATGATCAGATGCGGACAGAGTTGCAGAGCATCTTCTATGCGCATTGCAGTTTTTACACCGTATGCCCGTGCTTCATAACTTGATGTTGTAAGTATGCCGCGAATCTTTCCGTCACTGTCACGAAAGCTGTCAAGATCGTCATCTTTCTCCTCATACGCTTTAAAAAATGTCGGGACAAAACTTCCGCTGTTGTCAAAGTTTACGGTTTGGTTTTTAGCACTTTGATCAAAGATTTTCGTATCACTGCGTCCACCGATTGCAACAGCTTTATGTTCAAGGGAGGGATCGATAGTTCGCAGAGCACTTACAAAAAAGCAATCTATATCTATATGTATTTTCATAGATAGGATTTTATGAAAAAAAAAGGGTAGTTTTTTGTTTTATGTCAATTTGCAAAAATTTTACTATAATTTGGAAAAATTTCTTTGGAAGTACACTATTTTATGAAATATCTACTTATATTTTTAGTTCTTTTTTTCAGTGCCTGTAGTGTGAAACAGCTTGAGAAAAGTTCTAAGATGGTTGTTTTTAAAACGAAAAATATCCGCTTCTCAGATCTTGGCTATATAGGTGAGGGAAAAGAGAGCGTAGAGATTGATCTTTATGTTGTGGGTAAAGCGTTTAAAAAGATCTCTATAGACGGTATGATATGTATTGAAGGGGAAGGGTGTATGAGAAAATCCTCTTTTAATGAGGAATATCTCTCATCATCATACCCGGACGATCTCCTAAAAAATGTTTTTTTAGGGAAGCCGATTTTTGAGCAAAAGAACTTGCTTAGAACAGATATAGGTTTTGTACAAATTATTCAGAGCAACGGTGTAGATATTGTATATAAAGTAGAACTAAATGAAATCTATTTCAAAGACAGAAAAAACAAAATACTTATAAGAATAAAGGATGTAAAGTAATGGCGAAATTTGTAGGGGCACACACAAGTGCAAGCGGCGGAGTTTACAATGCGATCACAAATGCACAGGAGATAGGGGCAAAAGCGTTTGCACTTTTTACGAAAAATCAAAAAAGATGGGACGCAAAACCTTTTGATGCTAAAACACTGGACAAGTGGTTTGAAACTTTAGAAGCTTCAGGAATACAGCCAAAACATATACTTCCTCACGATTCATATTTGATAAACCTCGGACACCCTGAAGAGGAGAAACTGCAAAAAAGCCGTACGGCATTTATCGATGAACTGCAGCGTTGTGAAATTCTTGGACTAGATCGTTTGAACTTCCACCCGGGAAGCCACCTTGTAAAACTTTCTGCAAAAGAGAAAAAAGACCCCCAGCGTGTAGCTGAAGTAGAGAATGAGTGTTTAGATGTGATCGCTGAATCTATCAACATTGCACTTGACAAAACAAGTGGAGTAAAAGCGGTGATCGAAAACACGGCAGGACAGGGGACAAATTTAGGATACAAGTTTGAACACTTAGCGCGCATTATCGATAAAGTTGAAGACAAGTCTCGTGTTGGTGTGTGTATTGATACTTGTCATATGTTTACAGCCGGGTACGACATTCGAACTCGCGAAGCGTACGATAAAACATGGGGTGATTTTGACAGGATAGTAGGAAGAGAGTATTTAAGCGGTATGCACATTAACGATTCTAAGCCGCCGCTTGGAAGCCGCGTTGACAGACACCACTCTTTAGGTCTTGGAGAGATCGGACTTGATGCTTTCAAATTTATAATGAATGATGAGAGAATGGATGACATTCCTCTTGTTCTTGAAACTATAGATGAATCTATTTGGAAAGACGAGATCGCACTTTTATACTCATTTGTTGATTAAGGTTAATTGCTGTACTATAAGTCAAAACAATACAAAAAGGACTATAGCTAGATGAGAAAAGCGGGATTATTATCAATTATTACGGCAACGGCGCTTATGGCAAGTGGGTATAAAATACCTGAAACTTCTTCAAATGCAGTAGCATTAGGGGCTGCAACTATTGCACATAACCATGAGAACGCTGATGCGTCATATTATAATCCTGCAAAGATGGTGTTTATGAAAGACACAAATCATCTTGAAGTCAATCTTATGTATATTGGATTGGACAAAATAAAGTATGAAGGTACAGTTAGTGGAGCCGGTCCATCGACTTGGAATTTAGAATCTGAAAAAGAGGATTTTTTAGTACCTTCTTTGCATTATGTTTCTCCAAAACTTGGTGATAACGGGGCAAGGATCGGTGTGAGCGTTGTTGTTCCCGGAGGACTCTCTAAAAGATGGCAGAGTGTCCCTGCAAATAATTTTGCAGAGGAGTTTAGTTTAGAGATCGTTGAGATTAATCCTACTGTAGCATTTCAGGTAACTGATAAGTTGGGATTTGCTTTTGGTTTTAGAGTTATAGATACCAAAGGTGTAGTTAACAATGCATATTATGATATGGAAGGTGATAGTACAGATTATGGATATAATCTTGCATTAGCTTATCAGCCTACATCAGATTTAGAGTTAGGTTTAACATATCGTTCAAATATAAATCTAAATGTTAACGGAACTACAACAAAAGTGCTTGCGGGTAATAATGGTGGTGTAGATGTGAGTGTGCCTTTGCCGGCAGCTTTGAGTGTTGCAGCTGCATATACATTGCCAAGTGATACAACAATTGAAGTTGTGTATGAAAAAACTTTCTGGTCTGCTTATAACTCTTTAGATTTTAGTTTTGAAGATCCTACTGCTAATATTGCCCTTGGAAATTCGATAGAAAAAGATTGGAAAGATACAAACGCTTTTCGTTTAGGCGTTACACAAGAGTTAACTGATTTAACTATAATGGCAGGTTTAGTAATAGACCAAACATCAGCTCCTGAAAGAACAGTAGGTTTTGAACTCCCAGGTACAGATACAAGGTCGGTAGCCTTAGGGGGAAGATATAAAATAAACGAAACTTTTGATTTTGGAGTTTCGGCACTTTATTCTGTGCATAAAAGCAGAACCGTACAAAATGACACCCTTGACGGTGAATTTACCGAGGGGAATGTTTTACTTGTTTCAGCAGGACTGGGATATAAATTTTAAGGATATTTTTGAAAATACTAGCAGACTTTTTAAATACACAAGATGTAGAAAAGAGTGGGATATATATACATCTCAAATGTAGTGTAGAGGAAGCAAAAATGCTTCGTTACATAGTAAAAAAATATGTTGAGGGGCAAGACGATGTTTTGGTTTTTCAACTTTTACAAGATCTCTACACACATACAAATTATGAATATTTGGACAACTTGCAGTCTGTCAAAAACTTACTGGAACTAGGATGGCTGCACCAACAAAGTTTTACTCCGATAAAGATCGCAGACGTTACACCTCTAGAGTTGTTAAACGGTGCAGTAGGTCTTACATCATCATTTTTTAAATTGCTACAAGACGGCTCGCTTGATCTTGACCTTCCGGAAGTAAAACCTTATGCTGATCACTTAGAATATCTACAGGATCAGTTTTTTAGAATCGAGTTGTATCAAAAGATGAGTGTGATCCGTCAAAATGTACATGAACACTCTGTAGGGATCGACAGGTTGCAAAATAAACTGCAGCTTTTAGAAAAAAGGATAGAGGAGAGGGTAGCTCAAACAGATGAAGAGCTGGTTCTTGACCGCTTTTTTAAACAAAAGAAGATGAATAACCATGAACAGGTTATTTTCATTGCTCTGCTTCGTGAAGAGTACAGCTCTACAGATATTTCACTTCGTGAGATGAATACACTTATTGATCTTATATCATTAGATGAGTATGAGCGTATTAAGAACCGTTCACTTTTAGAGGATGGGTCAAACCTGATTGAGAACAACATTATCGATTATGAAGAGATGCTCAATCCTTTCGGTGGAATTTCACGTGCATTCTACATTGTTGATGAGGTACTTCAAAGTATTATCCATCCGCAAAAAACGAAAAAAGTAACTCGTCTAAAGCTCAATGCTTTGATCGAAGAGCAGGATATTTTCGAGCTTGTTGAACCAGATACATCACTCGAAGATGTTGTATTAAATCTCAAAACAAGAGAAACTTTAGAGAACTTGATGAAACAGGTCGATAAAGAGGTTGTAGCCCGTTTAGTAAAATGGGGTATTAAAAATAAAAAGTCGGGAATAGATGCACGTATAATTTTCTACGGAGCGGCAGGAACCGGAAAAACTATGACAGCATACTCTTTGGCAAAATCGCTTAAACGTCAAGTGTTAGCGTTTGATTGTTCTAAGATCCTCTCTATGTATGTGGGTGAGAGTGAAAAAAATGTGCGTAAAATTTTCGATACTTTTTATGAGCTTACTGAAAAAACAAAAACAGAACCTATATTGCTTTTAAATGAAGCAGACCAGTTTTTAGGAGCACGTAGCAGCGGAAATATTACAGGTTCCGATCAGATGCATAATCAGATGCAAAATATCTTTTTAGAGCAGATCGAGAACTTTAGAGGGATGCTTATTGCAACGACAAACTTACTCGAAAATATAGATGTGGCATTCTCAAGAAGATTTAACTACAAGATCGAGTTTAAAAAGCCTGACTTTGAACAACGTATTGAGTTATGGGAGAAGATGCTACCGGCAGAAGCACCGTATGAAGAGGATTTTGATAAAACAAAACTTGCAGAGTATTCGTTAACGGGCGGACAGATCAATCTTATTATCAAAAATACGGCTTATAAAGTGGCGGTAAAAGATGAACCTATCTTTTTAATGCAAGACTTTATCTCTGAGATAGATCGTGAGAAAAGCGGTAGTTTTGACAGTGAAAAATCTATGGGCTTTTTAAACAAGTAACAATATATCAACATATGTTGATATATTTGTTTTTTTTAGATAAACTTTTATATCGTTAGGATGCGGGGTGTTGTTTGGAGAAAAAGTCGGAAGCTTCATTTGCAAAATATAAAGAGTTTATTCAAAGATATATCTCTGTAAATATTTTAGAGTGGAAGATATTTACTTCAAAACTTTCAATTAAAAAGTTTAAAAAAAATGAAACTATCCTCTATCAAGGGGATGTTTGTAAAGAGCTTTATTTCATCAATAGCGGATTGGTAAGGGCTTACATCTTAGATGAAAGCGGTAAAGACTTTACATGGACTATCTATTTTAATGACCAAAATTCCCATGTGACTAATCTGTTTGTTGTTGATTATCAAAGTTTTGTTGAACAAAAACCTGCAACTATTTACATAGAAGCTTTAGAAGATACGGAACTGGTTTGTGTCTCTTTCAAAGATGTGCAGTTTTTGTATAAAAACTTTAAGAAGTGGGAACGCTTTGGACGTATGATGTCTGAAGCTGCATACAGCTATCTGCACAAACAAACTATTGAGCGTCAGTGTAAAAGTGCCGATGAGAGATTTTTAGTGTTTGTACAAGAGTCACCACATCTTTTAGAAAAAGTTCCACAGTACCATATTGCTACTCTTCTTGGAATTACCCCGCAACATCTAAGCCGACTGAAAAAGAGAATTAACATAAGTTAATGATAAAAGTTTTGGAATTAAGTAAAATATTACAAAATAAAATAGTAGATTAAATTAGATAAGGAGAAAAAGTGCATCATAAACTAGAAAAGATGCTTGGAAAATTTGGAGAGTTTATAGGGAAACACCCTTTTATAGTGTTGTTATTCTCATTACTGGTTATAGCTTTTCCAATCTCAAATATTCCAAAGATCACGATGGATACATCAACAGAGGGGTTTTTACATAAAGAAGACCCGATGCTTATCAAATATGAAGCTTTTAAAGAGCAGTTTGGCAGGGATGAGAGAATATTAATTGCTATAGAAAACGAAAAAGTGTTTTCTGTAGAGTTTCTGACAAAACTTAAAAAACTTCATAAAGATCTCGAAGATAATGTCCCATACCTCGATGAAGTAACTTCGCTTGTAAATGTTAGAAATACAAGAGGTGAGGCTGATCAGCTGATCGTTGAAGACTTACTCGAAAACTTTCCCAAAACACAAGCTGATGCCGATAAAATAAAAACGATTGCTATGGCAAATGAATTCTATAAAGATCTGCTTTTGTCGCATGACGGAAAAATTACAACGATCATGATCGAAACAAAAGCATTTGTCTCTGATGAGAAAGAGAATATAGATGATATGTTCAGTGAATTTGATGAAGCCCCTGCACAAGATGTGGTAAAAACACCTTTAACAGATACACAAAATGCCGAGATCGTACGCAAAGTTAGAGATATTGTAGAGAAATATTCCGATGATGATTTTAAGATCTACTACGCTGGATCTGCTAGTGTAATGGATGCTCTGAAATCTATGATGAAAGAGGATATGCAGAAGTTTACACGTGTCACGATTTTAATCATTTTAGTATTTCTGTTTTTAATTTTCAGACGTGTAAGTGCAACATTTTATCCCCTTATTGTAATCATCTTATCACTTTTAACAACGGTTGGTTCGATGGCATATTTCGGTGTAGCATTTAAACTTCCTACTCAGATAGTCCCTTCGCTTTTAATTGCGGTAAGTGTCGGAGCTACGGTTCATGTACTCTCAATCTTTTTTGACAACTTTAATGCGACTAAAGATAAAAAGGGTGCAATCGCTTTTACGCTGGAGCACTCGGGTCTTGCTATTGCAATGACGGGTCTTACAACTGCTGTAGGGATTGCATCTTTTGCAGGAAGTGAAGTTGCCCCTATTGCCGATATGGGTAAATTTGCTTCACTAGGTGTACTTATATCGCTCTTTTTAACTCTTACGCTTTTACCGGCACTTTTAATGATTACGCCAATGAAGCCAAAAGAGATTAAAGAGAATCACTGGCTAGACAACGTAATGAGAAGGTTTGCATACTTTCCGACACACCATCCAAAATCTGTTGTAGTTGTCAGTTTGTCGTTAGTAATTCTCTCAATTGTTTTGGCTACAAATATAAAACTTTCACACTACCCTTTAGAGTGGTTTCCAAAAGATGATCCAAATTATGTTGGTACACACTATATTGATGACAACTTGAACGGTTCGCTGACAGTAGAAGTAGTAGTTGATACGAAAGAGCAAAACGGCTGGCAGAATCCGAAGAGACTGCAAACACTGGATAACCTGAATAAAGAGCTTGCAGAGTATGATGATGGCAAAACATATATAGGGAAAGTGGTTTCATTAGATACAATCGTAAAAGAGAGCAATAAAGCACTTCATGAAAACAATGAGTCATTTTATACGATTCCATCAGATCAAGCTTTACTCTCTCAAGAACTGCTGCTCTTTGAAAACAGTGGTAGTGATGATCTTGAAGATGTTGTGGATTCCCAGTTCTCTAAACTTAGAGTTACCGTGAAGGTACCTTGGGTTGATTCTATAGAGAGTGAAGATATGCTTGCTCATGTTCAGAAAAGATTTGAAGAGACTTTTAAAGAGGAAGAGGTTACGGTGACGGGAATTATCCCTATCTTGGTACATACCTTTACACAGGCGATCCGCTCATCTGTTGAGAGTTATATTATCGCTTTTACTTTGATTGCAATTCTTATGATGTTTATTATGGGTAATGTTCGTCTAGGTATTATCAGTATGATACCAAATTTATCACCTGTAATTGTAGGGCTTAGTTTAATGTACATCTACCATATCCCGCTTGATATGTTTACGCTTTTAATCGGTTCGATCGCAATTGGTCTTGCAGTGGATGATACAATTCACTTTATGCACAACTTCAAACGTTACTATCTTAGAAGCGGTGATGCTGTAGTTGCAGTTGAGAACACTTTTTTTACAACGGGTAAAGCGTTAGTGATCACTACAATAGTACTCTCTTTAGGGTTCTATGCGTATATGTTTGGAAATATGGAGAGTGTACAAAACTTTGGATTTTTAACGGGAAGTGTTATTATCTTAGCACTTATTGCCGACTTACTGTTGGCTCCGGCACTGATGGTTCTAATCGCAAAAAGAGGATGGATAAAATGATTAAAAAGATATGTTTAGTTACGTTATTGGGATTTGGCTCTCTAGCCATTGCAAATGAAGCAAGAGATATTGCACAAGGTGTTTATGATAGAGATGACGGAAAAACTATCATTCAAGATATGAAGATGATACTTATCGATAAAAATTCCAATCAAAGAATTCGTGAGATCAAAACATTTGGAAAAGATTTCGGCAAAGATGATTATAGAATTATGTTTTTTAAATCTCCTGCAGATGTAAAAGATACTGCATTTTTAACGTACGATTATGATGATGCAAGTAAAGATGACGATCAGTGGCTCTATCTTCCGGCACTTAAAAAGGTAAAAAGAATCCCTACGAGTGATAAAAGTTCAAGTTTTATGGGAAGTGATTTCTCATACTACGACATGACAAAAAGAAGCGTAGATGATTATACATACAAGATTCTAAAACATACAAAGGTTCGCGGACATGATACAACGATGCTTGAATCACTCCCTGTAAATGAGGATGTGATCGAAGAGTCAGGTTATGTGAAAACTATAGGCTTGGTAAGAGAAGATATAGATATGGTAGTTCGCTCGATCGGTTTTATGAAAAACGGGGACAGAAAATATCTTGATATTACAAAGATGCATAAACAAAATGGTGTCTGGGTAGTTGATGAGATGGTGATGACAACGAAGCAGGGAAAAGCCACTGTTCATAAAACAATTTTACAGTTTGAAAACATTCAAGTAAACAAACCGATCAATGATGATGTGTTTAGTACAAGAAGACTTGAAAAAGGGCTCTAGTTGTTAACCCGTTTATTCTTTGTATCTTTACTCGTAACTACATTGGCTGTAGCAGATGATGTTGATGCTTTTATGGATGGTTTTGATGAAGAACCTCTTAGTACGGTAGTACAGCCTCAAAAAGAGGAGGCTAAATTCTCCTTATCAAACTACGGCATTGAAGGAAAGTTCAAACAGGAGTTTGCCTACAGTTATCAGAATAATGCCCCTCACGACAGGTTTTCATCTCTACGAACCTCTTTGTTTCTCGAGTATAACCGAGACCTTTGGAAGAGCTTTAAATTTAAAATCAACGGAAATGGATTTTACGATCTTTCTTACAAAATGAAAGGTGAAGAGGAGTTTACAAAAGAGGAGCTAAATGCTCTGCAAAGTGAAGTGGAACTTTTTGATGCTTATATTCAAGGCTCAATCACCGATGACTTAGATATAAAACTTGGACGCCAAGTGATAGTATGGGGGAAAAGTGATACTATCCGTGTAGTTGATGTTTTAAATCCTCTTGACAACCGTCGTCCCGGTATGGTAGATATTGAAGACCTTCGTCTCAGCTCTGCGATGGCAAAGTTTGATTACTATTATAAGAACTGGGATATTGCACCGATTGTTATACTTGAACAGCGTGAAGATAAAAATCCCCCGTACGGAGGTGATTTTAATCCTTCACCAATCAAACAGCCACTACAGAAAAAGCCAAACGACGTAACGTATGCTTTAAATATCTCTGGAGAGTTTACAGGGTTTGATCTTGACTTTTACTACGCACATGTATATCCTAACTTTGAATTTTATCCAAGAACAGATGTTAATATTGAAAATAAGATAGATATGTACGGTGCTGCTATCGCCTATGTTTACGGAAGTTTACTCCTTAAAGGGGAAGCAGCATATATGCAAAATTATGAGTTTTTGCAAACCGGAGATGAAAAGTTTGATAGGCTTGATATGCTGCTTGGGTTTGAATACAACGGTATTGCAGACACTACACTCAGTCTCGATATCGCCAACAAACGCTTCGTTAATACAAATGAGTTTAAAAAAGATAACTATCAGGGCGCGTTTAGAGTTACAAGTGACTTTAAAAATGCGACAGTGCATCTTAACTATTTAGTAAGTGCTTTTGGAGATACTTTTAGTGACGGTGGCTATCAAAGAGCCTGGATAGTTTATGATGCTTCAGATAGTATCAAAACTACGTTTGGTGTAGTTGATTATCTTAAAGGAAATAGCTTTTTTGATGCCATAAGTGATAACGATATGCTTTTTTATGATATTTCATACAGTTTTTAGCAGGTTTTTCACAAAAGTATTACAAAATTACACATTATCTTTCCCCTTATTTTTTCCAGTGTTGCAAATAGTGACATTGGAAATTTCTTTTTTTCATAAAAACTTTTTTTAATACTCTTTTTGATATAGTGCAGTAACTGTTTTTTCTAACTCTAAAGAGCATTTTGTTTTTATAACATAGAGTGTTTTTAGAAGTTGGAAAACAAATATATAAACAAGAGTTACATTCTTAGGGGTAACTTCTTATTTAAAAAGGTAGGTTATATGGAGCATATTAGTACTGCAAATCCGTATTTTGGGGTATTTGTACTTTTTGTTATAACATTTGGTGCTTTTATTGCAACGACTACAATCGCAAGACTTGCGAGTCGTGCTTTAGCTGCTAAAGACACTGAAAAAATCAAACTTTCAGTTTATGAATGTGGACCTGAGGTAACGAAACAACCAAATAGAGTTTCACCTCAGTTTTATCTATTTGCACTTTTATTTTTACTATTTGATGTAGAGATAGTATTTATGTTTCCTTGGGCAGTAGATTTTAAAGTACTTGGATGGTTTGGATTTGCTGAGATGATTATGTTCATCCTATTATTAGCAATCGGTTTTGTATATGCATGGAAAAAAGGAGCGCTAGAATGGCACAACATAAAGTAAACTATACACAAGACGGTGGATTACCGGTAGCACTTACATCAATTGACAAAGTGGTAAACTGGGGTCGCTCGAACTCACTTTGGGCATTGACTTATGGTCTTGCTTGTTGTGGTATCGAGATGATGGCTTCTGGTGCATCTCGTTTTGACTTTGACCGTTACGGTACGATCTTCCGTGCATCTCCACGTCAGGCTGATGTTATGATCGTAGCAGGTACACTTACAAAAAAACACGCTGAGTTCATTAAACGTCTTTATGATCAAATGACAGAGCCTAGATGGGTTATCTCTATGGGTTCATGTGCAAATACAGGTGGTATGTTCAACACTTATGCAACTGTTCAAGGTTGTGACCGTATCATCCCTGTTGATCTATATCTTCCAGGTTGTGCGCCTCGTCCTGAAACACTTCAGTACGGTGTGATGTTATTACAACAAAAGATCCGTGAGCAAAAAGCGGGTAAAGCACAAAAAGCTAAAAGGTTAATGTAATGAGAGCATATACACCAAAAGATGATGTACAAGCAAAAGCATATTACACAGACAGATATTATGTAGCACCGCAGGTTCCTAAAACTCCTGTTGAAGATGATGCAGTATTTGCAGCTGATCTTGCAGCTATCAAAGCGAAGTTTGAAGTAAGTGATGCATATATTCAAGTTGAACAAATGGTTGTTTACATTCAGCCTCAAGATATTTACGGTGTACTTGAACTTATGAAAGACGAGTTAGAATATACTCAACTTTCAGAGTTAAGTGCGATCGATTGGTTAGCAAAAGACGGTACTTTTGAGATCTTCTACCAAATGCTTTCTATGACAAAACGTAAACGTATCCGTATCAAGTATTTCATTAAAGAGGGTCAAGCTGTTGATTCTGTTGAAAAACTTTTCCGTTCAGCTGACTGGTCTGAGCGTGAAATGTACGATATGTTCGGTATCGAAGCAAATGGACACCCATTTATGAAGCGTATCCTTATGCCTTATGACTGGCAAGGTTTCCCACTTCGTAAAACATACCCGCTTGAAGGTGATGAGTTCGCTGCATGGTATGAAGTTGATAAAATTTACGGAAAAGAAGCACGCGATATTATCGGGCCTGAAATTCGTGACACTGCAAGAATCGACAGATACGATTCTGAGCGTTTCGCACGTCTTGGTTTTGAAGTTCCAAAAGGTACTGAAATCACTGACGATATGGAAAGAACTGTTCAAAACTACCAAGAAGAGGGTGGTGTTTTCATGATCAAAAAATATACAAAAGAGTCATCAAAAGTTATTGATGATCCGCAAAGATAGGGTGGTATAAATATGGCACAAGTAAAAAACAGATTAACACCGTTTTTTGAAAATATTACATTTGACAGAGAAGATAATGAGCTTATCTTAAACTTCGGTCCACAGCACCCGTCTGCTCACGGACAGTTAAGACTTATGCTTCACCTTCAACAAGAGCAAATTACAAAAGCACATCCAGATGTTGGATACCTTCACCGTGGTATGGAGAAGATGGCTGAAAATATGATCTATAATGAGTTTATGCCTACTACTGACCGTATGGATTATATCGCTTCATCTTCAAACAACTATGGTTTTGCACTTGCAGTTGAAAAACTGGTTGGACTTGAAGTTCCACGTCGTGCAAAAGTAATTAGAATGATGCTTTTAGAGATCAACCGTCTTATGTCTCACCTTTTCTGGTTAGCGACAACGGCTCTTGATATCGGTGCGATGACTATCTTCTTATTTGCATTCCGTGAAAGAGAATACCTAATGGATATTATCGAAGGATACTGTGGTGCTCGTTTAACACACGCTGCTATTCGTATCGGTGGAGTTCCTTTAGATATCCAAGATGATTTCTTAAGCCAACTAAGAACTTTCTTAGACAAGCTTCCACAAAACATCAAAGATTACGAAGATCTATTAGATTCTAACCGTATCTGGAGAATGAGAATGGAAGATGTTGGTGTAATCTCAACAGAGATGGCACTTTCTTGGGGTTGTACAGGTCCAATGCTAAGAGCTTCTGGCGTAGCATGGGATATCCGTAAAGAGGAGCCGTATGAGCTTTACGATGAAGTAGAGTTTAACGTACCGTTCTCTGACAAAGGTGATAACTTCGCGCGTTATAGAATCTATATGGAAGAGATGAGAGAATCTGCGAAGATCCTTTATCAAACAATAGAGATGTATGAGAGATGTGTGAAAGAGGGACAAACTGAGTTAATGGCTCATGCGCCTAAATATATCTCAGCTCCTAAGCTGGATATCATGACTCAAAACTACTCTTTAATGCAACACTTTGTACTTGTAACACAAGGTATGAGACCACCTGTAGGTGAAGTATACATTCCAACTGAATCTCCAAAAGGTGAACTTGGATACTACATCAATTCTCAAGGTGGACCATACCCGTACAGACTTAAATTACGTGCGCCTTCATTCTGGCATACAGGAATTTTAACTGACCTTTTACCTGGTCACTATATTCCGGATGTTGTTTCAATTATTGGTACAACAAATATCGTATTTGGTGAGGTAGATAGATAATGAAAAGATATGATCTAAGACATTTAAAAGATAATTTTGAACCTCGTATGAAAGAGATTTTAGGTGAAACTCACAAGCCAAGTGAGACACTTATTTTTCTTTTTGAAATTGGCGACTTTACACCTGTACAAAGAAGTGCAGACTTAGTAAAAGAGTGTGGTTGGGAGTTATACAACTCACTAAAATTCAACGAAGTTGACTGGACTATCGTTGTTAAAAAAGATTAGGAATTTGTTTTGAGCAAAGTATATTTTTCTACTTGGAATGGTGAACTGGTAAATAATGTCGGTAAACCTCAAGAAGAGTGGGAAGAATCAGCTTATAACCTGCCGGCACAGTATGACGATCATAGATCTTCACGTGCATTCATCGGTTGGGACGGTGTTACACTTTTTGACGAAGATGTAGATGTTATCCGTCTTGCTATGGAGTATGCTGCGCAGTACCAAGAGTACTCTGAAGCATGTGGACGTTGTGCACCGGGACGTTGGGGTGGACGTATCTTATACGATCAACTTGACAAAATTGCTCGCGGTGAGGGTGAAGTAGCTGATTTAGACCACTTAAAAGAGATCGGAAAAAGTATGCAGATCACATCTAAATGTGAGATTGGTAAAACAGTTCCAAATCCAATTTTAGATCTGATGACACACTTTGAAGATACTTTCCTTGAGTGTATTAACGAGAAGAAGCCATCAAAACATTACAATGCAGATGCTAGTTATATCGCAAAAATCACAGCACCGTGTACAGACGCATGTCCTGCACACGTTGATATCCCTGGATATATCGAAGGTGTAAGAGATTTACGTTTTGATGATTCACTTGAAGCAACTCGTCAAACTATGCCATTAGCTCACACTTGTGGTCGTGTATGTCCACACCCTTGTGAGGATGCATGTCGTAGAACAAACCTTGATGAGCCTATCTCGATCATGGCACTTAAACGTCTTGGTGCTGATTATGAGACTGATCATGGTTATGATTTCTTCCACCCTATGGAGAAAAAAGCTCCTACAGGGAAGAAAATTGCAGTTATCGGTGCAGGACCGGCTGGTCTTACAACTGCTTACTATACAGCTGCTGAAGGTATTGAAGTTGATTGTTATGAAGAGCTTCCGGTTCTTGGTGGTGAGGTAACTGTTGGTGTACCTGAGTATCGTATGCCTTGGGATAAGTACCAAGAAGATATCGAATGTGTTCGTGATATGGGTGTAAACTTTATCACTAACCGTAAGATTACAGCTGATGATATGCGTCAATTCGAAAAAGATTACGATGCAGTTATGGTAGCAACGGGTACTCGTATCTCTAAAAAAGTTCGTTGTGATAACGAGCGTGAAGAGATTAAAGGTTACTGGGGAGCGATTGATTTCCTTGACTGGGTAAACCTTTATGAGAAGTTTGACATTAAAACACCAAAAGAGGTACAAGAGAAGCAGATGCTTCCAACTGATCACGTAGACCTTACTGGTAAAACAGTAGTGTGTGTAGGTGGTGGTTTTACATCTATGGACGTTGTACGTTGTTCAATCCGTGCAGGTGCGAAAAAAGTGTACATGGTTTATCGTCGTGATGAGAAAACTATTATCCGTAATACTACGTATGAAGAGTATCATGAAGCTGTTGAAGAGGGTGTAGAATTCCTATTCCACTCTGCGGTAAACAAAATTACAACTGATGAAAATGATGTTTTAACAGAGTTATTAGTTGATAAATTTGAATTAGTACCGGATCCTGACGGTGGTCGTCCTAACTTAGAAAAAATTGAGGGTGCATCATATACTATTGAAGCAGATTATTTAATCCCTGCGGTTTCTCAATCGGCTGATCTTGATCTTCTTCCTGAAGAGTGGGATATCGAGATGACATCATGGGCAACTATCAAAACAAACGGTAAAGACTATATGACATCACGTAAAGGTATTTTTGCTTCAGGTGACTGTGAGTATGGTCCAATGACTATCGTTAATGCAGTAGGGCAGGCTAAACGTGCAGCTTCTGTAATGTCTAGATATGTAGAAGATGGCGAAATCACTTTAACAGATGAAGAGATCATGGAAGATCACTTAATGAAGTTAAAAGTGTATGACAAAAATGAAAAAATCACAGGTTGGCTTCCGGGACTTCCTCGTGAACAAGCAGAAGTACTTGATGTTGATGTAAGAAAAGATAACAATAAAGAGGTAAATCTTGGATTTACTCAAGACCAGGCTTTAACTGAAGCTGAGCGTTGTATGCGTTGTTATTATATCGCTATGGTACAGGCATAAGGGGGCTGGATGAGTAAAACAATTAATTTTAAAATCGACGGTCAACTTGTAGAAGCGCAAAAAGGTGAGACTATTTTACAGGCAGCTCGCAAAGCAGGGATCTATATCCCTACTATGTGTTATATCTCTAAAACATCACCTTGTGCATCTTGCCGTATCTGTTCTGTAGAGGTTGAAGGGGTTGAGGGTTTCGTACTTTCATGTAATACTCCTCCAACTGAAGGTATTGAGGTAAAAACAAACTCTAAAGAGCTTGAGCAAGAGCGTGTAAACATCATGAAACTTTATGATGTAAACCACCCGTTAGAGTGTGGTGTATGTGATAAGTCAGGTGAGTGTGATCTGCAAAACATGACTTTAGAGTTTGGAGTTGATTCTCAAAGCTTCTCTGCACGTGAGCAACATAAGACTGTGAAAAACTGGGGACTTATCTCTTATGATCCGGCTTTATGTATCATGTGTGAAAAGTGTACACACGTTTGTAATGAGTCAATCGGTGATGATGCAATTGACGTTTATTTTGGTGGATACAGCTCAACTATTATCCCTAAAAACTCTGAAACATTAGACTGTACATATTGTGGTGAGTGTATTGCAGTTTGTCCGGTTGGGGCACTTGTAAGCACTGACTTTAAATACAAAGCAAATGCATGGGAACTTTCACGTGTACCATCAACTTGTGCACACTGTTCAGCAGGGTGTTCATTAGAGTATGAAGTAAAACACACTGGTCTAAACGGTGACGATGCTATCCATAGAGTAAAAAACAATTTTGAATTTACTTCATTATGTGGAGCTGGGCGTTTCGGATTTGATTTTAACAATGAACAAAAAAGTGATGAAGCTGCATTCAACAAGGCTGTAGAGGCTGTAAAAAGTGCAGGTGCTATCCGTTTTAGTTCTATGATTACAAATGAAGAGGCGTACATTTTACAAAAGTTAAAAGAGACACTTGGTCTAAAACTTTTCAATGAAGATGCAAAACAATATGCTGACTTTATGAAAGCATACAGCTCTGTAAGCGGTAAATTACACCACAGCGGTTCATTAGATGCTATTAAACAAGCTGAGGCTGTAATTGTACTTGGTTCAAGAATAGCAACTGATAATCCGGGTGTAAGATATGCACTAACAACTGCATCTCGTCACAACGGTGCAAAAATTGTATATGCACACCCGATCGAAGATGCATTATTACAAAACACAGTTACACAGTTTATGAAATATGAAGCGGGTTCTGAAGAGGGTGTACTTGCACTTATCGCTAATGAGCTTTTAGAAAATGTTGATGTTGATGAAGATACAAAAGCATTTTTAGATAATTTAGACCTTGGGAACCTGTCTGCAGAGAGCAATGTAGGTGACGATGAGCTGAAATTTATGAAAAAATCTTTTGCTCGTGCAAAAAATAACGTACTTGTAATCGGTAGTGATGTTTTAGCACATGAGCGTGCAGAGAATATTGCAAAATTAGCAGCAACTATTGAAAAATATACAAATTTCTCACTTGTAGTAGTTCCATCTGAAGTGAATACTACTGGTGTAAGCATGATCTGTGATTTAGATGCTGATGAGAACATTGCTAATGTAGTTGGTTATAACGAACAAGGTGACTTTATTATCTCATCTTTAGGCTCTGCTGATTTAGCAGTACCTGCACTTAACCAACAAGAAGGATCTGTTGTAAGTATTGACAATAGAGTATTACCTTTAAACGTTGCATTAGGTTTTGAAGGTTATACACTTAATGACATTGCAAACGCTTTAGGTTTAGAAGCGAAGAATACGATCGACTATACGAAAGAGTTAGCAAATATTACAGGCTTTAAAGCTGTAGAGTTTGATGACTTAGAAAACTTCCTAAGCCCGTTAGGTGACGACATAAGAGGTTACCTTTTAGATGAAGTTGAAGTTGAAGCAACAGCAAAACTGGAAGATGTAGAGGAGTTACCGGAGTATAACGGTACTATTATCTATAACGCTAATCCTGTTTTACAGTTTAACAACTATACAAACAAAACAACACAATTACCAAAAGATGATGCATTAAGAGGTTCACAACAGTTCGCAACAGCTGCAAGAATCTCTGATGGTGACAAAGTTACGATCACATTTGGTTCAAAAACATTAACAAGAACTTTTAAACTTGATAGTGAGTTAAAAGGAACTATTGCACTTAACCCTGTATTTGATACAGAAACAATGAGTGCATATAGATTCGCAAAATCCAAGATAGAAAGAGTGGTATCATGAGTAAAATCAGTATAAATATTGATGGTCGTGAGATTGAGACGCAAGAGGGTGAGTATATACTCAACGCTGCTCGTGCGAACGATATTTTTATACCGGCAATATGTTATCTAACGAGATGTTCTCCAACTCTAGCTTGTCGTATTTGTCTTGTTGAAGCTGATGGGAAACAAGTATATGCTTGTAACGCTAAAGCAAAAGATGGGATGAATATCACAACTACGACTGAAAACATTGAAAAAGAGCGCCGTGCAATTATGGAAGTTTACGATGTAAACCATCCATTACAGTGTGGTGTTTGTGATCAGTCGGGTGAGTGTGAACTGCAAAACTATACTTTAGAGATTGAAGTAGATTCTCAAAGCTATGCGATCAAAGATGTAGATAGAAGTGCTCATGACTGGGGACACTTACACTACGATCCGGGCTTATGTATCGTTTGTGAAAGATGTGTAACTGCATGTAAAGATATGATCGGTGACAACTCTTTAAAAACTATTGCTCGCGGTGCTGAAGGTATCGATGCAGAGTTTAAAGAGACAATGCCGAAAGATGCTTATGCAATGTGGAACAAGTTAAACAAATCGGTTATCGGTTTAACTAACGGTACTGATGAACTTGATTGTACATCTTGTGGTGAGTGTGCAGCTGTATGTCCTGTTGGAGCGCTCGTTGATACTCACTTTATGTACAAATCAAATGCATGGGAATTAAAACAAGTTCCTGCAACTTGTGGTCACTGTTCTGCGGGATGTCAGATCTCTTATGATGTAAAACACACAAGCTTACATGATGATACTGAAAAGATCTATCGTGTAATGAATGAGTGGAACTATGTATCTCTCTGTGGTGCAGGTCGTTATGGTTTTGATTATCAAAATGCAACTGCAACAAAAGATGAAGCAGCATTTGCAAAGACGATAGAAGCTTTCAAAAAAGCAGATACTATCAAGTTTACATCTACGATCACAAATGAAGAGGCATACCTGCTTCAATCTATGAAGGAAAAATTTGGTTACAAACTTGTTAATGATGAAGCAAAAGCGTTCCAAGCTTTCTTAAAAGATTACTCTGAAGTAAGTGGAACATCATTATATGGTGCTGATTTAAAAGTAACAATGGATTCAAACTTTATCGTTTCTGTTGGTTCAGCACTAAAAGCAGATAATCCAAATGCAAGATATGCACTCAATAACTCTTTAACTGTAAATAAAGGTGCGGGACTTTATTTCCACCCTGTTAAAGATCCTATTATTGAAGGTCTTGGTAAGTCTATTATGACGGTTGAACATGCTCCACTTCAAGAAGAGATTGCACTTTATTTAGTACTTGATCTATTTGGTGATAAAGCAGCAATGCCAAGCGATATTACTGAGTACTTAGCATCTTTCCATTCTGAAAAAACTATTACGGTTGAAGAGACAATTAAAGAAAAAGTTGTAGAGATCGTAAAAGAGATGAAAGTTAATGAAGAGACAGGTGAAGAGGAAGAAGTAGAAGTAGAAAAATCTAAGATGGTACCTAAGAAAGTTTCTAAAGAGGTTACTGTTGATGAAAACAAACTATTAGAACTTCTTGGTGCTGATGATAAATTTATGGAAAATTTAGAGAAAAACCTAAAGAAAAAAGAGACTTTTGCACTTATGGTTGGACCTGATCTTTATACGCATCCAAACTCTAGAAATCTAGCGAGACTTGTTGCACTTATTGAGAAATACTCTAAATTTGAAGTAACAATGATTCCTGCACTTACAAATAGTTTAGGTGTAAGCTTAATTTGTGAACTTGATGATACAGCCGGTTCTTATACTATCGGTTACAACGTAAAAGGTGACTACACACTTTCAGCTTTAGGTGACGGTGATCTAGATATGCCGGCTATGAATCAGCAAGAGGGTACATTAACATCTATCAATAAACGTGTTAACCCTACAAATGCAGCAGTATCATACAACGGTTATGAGTTAAATGATATCGCTAATGCACTTGAACTTAACTCTGAAAAAACTGTAGAGCATGTAATTAACTACACTGTAAAACTTCCTGTTGAAAAAGGGTTTAAAGCAGTTGAATTTGATACTCTTCCAAACCATTATGAAAATGACGGAACAGAGGTAAGAGGTTACGTGTTAGAAAATGTAGCAGTTACTCCAACTGGCGATGAAACTGTTGCTAAATTCAGCGAGGACAAGTTAGAAGGTAGTATAATTTACCTTGCTAATCCGGTAAGACAATTTAATGATTTTACTAACAAAGCTACTGAACTTGATGAAGTAAGCGGTGTATATATGTCTGAAGAGTTCTTATCTAATTCAGACTTTAATGAGGGTGATACAGTTAAAGTTAAAACTAATAAAGGGGAGCTTACAGCTGCTGTAGTTAGTGATAACAAAATCTCAGGTTCAATAGTAGTTCTTCCTACTTTTGATTCAAAATTAAATTCAGAGGCTTTATTTGACGGTTATCGTTTTAATTCAGCTTCGATAGAAAAGGTGTAGTGTATGGATAGCGCATATTTAATAGAAACGATAATTAAAGTTGTTGTAATTTTACTAGTGTTTTCAGCATTAGCTGGTATTGGTACATACTTCGAAAGAAAGATATTAGCATTTATGCAACGCCGTCTTGGACCTATGAATGTTGGTCCATACGGTCTATTGCAAGTTGCAGCGGATGGTATTAAACTTTTTACAAAAGAGGATATTATCCCAACTGGCGTTGTTGCAAAAATCTTTAAAATAGCTCCGGTAATTACAGCGGCTACTGCATTTATGGCTGCAGCTGCTATTCCATTTTTACCGTCTTTTACAATTGCTGGATATGAAGTTCATCCGATTGTTTCAGATATCAATATCGGTATCTTATACATCTTAGGTATTATGGCTGTTGGTCTATACGGACCGCTTCTTGGTGGTATGGCTTCAGCAAATAAGTTTTCACTTATCTCTGCTGCTCGTACGGCTGCTGTGTTTATCTCTTATGAGGTTGTAACAGGTTTATCTATTTTAGCTCCAATTATGATGGTTGGTTCACTTTCATTAATTGATTTTAATGAATACCAAGCAGGTGGAATTTCAGAGTGGATCGTTTGGTCACAGCCTGTAGCATTTGTACTTTTCTGGATTGCAGCTTTTGCTGAAACTGGTCGTACACCGTTCCACTTAATTGCAAATGATCACGAAATTATTGATGGTTTCGGTACTGAGTACTCTGGTATGAGATGGGGTCTTTTCTTCATCGGTGAATATGCAAATATGTTCTTTATCTCATTTGTTATCCCTCTTATCTTCTTAGGTGGATACGGTGACGGTAGTTTACTAGGAGCTCTTGGTTTACTTGCTAAAGTTGCATTCTTTTTCTTCTTCTTCCTGTGGACTAGAGCTGCATGGCCAGATGTAAGACCGGATCAACTTATGTGGTTATGTTGGAAAGTGCTTATGCCAATCGCAGTGATTAATGTTGTAATCACTGGTTTTGTGATGATGTTTTAAGGGGATATGGGATGAATATGGAACCATTTAATGATAGAAATGTAGCAGAAGGTGGCTACTATTTAGTAGATATTGAAGATTATCCCACAACTCCTTGGGGTAAGTTCAAGCGTGTAGCAAAAAGAACTTTTAAAGGGGAGCTTTTTGTAGGTCTTTGGGTTGTACTTCGTGAGATGTTCAAAGCTGACATTCACACTGTACAATATCCGGCTGAAAAGATGCCAATCGGTCCAAGATACCGTGCAGTTCATGAAATGAAGCGTCTTTGGGAAAGTGATGCTGAGAGATGTATCGGTTGTGGTCTTTGTGAAAAGATCTGTATCTCTAACTGTATCCGTATGGAGACAAGATACGATGAGAACCAAAGAAAAGAGGTTGGAGAGTATTCAATCAACTTAGGTCGTTGTATCTTCTGTGGTTATTGTGCAGAGGTTTGTCCTGAGCTTGCTATTACACACGGTGGTGAGTATGAGAATGCAAGTGACCAGAGAGAGCATTTCATCCTTTATGATGATATGTTAACACCGATAGACACTATGAAAGCGAAAGCTCAACAAGAGTTTGAAGGTTTCGGTGCTATTACACCACATGAAGATGAGCGTGTTAAGAAAACACCTCTAGCATATTAAGGAGTTTGGATTATGTTTGAAGCGGTAGCGTTTTACTTGTTTGCATTTTTAACAATTGCGATGTTCTTTATCACGGTAACGACATCTCAAGCGTTATATGCATTAACTGCATTAGCAGCGGGAATGATTTTTATATCGGCATTTTTCTTTATCCTTGGTGCTGATTTCTTAGGTGCGATACAAATTATCGTTTATACAGGTGCTGTAATGGCTCTTTACGCGTTTGGTATGATGTTCTTTGATACTACACGTGAAGTTAAAGAGAAGCAGGGGAATAAATATATCATCGTTGGTATGGCTACATTGGCAGCTATTTTAGTTGTTGCAATTTTTGCAGCTCCAATTGTGTCTGACAATATGATGGCTTTTGCTCCGGTACTTGATAATGTTGGAAATACACAACAAGTCGGTGTTGTATTATTTACAAAATATCTTATCCCGTTTGAAGTAGCTGCTGTAATGCTTTTAGTAGCTATGATTGCAGGTATTATCTTAGCTGGTAAGAAAATGGATCTTTCATTGACATTAATGGATGCTGATGAGATTCGTGAATATGAAGAAAATAAAAAGGTGCTTTCATGATGGAAATAGGTTTAAATCACTATCTTGTTCTATCTACAATTCTATTCGCTATTGGTTTAGTGGGTGTAATGAAAAGAAAGAACCTGTTACTACTGTTTTTCGCAACTGAGATTTTACTAAACTCTGTAAATATTGCTTTTGCTGCGATTTCACATTACTATGCTGACTTAACTGGTCAGATGTTTGCATTTTTTGTTATTGCTATTGCTGCTTCAGAAGTTGCAGTTGGTCTTGGTCTTTTAATTGTATGGCACAAACGTCATAACAATGTTGACTTAGAAACTATGGCAAGTATGAGGGGATAAAATATGGAAAAATATTTATACATTGCACTTTTTGCACCACTAGTAAGTTCTTTGTTCTCAGCGCTTTTTACAGCGACACCAAAGAAAACTTTTACTGGTATTGTAGGAAGTTTACTAATATTTACATCATTTGTAAGTAGTTCTATTCTTTTAGCTCACATACTTGGTGGTGGTGAGCCGGTACATGTAGAGATGATGACATGGATGGCTACGGGTGATCTTTACATTCCGTTTGGTTTTGTTGTAGATGAAGTATCTGTAACTATGATGATGGTTGTAACACTTGTTTCAACAATTGTACATATCTACTCTATCGGGTATATGGACCACGATGCAGGTTTTAACAGATTCTTCGCTTGGTTATCTGCTTTCGTATTCTCTATGATGGTTCTTGTAATGAGTGACAACTTCGCTGGTCTTTTCATCGGTTGGGAAGGTGTTGGTCTTTGTTCATGGGGACTAATCGGATTCTGGTACCACAAAGAGATCGCAACTTGGGCAGCAAACGAAGCGTTCATTATGAACCGTATCGCTGACCTTGGTATGTTAATCGGTATCTTCTTAGTATACTGGAACACAGGTACACTTCAATATAGCGAAGCGTTCGCTGCAATGGCTAACTTAGATACAGCTACACTTGTATGGATTGGTATCTTCTTATTTATCGGTGCTATGGGTAAATCAGCTCAGTTCCCATTACATACATGGCTTGCAGATGCAATGGAAGGTCCAACTCCTGTTTCGGCTCTTATCCACGCGGCAACAATGGTAACGGCTGGTGTATATTTAGTTATCCGTTCAAACGAGCTTTATGACTTAATTCCAAATGTTGGATTATTCATCGCTTCGCTTGGTGCATTTGTTGCAATTTTTGCAGCATCTATGGCACTTGTTAACCGTGATATGAAAAGAATTATTGCTTACTCTACACTTTCACAGTTAGGGTATATGTTCGCAGCAGCTGGTCTTGGTGCATACTGGGTAGCACTTTTCCACCTTATGGCTCACGCATTCTTTAAAGCACTATTATTCTTAGGTGCTGGTAATGTTATGCACGCAATGCACGACGAACTTGATCCGTTTAAAATGGGTGGACTTAAAAAGGTTATGAAGTGGACATTCATTATGATGACTCTTGCTTCAGTAGCGTTAGCTGGTATCTTCCCACTTGCTGGATTCTTCTCAAAAGATTTAATCTTAGAAGCGGCATTTGTTGAACACCATTACATTATCTATTCAGTGTTATTAATCACTGCAGGTTTAACAGCGTTCTATTCATTTAGACTAGTAGCTCTTATCTTCCACGGTGAAGAGCGCTACAAACTATTTGGTATTCACCCACATGAAGCATATAAATTTATGCTTGTTGCAATGAGTCCATTACTTTTATTAGCGATCATCGCAGGTTCATTAAAACTATCATATTTTGAGATGGTAACTGGTTTATTACCGGCAATTGAATACCATATTCACCATCCTGTAGTTTATTGGGTAATGACAATAGGTACACAAGTATTTGTTATTTTAGCGGTACTTTTTGCTTATAAAAAATATGCATCTTGGAAAACAGTTCCAGATGGTTCAAGTAAAATGGAACAAAGTTTTGTATACAAAGTGTTATACAACCAATACTATATTCCACATGCTTTTGAAAAATTTATAGTAGAGCCGTATAGAGAGATCTCAGAACTATTCTGGAAAAAAGTTGATCTTAAAATTGTTGATGCAACAGTTGACGGTATTGCTGGAATTCTTTATGGTACAGGTGAGAAAACTAGAGGTATGCAAAGTGGAAATCTTTCTACGATGTTAAAATGGATGGTAGGTGGTACTGTAGTACTACTATCTTTAGCTGTAGTTTTTGGATTAGCAGTTAGATATATTGATGAGATTAAAGCTATCTTATCAGGTTTAGGAGTAATGTAAGATGATAGATCATATTTTATCAATTTTAATTTTCTTTCCAGCATTAGCGGGTATTTTAGGGTTCATGATCCAAAAAGAGAGTATCCGTGCTTTTGGTGTGAGTGTTTCTATTGTAGAGTTTGCACTTTCACTATGGCTATGGTTTGCATTTGACGGCAATGTTTCTGGTATGCAATTTATGGAGCAGTTACCTTTAGTACCTGCATATGGTATTAACTATATTTTAGGTGTTGATGGTATCTCTTTATTTATTATCATCTTAGCTTCATTCTTTACAATGATTGGTATAGCATCACTTACTGATACTCCAAATGTTAAGAACATGATCATTACATTACTGTTCTTACAGATGACTATGATTGGTGTTTTCGCAGCTCTTGATGCAATCGTATTCTACGTGTTCTGGGAACTTTCACTTGTACCAATGGTATATATCATTGGTGCATGGGGTGGTCCACTTCGTGTTTACGCGTCAATTAAATTCTTCCTGTATACATTTGCAGGTTCACTTGTAATGCTTGTAGGTATGCTTTTCATGGCATTTTTCTACTACCAAGCTACTGGTGTATGGAGTTTTGCTCTACTTGACTGGTATAGACTTATCTTACCGGAAACATTCCAACTTTGGTTATTTGCAGCATTCTTTATCGGTTTTGCAATCAAGGTTCCAATGTTCCCATTCCATACATGGTTACCATATGCTCACGGTCAAGCACCGACTATCGGTTCTGTTATCCTTGCAGCTATTTTACTTAAGATGGGTACATATGCGTTTATCCGTTTTTCATTACCACTGTTCCCGGATGCATCAGCATTCTTTATGGTGCCAATAGCAATTATTGCTATCATCATGATTATCTATACAGCGATGGTTGCATATGCTCAAGAAGATATTAAACAAGTTGTTGCTTACTCTTCAATTTCACACATGGGTGTTATCATCCTTGGTACTTTTGCATTAAACGTTGAAGGTATCTCTGGTTCTATTTTCTTAATGATTGCACACGGTGTTGTTTCAGGTGCACTGTTCTTACTTGTTGGTGTTATCTATGACAGACGTCATACTAAGATGATGAGTGAGTTTGGTGGTTTAGCGAATGTTATGCCTAGATATGCAACTATCTTTGGAATCATGTTAATGGCTTCTGTTGGTATGCCACTTACTATCAACTTCGTTGGTGAGTTCTTAAGTTTACTTGGATTCTATCAACAATCACATATGTTGACACTACTTGCTGGTACTGCGATTATCGTTGGTGCTATCTATATGTTATCAGCATACAAAAAAATGTTCTTTGGTAATGAGATTAAAGAGGAGAATAAAAATCTTCCAGATGTAAATAAACGTGAACTTATTGCATTAATCCCATTATCTGTTATCACAATCTGGTTAGGTGTATATCCAAAACCTGTATTAGAGCCGATTGATAATTCTGTAAAAGCAATTGTTCAATTAATGCATAACAAATCACAAACTGATTTAGCAAAAGAGAGAATCCCTAATCTTGTTGAATCAAAAGAGATAGTTATTGCTGCAAAATCTTCTATTAAGGAGGTACATTAATGTTATCACCAATAAATATCCCTGTAGAGTCGTTAAACTTAATGACTCTAGCACCAATGTTAATACCTATCATTGGAGCACTATTAATTTTAGTTGTTGATCTATTTAAAGGTGGTCTTCATAAAAGTTTATATGTAGTACTTTCTTTATTATTCTTAGGAATGGATTTTATCGCACTTGTAGATTCAAGTGAGATCTTTACTCAAAGTGGTGTCACTATGGGTGTGTTTGATTTAATGCTTATCGATGGACTTGCGATACTTTCTCAGTTTATTATTGTTTTAGCGTCTATGCTGTTTATTCCATTAGCATTAACACACAAGCGTTTCCACGAGTTCTCATACCCCGAGTTCTTCGCATTGTTCCTGTTTATGATCGGTGGATTCCAGTTTATGGTTTCGTCTGATAATTTAATCCTTATCTTTGTAGGTTTAGAAACATCATCTTTAGCGCTTTATACAATGATCGCTATGCACAACCGTGACAAATCTTTTGAAGCGGCAGTTAAGTACTTTACTATGGGTGCCTTAGCAGCTGGTTTTTACAGTTTCGGTGCGATGGTATTTTATGCACTTACTGGTTCAGTTGAGATCAATAAAATTGCTTTAGTATTAGCAAACAACAACTATGCAGATATCGGTTACGTACTTGTAGCTGTAGTGTTTATGTTAGCTTCTTTTGGTTTCAAACTTTCACTTGTACCGTTTCATACATGGGCACCTGACGTTTATGAAGGTAGTTCTGCAGCAATGGCTGGATATATGTCAATCGTACCAAAAATTGCAGCATTTGTTGTAACAATGAGACTTTTTGAATTCCTAGTTCACAGTGATATCGTTTGGTTAGAAGTTATTCTTTACATCTTTGTTGTTGTAACAATGACTATCTCTAACCTTTGGGCACTTGTACAAACAGATGTGAAACGTATGCTTGCATACTCTTCAATCTCTCATGCTGGTTTTGTAATGGCAGCTATCCTAATCGGAACAACTCAAGCAAATACTGCATTGTTCTTATACTGGGTACTGTTCTCATTCGTAAACCTTGGTTCATTCTCAATGTTATGGATCTCAAGACAAAAACATCTACGTGAGCATCAGATGTCTGATCACTCATTTGATAAATTTGCGGGTATGATCAAAACTGCACCTATTAGTGCACTTATCATGGCACTGTTTATGTTAAGTTTAGCAGGTATTCCACCGTTTGCACTGTTCTGGGGTAAACTATATATGATCTCTTCTGCAGTAACAAGCGGATACACGATCTTAGCACTTATAATGGCTCTTAACTCTGCGATCGCAGGTTACTACTATTTAAAACTAATTGTATATATGTTCATGAAAGAACCAGTTATCGATAATGATGGTGGTCAGCTATATGTAGCAAATGCTACAAAACCGTTAAATACTATCATTGGTATAGCAGTACTAGGAACAATTTTTGCTTTCTTAGCTGTAAATCCGTTGTTAGAGTTTATTTCGGCTTTTGTATACAACAGTGGTTATTAATAGATAATAATTTCAATAAAAAAGGGGAAGAGATTTGTTTAAATGGATACTCTTAACCCTTATACCTATCTTCTCTTTTGCACTTGAGATCTCGATTGACAGTGCAAAAGACAACTTCATAAAATACTCTACTTTACATCTTAATGACCAAAGCAAATTTACTTGTAAAGCTTTACAAAATGAATTTGAGGAAACAAAAGAGATTGTGTGTGCATTTTCAAAAAGATCGTCTAAAGATGTCAAACATCTAGAAGATGAGTTTTTTAAAGTGAATACTTTTATACAAAACGGTACTTTTTTTCTCTCAATAAAACCAAAACATAAGATGAAGCTCTATGCAAATATATTTGATCTGACAGAAGAGAGTACACTTTTTACTGCAGAAGTTTCGTTAAGCAACAGCTGGATAGTGATAGGGTATAAAGAAAAATTTCCATTGGTAAAAAAAGATCAACGCTCAGATTTAGCTATTAATTTCCCTTTTTATATGGAGCAGGACAAATTGCCTTATGTAGGTAGTTTGGATATTAAAGGAAATCCTGTTTCGATCAAAAGAGTAGAGGATGTATCTGAATATATTAAAGTAAAAGAATATTTTGAACAAAAAGACTATGAAAGATGTTTAGATATTACAAATGATATACTCAAAAAATATCCAAATACACTTTTTAAAGCTGAACTGCTTTACTACAAAATTAAAATCTATGCAAAATTAAAAGATTATGACAATGTTATAGCAAATGCAAAAATCTTTTTACGTGAGTATTCGGCAGATGAAAATGTTGCCGAAGTGCTCTCATTAATTGCACATGGGTATTCGAAAATAGGGTTAAGTTCCGATTCCGATTATTTCTTTGATAGATTATTCAGTGAACATGCCGGAAATAAATATGCGCAATACGGATTTATCTATAAAGGGGAAGCGCTAGAGGAGTCAGGCGGTGCTTCACAAGCTGAAAAATTTTACAAAAGAGCTTTATATGAAACAAAAGATGTAGACGTAGCAGTAGATGCTGCATATCATCTTTCCAACTTAGTATTTCAAGAATCACCTAAAGAATCAAGTAAATATCTAGATAAGATCTTAAAAGTAAAACCAGAGTTTTTTAAAGAGGATTTAAAAGCTTCTCTTGAGCTTGTTAAAGAGTTATTTGAAGCAGGGGAATATCAGAGTGCTGCAGATATAGATTCTGCTTTATTTGATGCAATTAATCCTACTTATGATGAGTATGAAGAGGTGCTGGCTCATAAAGGGCTATATCTAGCACACACAACTGAAAAAAGAGCAGCATTAGATGCTCTTAACAGTTATATGAAGAAGTTCCCAGATGGTGATTATCTGCGTGAAGTTGAATTAGCAAAAGATCAACTTTTCTTTGATGTAGACGATATGAACAGCAGTGTAAAACTAGCTGAGTTTAATAAACTGATTGAAGAATACCAAAACGATTCGATTGGTTCAAAAGCATTGTATGAAAAAGCAAAACTATTAAACACTTTAGGCAAATATGCTCAGGTTCTAAACTTGAAATCAAAACTCTTAGCATTAGACCAAACAACATATACTGAAGTACCTTCTGTTATAGAAACAGCAGCTATCGGGGCGATGCAGGAGTCGTTAGAGAAGAAAAACTGTGAAGAGGTTCTTATAATATCTAGTGAACATAACGTTACACTCTCAAGCAAATGGGATGACAGTGTGTATGAGTGTGCTATGATAGGTGGCGATTATCAGTTAGCAAAAAAGATGACTGTTAAAAATATTGATACTAAAGATGCCAAAGAGAAAGAGAAATGGCTTTTTAGATATATTAAAGTAGATTTTGCCACAGGAAATTATCTCGATGTTCTCCAAGCTGCAAAAGATTTAACGGCACTTATAGAGCTTGATAATGATAAAAAATATTTAGAAGTGTATAGAATCCTTTTTGACACATATAATCGTTTAGAAAAACAAGATCAGATGATTGATGCGATCGTAAAAGTTGAAGAAGTTTTTAAAGATAGTTATAAGGATATAGACAGATATGCAAATATGGTTGCCGTAGGTGTTGCAAAAAAAGATGACAATATGGTTATTAAATACGGTAAAAAAATATATGATTTGCAAAAACGTACATCATCACATGCACAAACGCCTTATATAGAGTTTTCTCTATACCAGGCATACATGAATAAAGATAACTATGAAAATGCCTTAGAGGTAATTAAATCTTTAGATGATGTAAAACTCTCAACAAGCGATAGAGCACGTCAAAAATATTTACTGGGAAGTGTCTATAGTAAGTTATGGAAAGATAGTGAAGCTCAAAAAGCGTATGATGAGGCTATCGCCGCAGATAAGAACTCTGCTTGGGCGAAGTTAGCACAAAGTGCTAAAAATATTTAGAGTTAGATTTTTAGTTTAACTCTAAACAATCAGAAATAGAATAAAGTCCCGCTTCTTTATCTGCAAGCCATTTTCCTGCACGAATAGCACCTTTAGAGAAAGTGTTTCTACTTGTTGCAGTGTGGTTAAGTTCTATAAACTCACCGTCATTATAAAAACCTACAGTATGACGACCTACGATATCACCGCCGCGAAGTGCCATAACAGCGATTTCATCACTTGATCTTTCACCGATATTACCGTCACGTCCGCTTACACGTACTTTATCTATATCAAGGTTACGACCTGCAGCTGCTGATTCGCTAAGTGTTAGTGCAGTACCACTTGGTGCATCTTTTTTATGTCTGTGGTGCATCTCTACGATCTCGATATCAAACCCCTCTAAAGTTTTTGAAGCTTGATATACAAGTTTATTTAAGAGTGCTACACCCAGACTCATGTTTGTAGCGTATAAAACAGGCATAACTTCGCTCGCCTGTTTTAAAAGATTTAGTTGGTGTGTATTTAAACCAGTTGTACCAATAACAAGAGGTCTTGGTGTTTTTACAGCTTCTTCTAGTAAACTCTCACAAGCTTCCGGGAGTGAAAAGTCTATTACTATGTCACAACCGTTTAAAAACGTGTGCATATCAGATGTAACTAGAACAGAAGGGTCTATAGTAAAGTCTAAAGAGTTACGTACATATACGCTGCTTACACTCATCCCCTGAGTCGATTTTAAATCCTCGATTAAGAGTTTTCCTACACGACCGCTTGCCCCAAATACGCCAACTTTTATCATCTATTATCCTTTATCTTATGAAAAAACTTTTTGAAATAGTAGCATCTCTTAGTTTAAAAGTTCATCAACATAACTAATTGCACTTAGTGCTGCAACTGCACCGTCACCTGCTGCACTTACAACTTGTTTTGGAGCTTCAACACGCATGTCACCTGTTGCAAAAAGTCCAGGAACAGAAGTCTTCATGCTTAAGTTAACCATTACTTGTCCCTGCTCATTTACGTCACAAAGGAAACTTCCATCCTCTTGGATAAGTACTTGGTTATTTACATCGTTACCTACAAACGTAAATACACCCGGTACTTCAATCTCTCTTGTCTCTCCGTTAGTATTGATAACACGCACTCCTGTTACACCCATAGCATCACCGTAAACTTCATCAGGTGTAGAGTTTACTACAAGTTCGATGTTCTCAGTATTTTCTACACGTTTAACAGTGTTGGGTGCCGCACGGAAAGTATCACGTCTATGGATAAGATATACTTTTGCACATATTTTTGCCAGATAAAGTGCTTCTTCTAAAGCAGTATCACCACCACCGATAACAGCTACCTCTTTTCCTTTATAGAAAAAACCATCACAAGTTGCACATGTACTTACACCTTTACCGAAAAACTCATCTTCACCTTTAAAACCTGCACGTCTTGGAGAAGAACCAGTTCCTACGATAACAGAGTGTGCTTGATCGCTAGAGCCATCACCTTTGTGGATTGTAAAAACATCACCCTCTTTAGTAATACGAGTAACCTCTACCATGTCATGTTTTAGACCAAATTTTTGACATTGTTCAGGCCACGGCATCATAAGATCCATACCAGTAATTTCACCTGTAACACCAGGATAGTTTTCAATTTCAGAACTTTGGGTAATTTGCCCGCCAGGCATCCCTTTTTCATACATAGTTACGTTTTCTAATCCGCCGCGAGTTGTATAAAGTCCTGCTGTAAGACCTGCCGGTCCACCACCAACAATAGCACAATCAAGTATCATTTAAAATCCTTCTATAATGTTTTTATTTTGTTTGAAATCTCATCTAAATTATCGAGTTTGTGTATCATACTATCTTGTTTATAAAGAAAATCTTTTTGTTTCTTTATAAAAAAAATAGATGGTATTTCGTAAATATTAAAGCGCTGAATAAACTTTAAACTTGTTGCAGTTCCTGAATGTAAAAATGTTGTATTTTTGGTGTTTGGAGCAATATCGTTGTAATAATCTATGGCTATTACAGGGAGCTCAGTTTTTAAGTTTGAGAGCTTTTCTGTAGTATTTTTTTGTTTTGAAGAGTAAAAAATTACAAGATACTTATCCTCTTTAGGAATAAAGAGATCCTGCTTTTCGTAAAAGACCCAATCTTTGAAGTTTATAAATTTATATTCTGAAAATTTGTAGTTAAAATAAGCAAAGGCACCGGCTATCATAGCAGCACCGAAAAAAGAAGCCAGCAGTGTTGAGAGAGAAAAAAGAGATGTACCCTTTTTTCTTTCCCTTTTTTCTTGCATCTATTATAAAAGAGAGTTAAGTTTATCAGCGAACGCTTGTTTAGAAGCAGCACCAACCATTTGCTCAACCATCTCACCATCTTTGAAGAAAAGAATAGTTGGAATAGAACGAATACCGAATTTAACAGCAATGTCTTGCTCTTCATCAGTATTTACTTTACAAATTTTAGCTTTTCCGTCAAACTCTTCAGCTAATTCTTCGATGATTGGAGCAATCATACGACATGGACCACACCATGGAGCCCAAAAGTCTACTAATGTAACACCTTCTGCTACTGTTGATTCAAAATCTGCACCTGTTAATTCAATATATTTACCCATTCGGATTTCCTTTTTTACATTTATTGTATGTAAGTATTATACAAAGGGAAATATTAAAGCTAACTTTATATCTCCACAACATATTTCTTTTTAGAATTTTGTTAATAATATGGGCAAATAAAGGTACTTTTATGTGAGAAGATTTGTTATACAATAAGTAAATATTGTAAGTTTCTTGATTGAAATCAAGTAATAATAAATATAAATTTGTATAATTTATGCAATATCAACGAAAAAAGGGTAAATTGTGGATTTACAAATTACTGATGGAGAGATAGGTGTTAGACCACCTGTTGCAAAGCCCCATCCCGGTTTTTTACATGAAGTAGGTGAAGAGCGATTTAAGAAACTTGTATATGATCACTATGAAGCTATTAAAACAAGTGATATCGCATTTTTATTTCCAGTTTTTGATGATGAAGATTTTGAAGAGGCAAAAGAACACGCTTTCGCATTTCTAGTCGAAATCAGCGGTGGACCTGATTACTTCACACAAACAAGAGGTCAACATCAAATGGTTGGGCGTCATGCTCCGTTTCGTATAGATGAACATGCCAGAAAGTCATGGTTAGCACTCTATAAACCACTTTTAGAAGCATTGGTGGATGAGGGAATTACGCCTGAATATATAGAGTCTTTTTGGAATTATCTCGATATATTTTCGATGTGGTTAGTAAATACGAAGAGCTAAAATTTTAAAAATTTTCGCTCTCTGTTTTCATAATAGGCACACTCGTTATATCCAACGTCACGTGCAAGTTTAATAACTTGATCGTTATAAAGGTTCACTTGCTCAGGTTTATGGGCATCTGAACAAAATGTAATTGGGATCCCTAGTTTAAATGCTGCTTGAAGTAACTCTTTGGAGGGGTACGCTTCACCGATCGGTTTTCTATATCCCGCAACATTAATCTCCAAAGTCATATCAGCTTCTTTAATAGCAAGCAGTGCATTTTTTGCAATCTCTACAATATCTTTATTGGGCATAAATTTAAACACCTTTATAAGATCGAGATGTCCTACAATATCAAACAGTTTTGTTTTAGCCATTTTTTCAATTGCTAAAAAATATTTTTTCCAAATTTCATCAATATCTTCATGTTCGTATTGACCTATAAACTCAGGGTTGTCAAATCCCCATTCATCAATAAAATGAACAGAACCGATCAGGTAATCAACATCTGCATTTAGTACTCTTTTATCCATATGCCCTTCAAGGTAATCAACCTCATATCCAAGCAGAATCTTTATCTGATCTTTATATCTTTTTTTGGCATCTAAAACATCTGCTTCATAACAGCTCATCTCTTCAAAGCTCATACGATATTTAGGATCAAAATCCATTGGTGCATGATCGGCAAAACCAAACACTTTCGTGCCTGCTTTAACAGCTTCTAATATATACTCATCAATCTTCCCCTCTGCATGATTACATAGGGGTGTATGGTTGTGTAAATCAACGATCATGTGTGCCTTTTATTATTTATTTTATGTTATTATAGTGTTAATTAATAAATTATTCAATTTTGGAGATCTTGATGACTCAAGAAGAACTAGATGCATTGATGGGTGGCGATCTTGACCTAGATAGTGTTGAAGATGAAGAAGTGGCACAAAATGATGAAGTTGAACTAGAAAAAGATACTTCAAATGAACCAGAAATGGAAGGTAAAGTTCCACCAAAATGGGGACCTCCTGCAACTAATGAAAATAAGGTAGTGCATCAACTCGATGATGTTACAAAAGAGTCTGAAGAGAAAGCATCAGAGATCTTTGATATTATAGAAAATATTAGCAATGACCTTATGGATAAAGAAACTGAGCTTGGTAATATTGTAGAGATATTAGAATCAAATGTCACGCTTTTTACGACATTGAGTGAAAAGTTTCCGGATGTAAGTACATTTCAAACACAACTTGAAAAAAATGAGAATGCTTTAGCAGAAGCAGAATCTGTAGTAGAGATGTTACAAAATTCAGGTGATTCGATCATGAACGTAATGGATATTATGCAGTATCAAGATATTCATCGTCAAAAAATTGAACGTGTTATTAATGTGATGAGAACATTATCTCATTATATGAATTCACTATTTGAATCACAAGTAGAAGACACTGCCCGTGTCTCTTCCGCAAAACATATTGAGGGTGATGAAAACGATGAACTTGCTTCAACAGAAGATATAGAAGCATTATTAGAACAATTTGGACAGGCATGAATAAAGTAGAATTATTATCTCCGGCAGGTACGCTGGAAAAGTTAAAAATTGCTCTGGATTTTGGAGCAGATGCGGTATATGGAGGAGTAAGTCACTTCTCTTTACGTATTAGAAGCGGTAAAGAATTTAGTTATGAAGATTTTGAAGAGGGGATCAAGTATGCCCATGAGAGAGGAAAAAAAGTATATGCTACGATCAACGGTTTCCCTTTTAACTCTCAATTAAATCTCTTAAAAAAACATATTGAAAAAATAGCAGCGATGGGGCCTGATGCGATTATTGTAGCAACTCCAGGTGTTTTAAAATTAGCACATGAGATTGCACCGGATATGCCGTTGCACCTTTCAACACAAGCCAATGTAATGAATGTTCTAGATGCGAAAGTGTATGCGGATATGGGTGCTACTCGTATTATTACAGCTCGTGAAATCTCTTTAAAAGATTTAAAAGAGATCAAAAAAGAGCTGCCTGAGCTTGAACTTGAAGTGTTTGTTCACGGAAGTATGTGTTTTGCATACAGTGGAAGATGTCTGATCTCGACACTTCAAAGCGGGCGTGTTCCAAATCGTGGAAGTTGTGCAAATGACTGCCGTTTCCCTTATGAAATGTATGCAGCAAATCCTGAAACAGGAACTCTTTTTAAACTTGAAGAGGATGAGGGTATCGGTACATATATTATGAATTCAAAAGACCTGAATCTCGGTTCGCACATTAAAGAGATTCTTGACAGCGGTGTAGTTGACAGTGTAAAGATCGAAGGTCGTACAAAAACATCTTATTATGCGGCAGTTACAGCTAAAGCATATAGAATGGCTATTGATGATTATTATGAAGGGAAAGAGGATATTGCTAAGTATCAGTATGAGCTAGAATCTTTACAAAACCGCGGTTATACAGATGCTTATCTTATCTCTCGTCCGTTTGAGAAGCATGATACGCAAAGTTTAGATTTTACTATGCAGCTTGGTACTCATCAGGTAACAGGTGAATCTACGGAAGACGGCGAGTATTACATGTGTAAATATAAAACACTTCCGGGAGATGAACTTGAAGTTGTTATGCCATTAGGTGAAACAATAGAGTTTGTTGAAAACGAGTTTGGTAAAACATATGAAAAAGATGGACGTGTCTATATGAGTTTTGCAAAACTTCAGGCACAAAACGGAAAAATTTGGGAGAGTGTTCATAGCGGTAATATTAACCCTATAAAACTTCCTACAAAGTTCCCGCCGTTTACATTCTTTAGAATACCTTCACATCCTGATATGGGAACGTATCCGAAAAAGTAGAGAATCTCTACTTTTTACCTTTAAGGTATTTCTCTTCAAACTCATCAACTACAAGAGGTTTTGAATAGTAATATCCTTGAACTTCATCACAACCGTTTTCTTCTAAATATTTTAATTGTTCCTGAGTTTCAACACCCTCTGCAATTGTTTGTAGACCTAGACTGTTTGCCATATTGATAATAGCATTGACTATCGCTTTATCTTCAGGGTCTATAGTAATATCACGAACAAAAGACTGATCAATTTTAAGTTTATAGGCCTTGAATTTTTTAAGATAACTCAGGCTTGAATAACCTGTTCCAAAGTCATCTATAGAAATTTTAATACCTAGGCTGTGAAGCTGGTTTATAATATTGATCGCAGTTTCAGGATTACTCATAATAGCACTCTCTGTGAGTTCTATCTCCAAATAGTTTGCAGGAAGAGCGCTTTCATCTAAAAGTTGAATAATATTATGTTGTAAATTTGCTTGATTAAACTGTACAGCTGATAAATTTACTGATATACTAACATCATGAAGACCTTTTGTTTGCCAGTTTTTTAGCTGTTGCACAGCAGTTTTCATCACCCAGTCCCCTATTGACAAGATAAGACCGCTACTCTCTGCTATAGGGATAAACTCAGAAGGAGGTACACTACCAAATACCGGATGTTCCCATCTTAAAAGTGCTTCCATCCCAACCAGTTTATGTGTAGTTAATGAGATCTGCGGTTGATAAACAACATAGAGTTCATTATGTGCGATTGCATTATGTAGTGCATTTGTTAAAAGTAAATTTCTTTTAGTTTGCATCTGCATCTCTTGTGTAAAGAAAGAGTAGTTGTTTTTCCCATTATATTTTGTACGATACATAGCAGTATCTGCATTTTTATAAAGGGTTTCTTTATCGACACCGTCATTAGGATATATGGAGATACCCATAGAAACAGTAACTGTTAGTTCATTTTGTTCAATAGTAAAAGGCTGATAAACAGTAAAGAGTAATTTTTCTGCCATCTTTTGTGCCTGTTTTGCATCTGTAATCGGTAGAAGAATTATAAACTCGTCTCCACCGAGTCTTGCTATAGTATCCTCATCTCTTAAGAAACCAAGAACTCTTTTAGAAAACTCTATAAGGAGTTTATCTCCAACATTATGTCCGAGTGTATCATTGATATCTTTGAAGTTGTCAATATCTAAAAATATTAAAGCAAAGTTCCAGTGATTTTTTCTTGATAGAGCGATGTTGTATTCTATTTTAGATTCAAGTTTTGCTCTATTAGGAAGTCCCGTTAAGGCATCATAGTTTGCCATATATAAGACACGTTCTTCAGAGTGTTTTTGTTCCGTGATATCATCATACAGACCAATGATTCCCATCACTTCACCCTGTGCATCGAAAAGTGGAAGTTTTGAAGTTCGCAACCAGATTGTATCTCCGTTTGGAGTAGTTTGGGGTTCTTCAAAAAATAGTTTTGATTTTTTTGAGTTTATCACTTTAAGATCATCAGTATTATAGAGGTTTGCTTGATCTTTCCATGGCATTTGGTGATCGTTTTTTCCAATTATTTCATCAGAAGAACTCTTTCCTGCATCTTTTGCAAAAGCGGTATTACACCCTAAGTAAGTTAAGTTTTTGTCTTTCCAAAAAATTCTTGTCGGAAGAGAGTTTATAATTGAAGAGAGAAGTGTATAGGATTCTTTGAGTGCATTTTCTGCTTGTGATCTTGCTGCTTCACTTTCAAAAGCATTAAGAGCATGTGTAATATTAGATGTCATTTTTAAAAGAAGCTCTTGTGTCTTTTGATCAAAGGCATTAAGAGTATCGGAATAAAGATTAAGAGTTCCGATAAGCTTATGAGCTGTACCAATAGGGAGTGCAGCAGATGATTTCCAGTGAAACTTACGTGCTCTTGCATGCCAAGGGGTTGTATGGGGATCGTTTAGAAAATCTTGACACCAATAAGGTTCTTTTTGTTTATAGGCAATTCCACTTGGTCCATTTCCTAAAATATCATCCTCTATTTTTATAGATATATCTTTAATATATTGAGTGCCTACACCGCAGTATGATACTGGTTTAAGTTGAGAATTTTCATCAACTAATCCGATCCATGCCATACTGATATGATTGATTGTAAGAATATCTTGACAAATTTGGGAAAATAATTCAGATATATTTTTTACATTATTGATAGTGTCATTACATAGGGATAATGCACTGTATAGCTCGATAATCTGCTCTTTTTCTTCCATTGTTTATCTTTACCTTAATTTAAATCGTCGCTATTATATCAAACTCTATTAAAAAACAATTTGATATAATTTCGCTGTAAAAATAAGTAAGGATAAAAGTATGAAATTTGTTTCTATAGTTATAGGTTCAAAAAGTGATTATGAAGTAATGAAGTCGTGTTCTGACACATTAGAGGCTTTCGGTGTAAACTATGAGATGATTATTTCATCTGCTCACAGATCTCCTGAGAGAACTAAAGAGTATATAGTTGAAGCTGAGAAAAAAGGTGCACAAGTTTTTATTGCAGCAGCAGGTATGGCAGCACATTTAGCGGGTGTTTTATCTTCTAAAACAGTAAAACCTATTATCGGTGTACCTATGTCTGGATCTGCTTTAAGTGGGATCGATGCACTTTTATCTACTGTTCAGATGCCAGCTGGAATGCCAGTTGCTACTGTAGCTATAGGTAAAGCCGGAGCTATTAACTCGGCATATTTAGCAATGCAAATTTTAGCGCTAGATAATGAAGAGTTAGCTATCAAATTACAAGAAGATAGAATCGCAAAAGCAAAAAAAGTTGAGATGGATTCACAAGAGATAGAAACTATCATTAGCTAATTATAAAATGCGGGAGTAGACAATGCAGTGGATGCGTGATGAAGAGTATAGCAAACTAACAGGACTTGAGCTTAGTGCGATCGAGGATCTGATCGAGCGTGGAAAACTAAGTGTTAAAGTTGAAGATGGTGTGCGTTATATAGACCCGTCAAAAGGTGCCACTGATGTTGTCGTTCCTGCAAAACTACAGGAATTATCACAAAGAAATACCCATGAAATGGTAGTTCAACCGGAATTTGTTGAAAAAACTATAGGGACAATTATAAATCTTCATGAGAAAGTTCTTGATGCCAAAGATGAGACGATTGAGTCCATCAAAACGGAAAATGAATTTTTAAGAGAAGCGTTAGCTTCACTGCAAGAACTTTATGATGAAGATAGAAAAACTATCCATACACTTCAAGAACAACTCAAACTCTCTCAACAAGAGGTTGAGTTTATGAGAAGAAAATATAAACTGATGTGGAACAAAGCGATAGATGAGCATACTTCATAATGAAAATAGATGAGGCATGTGTCGGTTGTATAATCAACCAAAGTTTTAAAGTAGCTAATGCAATTAGAGCTAATCAAATACTTTCAAACCAACTTACTTCAACTGTTGAAAAGATGAGTGAAAACTTCTCTTTTGAACAAACCCCTCCAGAAATTGCAGCCGATGTATATGAAGAAATGGCACTAATTGCAAATAAGTATGATCTTTATGATGAGGTAAAAGAACACTCTACACAAAAAGCACTCTCTTTCATCCCCTTACTTAAAGAGAGACTCTCCCAAAGTGACAATAAACTTTTAACAGCTACAAAAATAGCAGTAGCGGGTAATGTTATTGACCTTGCTGCCGAGGTTGAATTTGATCTGCATGAAGAGCTGGAAAACATTTTTCACATAGATTTTGCCCATAACGATTTTGAATCATTTGCTGAGCAAGTGGAAAAAGCAGAAAATATAGTTGTTATAGGTGACAATGTGGGTGAACATATTTTTGATCATCTTTTTATCCAAACCCTTCAAGAACTTTATCCTAAAAAAGAGTTTTCATATATGGTACGTGGTAATCCTATCATAAATGATGTTACAATTAAAGAAGCTAAAGAGGCTGGATTTGATACACTATGTAACTTAGTAGACAGTGGTGTAAACACACCTGGATTTATGTATGAAAGAGCGAGTGAAGAAGCAAAAAAACTTTTTGACAATGCCGATCTTGTGATTAGCAAAGGGATGGGCAATTACGAATGTATGAGCCCAGCAAAAAGAGAAAATATCTGTTTCTTACTTAAAGTAAAATGTAATGTCGTAGCATCTTCTTTAGGCAAAGAGATAGGTGATATTATCTGTAAGTTGACATAAGGATTCTTATGAAAAATTTAGTTTTAAAAATGACAACGTTAGCGCTTTTGTCTGCAAATTTATATGCAGGAAATGGAACTTTTTCGATCTCGCTAGTTAATATGGAGCTGGATTATACTGAAACTGATGTTTATGGAAATTTTGCAGATAGTGAAAATTCAAACTCTATTTTAGGCTTTGAACTTGGATACGGTCTTGACCTATCATGCAGTAACTATGGATGTTCAAATTTAGAGTTTAATTTTTCTGGACTTACTGGTAATAGTAATTATGACGGTTTTAAAATTAAGACTGGAGAACCATATCAAGGGACAACTTTTAATATTTTATATGATTTTAGCGTTGATTATACAATGAAAAAAGAGTTTTCAGCTATAGATTTAATATATGGAGCGGGGGCAGGGTATCATGCATGGTATAGAGAGCTCTCAAGTATTCAAAACGAACTATATAGTTGGTTCTATATAACACCGATTGTAGGTGTTTCAAAAGAGCTTATAGATAATTTTAATATTGGAGTAATTGCAAAATATAAATATGGAATTGCTCCAACAATGATTGCGAATAGTATCAGTGATGAGTTTAAACTGGGAAGTGCCAATACATTTGAATTAAGTATCCCTGTAGAGTACAGTTATACTGATGAAGTAAACTTTTTTATAGAATACATCTATTCAAGACAGGTGATTAAGAGATCGAATTTTCTCAGTGGATACATAGATGGAGATTATTATGAAAATATTTATGAGCCTGATAGCAGAACAAATGATAAATATATAAAGATTGGCGCTTCGATCAAATACTAACTTTATAAATTAAAAAGCGACTCTATAGTATACTTTCGCAATTAATTTTGAGGTGATAAACGAATGATTACATTTAGCGAAATGTTATTAAAACTACAAGAATTTTGGATGAAAGAGGGTTGTAACATTGTTCAACCTTACGATATCCCTGCTGGGGCTGGAACTTTTCACCCTGCTACTTTTCTTCGATCACTAGATTCAACACCGTGGGCTACTGCATATGTAGCACCTTCACGTCGTCCGACTGACGGTAGATACGGCGAAAACCCAAATCGTCTTGGCTCATACTATCAGTTTCAAGCGATTATAAAACCATCACCGGATAATATCCAAGAGTTATACCTAAAATCGTTAGAGTACTTAGGTCTTGATGTATCTAAACATGATATCCGTTTTATTGAAGATAACTGGGAATCTCCGACACTTGGTGCATGGGGACTTGGATGGGAAGTTTGGTTAAACGGTATGGAAGTTACACAGTTTACTTACTTCCAACAAGTTGGTGGTATTGAGTGTAAACCGGTAACTGCAGAGATTACATACGGAACTGAGCGTCTTGCTATGTATCTTCAAGGTGTTGACACTGTTTTTGATATTGTATGGAATATCGATAAAGACGGTAACAAAACATATTATAAAGATGTACATAAAGAGAGTGAAGTAGAATTTTCGAAATATCACTTTGAAGTAGCAGATACTGCTATGCTTTTTGATGAGTTCAATGCAAAAAGTGCAGAGTGTCTAAGAACACTTGAAGCAGGACTTCCGTTACCTGCATATGATCTGTGTATGATGGCTTCACACGTATTTAACGTTCTTGATGCAAGAAAAGCTATCTCGCAAACTGAGAGACAAAACTACATCTTAAAAATTCGTGAACTTTCTCGTGGATGTGCGGAACTTTACAAAGCACAAGAAGAGGAAAGAAATAAAAGAGTAAACGGATAATATATTGCATTTTGCAATCTTTTGTCCTTTCTAATAAAACTTTTGATATAGTTTTTCCCATATAGCTAAAAAGAGACGGGGATGGAACTTTCAAAAGATCAAGAGGCCAAATTTAAAAAACTGGGTATCAACTCTTTATTGGAGTTGGCACTTAACGTTCCTCATTCTTACGAAGACTATCGTATAAACTCCACTTTAGACCCTGGCAAAGCACAAGTTATAGATGCTACGATCGAGTCTGTATATCGTGCACCAAATTCACTTCAAATCACTTTTTTTGCACATAACTTTGGACATAGTGTTCAAGGTGTGATGTTTAAGCCTAAACCGTATATGATGCATGCCTTCAGTGTTGGCAGCAGAGAGTTTTTTTACGGTCTTATAGATTGTAAAATGGGGCATTGCTCTATGAGTATGCCAAAGAAGATTACCCAGATTGGGAAGATTACTCCAAAATATAAAACAGCTTTGAGAAATGATGTAATGGGCCGGCTTGCAGCAGAACTGCTTACAAAAGAAAATCTACTCATAGAGGGGCTTAAAGAGAGTGTAATTGATGAAGTATTGCAACTTCACTTCCCCCTAGAACTGCCACAAAAAGAGTTAAGTGAACAAAGTGTACGTGCACTGAAATATCTGGAGCTTTTTATATACCTTGCACAACTAACAAAAAAAAGAAGATACTTTCAGACACAGATCTCTAAAGAGAGTGATTATAGACCCTGGGCACAAAAACTCCCTTTTGAACTTACACCTGAACAAGAAAATGCTATTAAAGATATTCAAAACGATTTCTCTAAAGATGTAGCTGCAAGACGTATGGTTGTCGGTGATGTTGGTAGTGGTAAAACAATGGTAATTCTTGCGAGTGCCTATATGATGATGCCTTATAAAAGCATTTTGATGGCACCCACTACGATACTTGCAAACCAACTTTATGAAGAGGCTCAGAAGTTTTTGGACATGAAGTGTGTACTTGTTACAAACAAGACGAAAAAGACGGATCTGAGTGAATATGACTTTATTATCGGTACGCATGCACTGCTCTATCGAGAGTTGCCCGAAGCGGGAGTTGTGATGGTAGATGAACAGCACCGTTTTGGTACTGCTCAGAGAAATATGTTGGAGAAGCTGGTGAGTTCAGGGGAGAAAAAGCCACACTATCTACAGTTTTCGGCAACACCAATTCCAAGAACGCAGGCGATGATCGAAGCGGCTCATATTGATGTGAGTTTGATCACTTCTACACCTTATAAAAAAGATATAGACTCTAAAGTAATCCACAAGAGTGACTTTAAAGATTTACTAGAACATATTAAAAATGAAATAGCGCAAAATAATCAAATACTGCTTGTATATCCATTGGTGGAGCAGAGTGAAGCTTTAGAGTATCAAAGTATAGATGAAGCTCGATCGTATTGGGAAAAAAACTTTGAGAATGTATATGTGACCCATGGAAAAGATAAAGAGAAAGAGCATGTTTTACTAGATTTCAGAGAGCGTGGTGATATTTTAATTGCTACAACGGTTGTAGAAGTGGGTATATCTTTACCAAGGCTAACTACTGTTGTCATTGTAGGTGCTGAGAGATTAGGGCTTTCAACACTACATCAATTACGTGGTCGTGTTAGTCGGACAGGTTTAAAAGGGTATTGTTATTTATATACAAACCAAAAAGAGTCTAAAAGGTTAGAGGAGTTTGTAAAAACTACAAATGGATTTGATATAGCAAATTTAGATTTACGTTATAGAAAAAGCGGGGATCTGTTAAAAGGGATAAATCAAAGCGGAAGCCAGTTTAAATATTTTGACTTCGCACTTGATGAGGATATTGTTTCTGAAGTGAAAAATGACCTATTAATATAGACCGAATTTACCGTCGTTTCTTTTGTAAAGAACACGAGTTTTATCTTCGTTGTCGATGAAGATATCAAACATTTTTCCAGACTCTTTTAGGTCATTTAAAACATCTTCAACTTCACGCGGTTTGTAAAGGTCAAGTTCTACAGGAACTATTTCATCTTCTAGTTCAGCTGCTACTTCTTTAACATCTACATCTTCAGATTTGATCTCGTTTAAACCAGTTTTATGGTGATCAACTTCTTTATCATGTAGGCGGCGAAGTGCTTTTTCTGCACGCTCTAAAGCGATGTCAATTGCAGCATGAAGGTCGCCGTCATTTTGACTAATAACAATAGTATGTTTTTGAGGAAGATTTAAAACAAATTCAACATTAAAGTGCTCTTTCCCTTTTTTATGTTGAGAACTTGCAACTGCGTTTGCAGAGATAATGTCCATATTATATTTTTTTAGAGCATCAATAGAGCTTCTCATATGATCTTTGATAGTGTCAGTAAGTTCTAAGCCTCTACCAGTTAAAGAGATATTCATACTATAATCCTTTTTTATTGAATTATAGCATTTATAAGTTTAGAAATAACCAATAATCTTAGAGTTTTTGGATAGTTCTTCTAAAGTATCTTATTGGTTCTGTAGTTAAGTTTTCATCACTTAGTGTAACGGTAATATCCATCATTACAGAACCGTTTTGTTCAGTAGTTGTAACTGGTGTCGTTTGAGTATAGATATTACATCCAGCAGGTCCGGAATTGTTGGTATATATATACTGCATAGTTACATTTGCATCATACTGAATTTCTGTGCTATTACCAAAGGTTACGTCATAGTTATTAGAACAGCCATATTTAGCAATGTCTAAAAGTGCAAGTTCTGCCGCACTTTTTGCATAGATAGATGCCTGCTCATACAGATAAATATCTGTCGTTGTTTTAGTAGTTTGCGAAATTAGTTTTAAAGACAAGGCTCCAATGGTACCAAGCGCAACCATAATGATAATTGCCATAATCATTGCCAGGCCGTTTCTATGTTTATTTAAAATATTGTTTTTTCTTTGCATATTGAGTATTCCTCTACGAGATCTGACTTTGTACACACTTGAATTTGTACAACAGAACCTAGTGCTCTAAATCTAAATGAACTAACATCTTCCATAAGTATTCTTGGAGTACCGTCAGTATATTTTTCACCTTCCCATGGCTGATAATCGTACCAAAGTGTGAGAGTACCTGTTTTATTTGTATCATCATAATTGTTTATACCAACTGCATAAGCAGTCCATGCAAGCTGATAGTTTTCATATACATCAATACCACTTAGGTTATTATCATCATTAGTATCTCCATTTCTTGGGATAAGTTCATAAATGTTCGTACCTGCTTTTATAGGGTGCATCGTATGGTTTTGGTCTGTAAATTTTATTGCAGGACGCTGCCAACCATAACCTGTAAGTACATTTGTATTTGAACCGGGAAAATATATAGCAGCATCTGTTAAATCAGAATTACCATCAGAAAGTGTATCTATTAAGGCATCTATGGCTGTTGTATTTGTTTCTGGAGTTATAAGCAGGGTTGCATTTGAGTCATCAAGGTCAATTATACCACTCCATAAAGGTTGTGTTTGCCCTCTGAAGCCTTCAATATCAGTTGCCACCCATTCAAGTATATTATAATCGTCACTATTAGCAGTAGACAATGAGGTAAAGTTAGTATCATCTGCACTTTGTCTTGCAATGATTGAGTCTTTAATTCTATATTGTAAACGTCCTCCAACTATTTCTACTGCATTTTGACTTTTTTCTTGAAGAGAACTGTTGACACTATTGTATATAAAGTTATTATATATTTGAGCAAGAAGCTCTATACCAAATTTTGCAAGTATACCCATCACTACGATGACAAATATTAGTTCTAACATTGTAAAAGCATTTTTTTTCATTAGAACATCCTTTTCTTATATGGTTCAACTTCACCGATATTTGCTATTTGTGATTTTAATCTAGTTACCACATTACCGTCAGGATCTGTAATAGTAACTGTAACAGTTTTGATATCATTATTTTGAGTAACGCTTAAAGCACTATTATAATTTGTTTTATATCCAGAAGCATCACTTGTTTGAGTGAAAGCAGTATGAGGTGTATGTACAAGGTCATTCAGATTATAAGCATCACCACCACTAGTATTGGCTGCAGTAGTAGTAAGATCATCTAAGCATCGTCTGTGAAACGGTTGATTGATATGACCGGGACGCAATTTTGTAGTAGTATTACAATCGTCACCAATATCTATAACTCTTGATAATGCACTAAAATTTGAATCTTGCATGGAGTTTTCATCCCAGTATACGCTTGTTGAACCCATTAACTCTGCAGAAGCTGCAAATATAGCTTCCTGTGCAAGGTTGTTTTCTACATTCTTTTCAGATACCTGCATAAAAGTAGGTAAGGATAAAACAACTATACTAATAATTACAATAGCAAAGATCAGTTCAATCATTGTAAAAGCAGATCTTTTTGTGATAGAGTGTGTCATTGTTACCAATTTATTCTCCTATTTGCTTTTTTTCCGGCTTCTACATTTGTCGTAGAATTAGTTTCATGCTCCCCACTCCAATCTCCGGCTTTATTGAATTCTGCTTGAAATTCATTCACAGTTGCATTTTCATCATCTGGATTGTAAATAAGCCAATTTGAAGTATTCATATCCATAGTTGTTTGATATGGATATCCGAAATAGGCGTCATAGCTTAAATCAACTTTACTTGGATTTGTTGTAGTGTTTAAGTTAGATGTAGTTACATGTGTATAGTCTTTTTCACTTACATTAGTGATGTTACCTTCGTTTGAGGTGTTATGTAGAGTATTTCGGTACCATCTTATATCGTCGGTATGTGAACTACTCGGTAAAGATGAGAGGTTACAGCCTATGTCATAACAATATATTTCATAAAAAAGATTTGCCGTATAAGGGCTGTCATCTGGGACTATATATCTTTGTTTTGCAGCATGGCTTCTTCCATAATAATGATGGATAACCTGACCTATTTCATTGGTGTCTTTATTTATATCTGTATATTTATTATTAATTAAATCTGCACTGAATAAATTTAGCGTGTTATTCATATCGAAACGGGTATAGTTAATATCTTCAGGGTTTACAGCACGGCTGATATTACGATCAAAGTTAAGATTGGTTCTAAGAGATAGTTGACCGTTTTGTGCTTTTCTCCAATATTCAGCTGGTATTGTCTCAATCGGAGTTCCTGTAAGATTACCTTCAGCTATGACAGAGTTATTTATATCAGGATAAGTATTATCAAAAGCCACGATAATAGCACCGGTTGCATTTAAATCGTGAATACGATATCTAAAAGGAAGTAAAGTAGAAGTTGTCGCACTTTTACCAATACCGAAAAGTGTATCTTGTGCATAACATGCAAAACCGCTGGCATTTATTTCACCTGTATAGTTTGATAGGTTACTATCATTGTAACCTTGAGCAGATATATTGGTATCTAGGTGAACAGATACACTTTCGTTGTTCTCAATATTTGCCATATAAACAAAATTTTTCCCTTGTGTATCTGTAAGACCGACAGATAAAATATTGTTTGTAACAGTGAATTTATAAGGGTGTGTAGTCATATTATAATCGTTATAAACTACATCAGTTTGAAGGTTTATATGATGAGAAGAGATAGTACAACCATTTAACGAAGGAGAACCTTGTACTTGGACGATAGAACTATTTAGTGTACAGTCAAAGTCAGGGTTAGCCTTAAAATGATCCCCTGTGTGATGAGCCTGAAATGATTCATTGCTGTCTACACTTGTCCAAGTAGTATCATTAAAGCCAAATGTATATCTACCAACTTGATTAATTGAAGCATTTAGATCTGCTGCACCATTTGAAAAATAAACAGGAGTAGTATGGTCTGAAGTATCGTTACAGAAAACTGTAGAGGCCGGATTCCACTCAAAAACTGCAGGTGCAGGATATGTCGTGTACCCTGGAGATGATTCATTGTCAATATGGTTTGTAGCATTTATCTCAAGATTGTAGTTATAACCGGCAGCAAGGCTAAGTTCAGGAGCTGATGCATCTATGGAACCTGAGTGACTTAGTGTTGTTATATCTGTTTGTAATGCAGGATTAGACTGGTTTTGATCTTTAAGGTGCATCATAAATGCTTCCGGTCTGATCGCAAAGTTGTCTCTTGAACATACGTAAGACTTACCATGTAAACACTCTAAACATGCTTGTAAATGTTTATAACTAATCCCTGTATTACCGGCATTACCACATGCAACGGCAACCCGGATTGTTGGTTGTAAATTATCAGAATTTCCAACAGGTGATAGTACTTCATCTACACACGTTCCGATATCTTGAACCACTTCTGGGAAGTTATTGATAACATACTTATTCCCAGCTTCTGTATATTGTAAAAGTTCATCATCAGCTGCACCATAATAACTTATACGGTATGCAGCATTTTTACTGGCAACTTTATAAAAATCTTCCGGAGTAAGGGTCTTTTCTTTATTAGGATTTTCATTTATTGCTTCTTCTAAAAGATCATAATTAACTAGGAGACTACTTATATTAGTATCGTAGTTGTTACCACCTCCAAATCTTATCCATATTCTATCTGTAAGTGAACGACCCTCTGTTTCATCTTGACAAGCAATATTGATATCTACTTCAGATGTATCTATGATCTCAACACCTACCATAGTGGCAACTTCAGATGCTTGTGTGAAGTCACTACCTAATGCATAAGAGGCAATGTTGAACTCTTCAAACCTTTTTGTTGTTTGTGTTGGAAGATTATAGTAGTTTTGAAAAGTAGCAAGATTTGATAAAACATTGAATCTCCCCCAAAATGGTGCATAAATAGTATCAAGACCTCCGCCACATTGTGCTATTTCATGTCCTAAACGGCCGGTTGTTCCAGAGATTGTGAGATTCATATCAAGTGCTTCGTCAATTGTATCTGTTGTTTGCGGTGTTAATAAAAACTGTGCAAAAAAGTATTGATTCACTTCCGTAGGTGTACTTTTATAAATGGTAGATGGTCCTGAATAACTGAGATCACTTGATGGATCTTGGATATTTAAAGACATTGAAGGAATAGTCGTATTGTAATCATCCGCTACGTTTTTAATATAAACAGTCACCGAAATGTTTTCATCTGTAGCAAAGTTACCCGATATGCTCGGAGGATTTGTTGTAGGTAAATTTGTATTGTCACCTTGTCTGTAATAGTAGCCGTAACAAGTACTAGGCCAGGCATTATCTGAAAGGACTGTTATTAATACATTTTCTTCTAGTGAATCTGTACCATTAGTTGCAGTATAGTAATAAAGATGTTCACCTACACTAATAGCATTGTATGTAAAACTACCATCTGCTTGGATGCCAGGTAGATTGGAATTAGTTGTGTCAATATAGATATTGGTTGAATTATTGTCGTTGGATAAAACATTAGCATGGAGTGTATCTCCTACTTCAACGATGTAGGAGTCATTAACTGTTTCTATATTGGGAACATAATCTATAATGATAGAGTATTCTTTATTGTTATTGATACTCTCTACCTCAAGTACTAAGCTATCTCCAGCATCCATGGTATATGGTCCCTTAGTAGTATCAGTATTAGCTGAAAGAGCGAAGGACTCACTGAAGGTGTCAATAGTTTGGTTAATATCTATAGCAGAATCTGACCAGTAATAAATTTGCACACTACCGCCAACATCGTGATTAGTGTATTGAAAGGCATAGCATCTATCATCTAATGGACCTTCCCCTATTATAGTTGGATTTGTCTCATCTATATAAATTGGGGTCGCACCATTAGCACAAGTTACAGGGGTAGGAGGTGTCGTGGAAGTGTTTGAATCCCATTTTGCATAAAGTGTTATCTCAGTTGTACCAAATGTAAATGTATCGCCAGGTTGATAGGTGATTCCTGAACCATTCGCAGTTGTATTCCAACCGCCAAACTCATAACCTGTTTTTGTTAATCCATTATCATCATAAACAGTTACGGTATTACCGTTATTATATGTAACAGTAGGAGGTACGGTTCCAGTTCCACCGTTAGCATCGTAAATAAGACTTTGGGCTGCGTAACTATTTGATGACAGAGCTAATAATAGGCTAAAGAGGAAAAAAACATTAGTTATAAAACTATGACTAGACTTCGTAATTCTATGAAAATGAGTATGATTATCCATCTTATTATCCTTTAATAGCTAGTACACTTGCTTAATTTTAAATTGTCTAACTTTATCACTTAAGTATAGCTTAAATAGTTTTAAAATAATATAATTCCCTATCTTTAAACACTATTATATATCTTTTGGATAAAATAACAATACTAATTATTAAATAGGAATATTTTATGCAAAATCGATTGAACCTTTTCTTTTTCTTTATAAGTACACTGCTGTTGTTTAGTGGATGTTCTAAAGATGTTGAGGAGTATAACAAGCCGGCTATTTACTGGTATGGTAAGATAATCAGTTCTATATCGGATGGAAATATAGATAAAGCGGATGATTATTATTCATCACTTCAAGGTGAACATATTGGTTCCCCTTTATTACCGGAAGCAACAATGATACTTGCAATTGCTCATATGTATGAGGAGGAGTATCTTTTAAGCGAACATTTTTTAGATGAGTATATAAAACGATATGCGAATGAAAATGAGAGAGAATTTGCAGAGTTTTTAAAGATAAAAGCGAAATATCTTTCATTGCCAAACCCAAGACGTGATCAGGTTCTTATTAACGATGCAATCAAAGCTGCTGAAGCGTTTAAGAGAAATTATCCTACTTCTGATTATTATGCATTGGTAGATTCAATGCTTACAAAACTGTATCTTTCAGAAGCTGCTTTAAATGAAACGATTGCTTCTTTATATGACAGGGTAGATAAATATAAGTCTGCACAGTACTATAGAGATATTAAACCTGAACCTTGGATCAATTGGGAAGAGATCGATAAAGCGAACAGCCCTTGGTATAGAGAGTGGTTTGAAGGTGATGGAACTGCAAGTTGGTACGGTTTTATGATACCTGAAACGCAAAGTGTTGTTTCAAGAAATTCTATACAAGACAATAATTCTACGAAATAAGGATGGTTAGATATGAAACTAAGTAATTACGGAGAATTTCCTGCTGATATTCCTGTTATCGCAGAGGATGATATTTTTTTATATCCATTTATGATATCTCCACTTTTTTTAAATGATGAAAAAAATATAAATGCTGCTACAAAAGCGATAGAAGATAACTCTTTAGTGATTGTTTGTCCAACAAAACCGGGACATGACGGGGAGAGAGAATACGCCTCTCTTTATGATGCGGGTGTAGTTGGTTCTATTATGAGAAAAGTTTCTTTGCCTGACGGGCGTGTAAAAGTACTTTTTCAAGGTTTAGCACGCGCTAAAATGTTGGAGAAGGTTTCAGATGAACCTTTAATAGCTCATGTTGATGTTATCCCATCTGTTGAGGTAAACAGCTTAAAAATAGATGCTATATTAGAGGTTGTTCGTGAAAAAGTACGTACACTTTCAGGGGTTAGTAACTATTTCCCACCGGATCTTCTGCGTACGATCGAAGAAAACCACGATCATAATCGTATAATCGATCTTATCTGTTCAACTGTAAAGTTAAAAAAAGAGCAGGCATATAAACTCTTTATAGAAACAGATACGGAGAAAAGATTTTTAGATTTAATTGATTATCTTATTGATGAGATTGAAGCAAATAAACTGCAAAAAGAGATCCGTTCTAAAGTACATACTCACATTGAAAAAGTAAACAAAGAGTACTTTTTAAAAGAGCAGTTAAAACAGATCCAAAAAGAGCTCGGAACCGATACTGCACGTGATGAAGAGATCGAAGAGTATCGTAAAAAGCTCGAATCGAAAAAATCAAAGATGTCGGAAGATGCTTATAAAGAGGTAAGTAAACAGCTTGAACGTTTTTCAAGAATGCATCCGGATTCTTCAGATGCATCTATGACGCAAACATATCTTGACTGGGTATTGGAGATCCCTTTTGGTTCTATAAGTAAGAAATCTTTAGATATTAACAAGGTTGAAGATCAGCTCAATAAAGATCACTACTCTTTAGAAAAACCGAAAGAGAGAATTGTTGAGTATTTTGCAGTAAAAGAGTTACTTGAACTGCGTGGTATAAAGCAGACAAAATCAGCAGGAGCTATTCTCTGTTTTTCAGGACCTCCGGGTGTAGGTAAAACTTCTTTGGCAAACTCTATCGCTTCAGCACTCAAGCGTCCACTCGTTCGTATCGCTTTAGGCGGTTTGGAAGATGTAAATGAACTTCGCGGACATAGACGTACATATGTGGGTGCTATGCCGGGACGTATTGTTCAAGGTTTAATTGATGCAAAGAAGATGAATCCTGTAATTGTACTTGATGAGATCGACAAAGTTACACGTAACGGTCGCGGTGATCCAACAGCGGCACTTTTAGAGATTTTAGATCCTGAACAAAACAGTGAGTTCCGTGATTATTATACAAACTTTAATATTGATCTTTCAAACGTAATTTTTATTGCAACGGCAAATGATGTTGGACGTATCCCGAAACCTCTTTTTGACAGAATGGAGTTTATTACGGTTAGTTCATATACACCTCAAGAGAAGTATGAGATCGCAAAAAGATATCTTATTCCGCAAGAGTTGAAAAAGCATGGACTCAAAAAATCTGAGCTAACTATTTCAAAACCTGCGTTAAAAGAGTTAATTCATAGTTATACACGTGAAGCTGGTGTACGTAACCTACGTCGTAGAGTTGCACAGATGAGTAGAAAAGCGGCTCTTATGATGCTCAAAAATAGTAAGCTCTCTAAGATCTCGGTAAGTGTTAAAAACTTGAATGAGTTCTTTGATAAAAGTGTATTTGAAATCGAAAAAACAGACAAGGTGCCTGTTATAGGTGTGGTAAACGGTTTAGCATGGACAGCTGTAGGTGGAGATGTTTTAAAAATAGAATCTATCCGTATTAAAGGGAAGGGGACCATGCAGCTAACTGGAAGTCTTGGTGATGTAATGAAAGAATCTGCACGTATAGCTTTTAGTGTAGTTAAAACATTAATAGATACAAGAAAACTTAAAATTTCTGCAGAGAATATCCCTGTAACGTTTAAGGAGAAAGAGGATGGAATTAAAATAGATCCGAGTGAAGTATATAAGCGCTATGACCTTCATGTCCATGTTCCAGATGGTGCTACTCCAAAAGACGGTCCAAGTGCAGGTATTGCTATGGTAAGTGTTATCGCTTCTATACTAAGTTCTGCAAAGATTCGTTCAGATGTTGCAATGACAGGTGAAGTTTCTTTAAACGGTGATGTTTTACCGATAGGTGGTTTAAGAGAAAAACTTATTGCTGCACATAAAGCAGATATGACAAAAGTATTAATACCACAAAAGAATTATGAAAGAGACCTTGATGAAATACCTCAAGAGGTTAAAGATGCTATGGAAATTATTGGGGTGAAAAGAATAGACGAGGTGTTAAAACAAGTTCTTGTATAGAACTTGTTTTATTATAAAAATACTAAACGATTACAGTCTCCATTTTGGCGAGTAATTCATCGTTTCTAATTGGCTTCATTAAAAATCCATTTGCTCCAGCTTCTAATGCTTCAGCTTTTTTAGTCTCATCCGTTGTTAATACAATGATAGGAAGTTGACGAAGAGAGTCATCAGCACGTACAACTTTAAGCATTTCAATTCCACCCATAATAGGCATGATAATATCTAATAAAATTAAGTCGATATCATTACGCCCTTTGAGCTCACCGATAGCATCTGAACCATTTTTAGCTTCAATTACCTCTTTTACATTTCCTGTTTTTAAAAGCATAGACTTTAATAATTTTAAGTTAATCATATCATCATCTACGGCAAGTACTACTAAATCTTTTTGTGTCATTATCTTTTCCTCTACATATATTTTTCTAATAAAGTTTTTAATTTATCTTTATTAACTGAATCTTCAAAAACAAGTACATCAGTATCTGTATGATCTTTTACTGCATTTTGGAAGAAAGTATCAGCTAAAATCACTTTATATTTATATGTATCTAGTTTTTCATTAAGCACATCCTCTGTATTAGCAGTATCATATTCAAATGAAAGATCTGTTAATATTTTTGCAAACAGTTTTGTATTGAACTTACTATAGTTTGCAATGAGTACGTCAGCATCATATGCCACAACCTCTTCAGGAGTAGTTGTCTCTTCGATCTCCGGAACTTCTTGAATCTCTTCAACTTCAGCTACTTCAACTACAGGCTCTTCTACAATAGGTTCTTCAACAGTTTCACTACTGTTTTCTTGAGCGTCTGTAATCTCTTCTTCATAAACAATATAATCAGCCAAGAAGTGATTCAGTAAAGTTACAATTTCTGCACGTACTAAAGGTTTTGTCGTATACTCATCTAATCCTGCTTCAAGGAATCTTTCACGATCTCCTTTAAGCGCATTAGCAGTTAAAGCCAAGATAGGGACATGAGGTTGGTTATAAACCTCTTCGTATTCTAAAATCTCTTTTGTTGCTTCCATACCATCTAGGAAAGGCATCTGAATATCCATAAAGATTAAATCGTAGTTTCCATCTTTACGTTTTTGGAATGCTTCAAGACCGTTTGATGCAATATCGATAGTTAAACCTAAATCTTCTAATGTTCTTTTAATCAGTTTTTGATTGATGATATTATCTTCCGCAACTAATACATTTGCATTGAATTTTGCAGATTCTGCATTATATTTTTTACGATTTACTTTTTTAGACTTTTTAGCACTAAAGTTTGAACTGCTAAAGTTTTCAAGTGTAAGTTTTAACTTAGTATTATTTAGAGGCTCATAGAGTGTTTTAAATATATCTAGCCCCATTGAGTCTATTTGTCTCATATAGTACGATTTAGTTAAGAGAATTAACTCTTCTGGCATAGAACTAAATGCATTTAAATCATTTTCATTCGTATAGTCATAGTCTACAAAAAGAAGATCGTAACTTACCTGTCTTTGTAATGTTTCAAGTTCGCCAAGGTCTTTAAACAGTGTATAGCTAACACCGTAAAAGTCAAGATATTCACGTAAGTATCTATCTTGAGTTTTTTGTTTATGTGCAGATTCAAGTACAAGAGCATTGATACTTGAGAAAGCACCTTTTGATGAGTCTTGTGTTGGTTCAACTTCTTCAAAATCAACTGTAAAGAAGAATGTAGTACCTTCACCAGGTTCACTATGAAGATCAAGCTGACCACCCATAAGTTCGATAAATCTTGATGAAATTGTAAGTCCAAGCCCAGTACCACCGTATTTACGTGTAATTGAAGTATCGGCTTGAGAGAACGCTTCAAAGATTCTTGCTTTTTGTTCACTAGTTACACCGATACCGCTATCTTGGATCTCAAATCTTATACGTGTGATCCCTTCTTGAGGCGCTTCAAGTTTTCTAATATCAACATTGATAGCACCTGAACTGCTTGTAAATTTAACGGCATTTGAAAGAAGGTTAATAATAACCTCTTTAATTTTAGTTGGATCCCCTTTGATTGGAGTTTCAAGATCAGGATCGATAAAACATCCAAGGTTGATATGTTTTTCACTTGCACGAACGGCATATACTTCAACAGCACTTTCAAACTCTTCAATAGGGTTGAAAACAATATCTTCGATCTCAAGTTTGTTAGATTCGATTTTAGATAAGTCAAGAATATTATTGATAATTTCAAGTAAATTTTCTGATGATTTTTCAATAATCTCAACGAACTCTTGTTGCTCCTCTTTAAGACCAGTATCTTTAAGAAGCTCTGTAAATCCAACAATACCGTTAAGCGGTGTACGGATCTCGTGAGACATATTTGCCAAGAACATAGATTTCGCTTCACTGGCTTCTTGCGCCATCTCTTTATCTAGTCTAGTCTGTTCAATAATTTTTTCAAGAAGGTTATATGCCTCTGTTGTACCTCTTGCAGTATCAAGATTGATACTTTCAGCATCATGTTCTGTTGCATCTTCCGCAACACGAATAAGAATCTCTTCAAGATTTTTGATGTTTTTAGCAATCTCATTTGAGAGTAAGTATCCTAAAATACCAAGAATAATAGAAACAAGCCAAACAGTGAGCGTAATTGTAAGAAATTGAAGAGCATCTGTTTTTACTTGAACAGCTCTATTATCCATTGCACTTAAAACTTTTTCTTGTGCTTGAGATAAAAGATTTGTTTTCTCAGAGAGCATTGCAAACCAGATACCTGGATTTGTTTCATATTCACCAGCTGCTGCAGAGATCATAACTGAAGCTCTTTCAGTATTAATATCATCAAAAAGTTCTAATGCATCTTCATCAACAAAAATTTCATCCAGTTCTTGGATAAGCTTTTCATCTCTTAATGTATCGTAATTGATAGCATCTGCTTTAGAAACAAGGTGAATCCATCTATTTACTTCCTCTTCATCTAACTCTGTAGAACGTGCAATTGCAAAAGAGATAAAGTCTCTTTCTGCTGCCGTAAACTCATTTGCTCTTACTAATGTAAGGTATTTGAATGAGTAATCATTGATTTGAGAGTCTAGCTGATCTTCAGTAATCTCTTCAAGTTGTTTGATTGCAATATTTTGTGCAGTACCATAAACTTTTTCATACACATCAGTAAAGTTCGTTTTTTGTTCATCAACCAAATGACGTGTTGCTACAATTTTTTTGATCGCATCTTCAAGTTCTTTTGACTCTTTTTTTAAGGCTAGAGAATGCTCTTTTTCAGCCTGTGTATTGATATGTTTGAAGTATAGTTTTGCTTGATCGTCAACTATTTTTCTTTGCTTGATAAGAGACTTTAATGTATTTGGAGAAGAGTTTCCAAGATACATTACAGTCATACCTCTTTCACGAGATATGTTGTTAACAAGGGTATTTAACTCTCTATTTGCAGAAAGCCTGTCTTGCAGTTGTTGCGCAGCTTTATAATTTTCATACGAATCATAAACGAAGTAACTCGTAATAGAAAATAGAATAATAATAGGCAGTAATGAAATTAATCTAAGTCTATTTTTAAGTCCTAGTTGCATCTGTTAATCCTCTGTAGAGATTTGTTGTAAAAGTTCTTCAACTTTAGTTAAGGCAATAGATATCTCATCTGTCGAATCAGAATCTAAAAGCTGTTGGAGTTCATTGGATAATTCTGAGAATCTAATATTGTCACTCATACTTTTAAGTTGGCGAAGCTGTCCTTTAGCAATGTCAAGATCTGAATTTTGTATGCCGTTTTTGATATTCGCTAAAATCTCTTTTGATTCACCGCTGAAATCATCAAGCAGTTCGTTAAAACTTTCACTATCTAGTCCTATCTCTTGCGCTATTGAATCTTTGTCAAAAGCTTTACTTGATATTGGTTCATCTAAAGACAATGGCTCATCAAGTTCAACTTCAAGTTTATCAGCATCGAGATCATTATCAAACTCGATCGGCATATCATCCTGAGCCACAAAATTGTCATCTGCTAGTTCAGGGATTTCAATCTGCTCCGGTACATCAGCATCTGCTATTGTTATCTCTTCATCAGCAATTGATATCTCCTCAGGTGTTTCAAAAGAGTCGTTAGGTTCATCTTTAAAATCAAGAATAAGCTCTTCATCCTCTACAGCAGGTTCATCTAGATTTATCTCCTCCCCTGCAAGTTTTGCGATAATAATATAGAAAATATCAAGGTTTCTTTTAATTATACTAAGGTCAGAAGTTGTATTTACCGTCGTTAAAACTTCAAGAGCATCTTCGATACGAAGGTTTGCTGCAACTCCTTTTAATTTATGAGAAAGAATTTTTACATTATCAATATCACCTTCGTCTAAAGCATTGTATAAATTAGGTTTAAACTCTTTTGCTTGATTAATAAAGTCTTCAATAAATTCTTCAATTAGGTCTAACGGTAATCCTAATTCATCAGATGCTATTTGTGGATTATAAACATAATCACTATGAATTGCTTTTTCAAGTTCTGGGTCTAACTCTTTATGTTTTGCTCTTTGAGTAGCAGCAGGTTGTTCAATAATCTCTGGAACTGTTTCCTCAACTAGCGATGGTTCAGGAGTTTCAATTATATCTTCAGGTGCAGGAGCTTCTTCTTTCGGTGCTAACTCAGGATGAAGGTCAAATGCTTCATCTACAACATCATCAACACTTAAGTCACCTACATCTAAAGGCTTATGATGTTCTTCATGAGCAGGTGTTGTCTCCTCGATAGCATGAGTATCATACTCATCTTCTAAAACCTCTTCAGTGACAGGAGTTTGAGGTTTTGTCGGTGTTGTAACAGTTTCAAAATGGATAGGCTCAATTTCAGCAGCTGCTGGAGATGGATGTTTTTCAAGTAGATCACCAGATACTGTACTTTTTTCTGTATCTGTAAGAACTCTTAGGTGATTAAGGTTAACAAGGTAACCTTTTTCGACAGGATTATCTGCAAGGTAACATGTAGCTATACTTACATCTGCTTTAAAAAGATTGCCTTTGGCATTGATAATAACCTTAGGTTGCTCAGTAGAGTCGGCACAGGCAATATAATCGATCCAGTGCACATGTTGGAAATTATGTACATATCCAGGTGTTTTTACAAAAAGATCAGCAAAGTCTGCAGCTTCAGACCTTAATTGTGCTAAGTCTTCAACTCCTAAGGTTTTTAAGTCTTTTTCATCGATTCCGATAAACTCTTTTTTATAATTATATATCAGCATTATTACCCCTTATTCTCTACTGCTTCTAACATTTTTTGATAAGCTTCTTCAGTATCCACTATATCTTTTCTTGATGCGGCGCGCCTTGCAGCGATATAACCGGTGATTTTATCATCGTTATCTTTTATAGGTAAGACTTCTGAATCTACCCAGTAGTATCTACCATCTTTTCTTAGGTTTTTTACAATACCGTTCCATGCTTGACCACCTTGAATCGTACTCCACATTTTTTCAAATGCAGCTGCGGGCATATCAGGGTGTCGAATGATGTTATGAGGCTGGCCTATAAGCTCTTCTACGCTATAACCAGAAACTTCACAAAATGCTTTGTTTGCATAAGTGATAATACCTTTTTCATCTGTTTGACTTACTATCACCAAGTCTTCAAACATGTACTCTTCATCAGTAGGAGTAACTTTTTCCATCTCTAAACCTTATAGTTAGCAAAAATTTTAGAATTGTCACAAATATATCATAAGGAAATAAAAATAAAACTTATTTATAAAGTAATTTGATGTTTTTTGCATCTTTTTTGTTCAAAATTGTCGTTAAATCCTCTACAGAAGCACTTTTTATATTTTCAAAAGTTCCGAAATGATTGAGCAATTTTTGGATTTTTGCGGCTGAAATCCCGTGTAAGCTTAAGAGTTTACTCTCTTGATCAAGTTTAAGTTTTGTTTTCTTGTGAAATGTGATCGCCGAGCGGTGTGCTTCATCTCTTAAGTTTTGAATCCATTGAAGTCTTTTATCAGATTCTTGCAGTCTAAAGGTTTCCTCTTTTGTATAGATAATATCTTTTGCTTTCCCTTTTGCACGGTGTGCTTTTGCATCAATTTTCTCTTTTGATATTGCGATCACATCAATATTTACACCGTTAGATTCTAAAATATCGAGTGCTAACTTTAAAAGTGTAGAACCACCATCGAGCACCCAAAGATCAGGTGCCGGATTTTTAGCAAAACTTTCAACTCTTCTTGTAAGTGTCTCTCTCATTTGAGCATATTCATCTTTTGCTTCGAGATGGTAAGTTCTGTACGATTTTTTATCAAATTTGCCGTTTTCATAGACAACCATAGCCCCAACTGTAGCCATGCCTGCCATATGAGAGTTGTCAAAAATCTCCACTCTGTTGGGGGTTCTCTCTAGGCTGCACAACTCTTGTACCTCTTGAAGAATTTTTTCGTTTTTACTGTTTTGTTTTTTGAGTAGCTCTTTTGCATTTAAAAGTGCTAGGGCAATAAGATCTTTTTTCTTCCCGCGTTGTGGAATTGAGATAGAGGCTTTTTTCTCAAAAACTTCACTAAGGTGTTCTTCGATCAACTCTTTGTCTTCAAACTCCATATTGAGAAGAATAGGAGCTACTATTGGGGGTTTTTCATCTTTATAAAAGTCTACTAAAGCTTGCGTGAAAATTTCATTTGCATCAAATCCTTCAGAAAGATTAATGTAGTCATGGGAAGAGGAGATTATTTTTCCGTTTCTCATAAAGATCTTTACAAGCACTGCACGTAGTTCAGTATGTTCTACAACGAAAATATCATAGTTGTCATTATTTGCAAAATCTATTTCGGAATTGATTTCCGATCGGGAGATTTTATCTATCGTATCTCGAAGTTCTGCCGCTTCTTCAAAACGAAGCTCTTCTGCATAAAATTCCATTTTCTCTTGCAGTTTTTTGATTAAAAGCTTTTTGTTTTTTATAAGCGAAACTGCAAGATCAACCTCTTCTTGGTAACGCTCTTTTGAAATTGGAAGTTCACAGGGGCCCAGACATTTGTCTATCTGGTAATAAAGACACAACTTTTTTGAACGTAGGCACCCCTTTTTTTGTACAAGTTTAGCGATATTATAGACTGAGTTTAAAATATCTCTGGCACCTACGGAATAGGGACCGAAGTAGGTGATATCTTTGGAGTTGATTATTTTTCTTGTTATATCGAGTCTAGGATATTTTTCAGAGTTGTCGAGATATATATATGGATATGTTTTATCATCGCGTAGAAGAATATTGTATTTTGGATGGAGCTGTTTGATCAAAGAGTTTTCCAAGATCAATGCATCATGCTCAGAATTTACCACTATATACTCTAGTGAAACCGTTTGATGCAACATCTTGGTGATTCTAACAGAGAGTGTCGAGTTAGGGCGTAGTTCTGGGGTAAAGTGCCAATAACTTTTTACCCTGTTTGCAAGGTTTTTTGCTTTTCCAACATATAAAAGTCTGCCATTTTTATCGAAATATTGGTAGATCCCGGGAGATGTTGGGAGTTGCTTGATCGTAGTTTTAAGATCCATTTTTCTCTTTTATGATGTCAAAAATAGATTTGACAAGTTTGTTTAGTCTTTCATCTTGTATATCTACTGAAATATCTCCGCTTGCTCTCTCCGGATATTGTGGTGCTGTTTCTTTTTGTAACGGTTTTGAAGGTTTAAAACTTGGTGTATGTGTTACGAAAGCTCTTATATCATTGATAGAAAGCTCCTTACACTCTTCCGGAGTAACAAACTTTAAAGCGCTTTTAATAGATTGTATATTATTATCAAACTCTTGTTTAGCCCCAGGATGGTTTAGCACAAAAAAAAGTGTTTGATTTTTTATGTAGGCAAATTTTACCATCTTTTGAAGTGGTAGATTAAAGAGCGACTGTATCTTTTTTATGCAATGAAAATGAGATAGTTTAGAAAACTGAGGTTGATTTTGAATAATTTTTATAATATCAGTAGCATTTTTCATGTGCTAATTATAACAAGCTTTTTGTTAAGTATGAGTGGATGTGGTTATAAAGCACCCCCATATTACGAAAAAGCAACTCCTCAAAGTGATGAGAATGTCGAATTCCACATGCAAGAGAAAAAATTTGATAATAATGAGAGTTGTAACTAAATGTATAAATATGATGTAATAATAGTTGGTGCGGGAGTTGCAGGACTTTATGCCGCTATGAAATTACCAGAAGATAAAAAAGTTTTAATTATTAATAAAAGGGAAACTTTTAAGTGTAACACTTTTTACGCACAAGGGGGGATTGCTTTAGCAAGGGATAAAGAGGATATCCCCTCTCATATACAAGATACGTTAGCAGCAGGTGATGGTCTTTGCGATGAAGAAGCGGTAAAAGTTTTAAGTGAACATTCGATCGAGGCAATTGATGACTTAGTCAATAACGGTTTTGAATTTGATAAAGATAATGAGGGACATATTCTCTACACTAAAGAGGCTGCGCACTCTTGTGAGAGAATTGTTCATGCAGGCGGTGATGCGACCGGAAGGTATCTGCATTTCTTTTTACTTTCACAAAACAAACATGCAATGCTCAGTGATGCGCGTGTAGTTGATCTTTTGATTAAAGAGAATAAATGTTACGGTGTAACGGTACTTGATCATAGAGAAACAAAAAATATCTATGCAGATAATGTAATTATTGCAAGTGGTGGAGTTGGTTCTCTTTATGAGTACCATACAAATGCACCGTGTATCAGTGCAGATATGCAAGGGCTTTGTGTTATGAAAGGGATAGCACTTGATAGAATGGAGATGTTACAGTTTCACCCAACGGTGTTTGTAAACTCTTCAAATGCTCAAAAGATGCTTCTAACAGAAGCTCTTCGTGGTGAGGGTGCGACTATTACCGACGAAAACGGAAAGCGTTTTTTATTTGAATATGATGAACGTGGAGAACTCGCATCTCGTGATATTGTTAGTAAATCTATCTATCTGTACAGAAAGAAAACGGGTCTGAATATTTATCTTAATTTTGATAACTTCAGTGAAGAGTATTTTGCTCACAGGTTCCCAAATATTTATAAAAATATGCGTGCTTTAGGATTTAAAGTTCCAGAGCAAAGAGTACCTATTTCACCGGCATTCCATTATGCAATCGGCGGTATAAAAACAGACTTAAAAGGCAGGGTTCCAAACATTGAAGGGCTTTATGCTATCGGAGAAGTAGCTTCAACAAGAGTTCATGGTGCAAACAGACTTGCATCAAACTCTTTACTTGAAGGTTTAGTCTTTGCAAAAATAGCGGTTGATGATATTTTAGAAAACGATAACTTTAGCGATCAGATCACAGAGTTTGCTATTGAAGATGAAGTGATGAGCTATAAAGATGATAAAGCGAAAAAGAATCAGCTTCGTAAGATTATGTGGGAAAATGTCTCAATAATTCGTACAAAGAGGGGCTTAACTGATGCTTTAGAGACAATTAATGCTCTTTTAAATGAAAAAATTGGTAAACTTTTACAATTTCGTTTACTGACGGCTCGGGAGATTGTACTCTCAGCGTTAAATAGAACAGAATCGATAGGTGTACACACCATACAAGAGGAGAATTAGATGGAAAACAGTTCGGTGGTTGAAACTACTGCAAACGCAGTTGCCCACGCGGCAACAGATGTGAACTTAGCTACAACATGGGTAGGTTGGTTAAGTTTAATAGTATTTGTCGTAGCATATTATTTTATTGCTGCAGAGGAAAAATTTGAGGTAAATAAAGCAAAACCTGCACTTTTTGCCGGTACATTTATGTTTATGTTAGTTGGGATCTATTTTGCGATCAATGGAATGGATCCAAGTGGTTTACATGATGAACTAGAGACTCTAATTTTAGAAATTGCAGAGATTTTCTTCTTCTTACTTGTTGCAATGACATTTATTGAGACTTTGATCGAACGCGGTGTATTCGATCTCATGAAATACAAGCTTGTTTCAAAAGGGTATACATACAAAAAACTATTTTGGTTAACTGGTCTTTTAGCATTCTTCATCTCTCCTGTTGCAGATAACTTAACAACTGCTCTTATCCTATCAACTGTACTTTTTACAATTGATAAGAAAAATCTTTCATTCCTTGTACCTGGTGCTATCAACATCGTTGTTGCGGCAAATGCAGGTGGTGCATGGTCTCCGTTTGGGGATATCACGACGCTAATGGCTTGGACTGCTGGAAAAGGTGAATTTATAGATTTCTTATACTTATTCCCGGCTTCTGTACTTGGTTGGGGTGTAACAGCATTTTTACTTTCTATGTCAGTTCCAGAGGGGCAACCTCCGTTTGATGCAACTACAGAGACAAAACCACAAGTTTTAGACGGTGGTCACGGTGTTGTTTATCTTGGTGTAGCTACTATTACAATCGCTGTTTTAGGACACCAGTTTTTCCATTTCCCAGCAATGTGGGGTATGATGTTTGGTTTGGCAATTCTTAAAATGTACTCAGTATTTCTTACAAAAAGAGGAAGACAAAGTTTTAATATTTTTTGTAAATATGCAAAAAGTAGAGAACGATACACTTCTTTTCTTCTTTGGTATTCTTTCAGCAGTTGGTGCTTTACATTTCTTAGGATTCTTACACTACATCCACGATCTTTATGAGATGGTTGGTGCAACAGCGGCAAATATTGGTGTTGGATTTATTTCAGCAATTGTAGATAACGTACCTGTTATGAGTGCTATCTTAAAATCATCTCCGACTATGGGACTTGACCAGTGGTTACTTGTGACACTTACAGCGTATCGGTGGTAGTTTAATCTCTTTTGGTTCTGCTGCAGGTGTTGGTGTAATGGGTAGACTACACGGAATTTATACATTCGGTGCACATATGAAACATGCTTGGACAATCTTAGTTGGTTATATTGTTTCAATGATTGTTTGGTATGTACAGTTTCAGGTTCTAGGACTTTATTAAGCCCCAAGCGTCAACGTAGGGAATGATTTTCTTTGAAAATAGTTCACCGTAGTTGACAATAGAGCTTGGGGTTCTCCTTGGACCTCAACTCTCTATTTTAAGTACCTCTTGCTCTGTTTTCAGCTCCAGTGAACTTTTTCTTTGAAAAAAATCCTTGCGCTGAAGCAAGAGGCATCACCAAATCAAATCTTAATCTTTTTTATAGTATCCTTTCACAATTAATTATCTCTTAAAGGCATTTAAATGACAAATGTTAGCATTATTGTATTGGATTTTGGTTCTCAATACACACAACTTATTGCTCGCCGTCTTCGTGAAGATCAAATCTATTGTGAAATTCTTCCTTATCATACAAAAGTAGAAGATATCAAAGCAAAAAATCCTAAAGGTGTTATCCTTTCAGGTGGTCCATCTTCAGTTTATAACAAAGATGCTTATGAAGTAGACCAAGGCGTATATGAAATGGGTATCCCGGTTCTTGGTATCTGTTACGGTATGCAAAGAATTGCAGTTGACTTTGGCGGAAGTGTTATCCGTTCTGATCACCATGAATATGGAAAAGCAGAATTAAATATTAACAACTATGAAACAAATGCTTCAAAACTTTTTGCTGATTGTGACAATGAACGTATTGTATGGATGTCTCACTCTGATAGAGTTGATGAAATTCCAGCTGGATTTGAAGTGATTGCAACTTCAGCAAACTCTCCATTTGCAGCGATTGCAAATGAAGAAAAAAATGTATATGCTATGCAGTTTCACCCAGAAGTTCAACACTCTGAAGAGGGTTATTTAATGCTTCGTAACTTCGCAAAGAAGATTTGTGGTGTTGATGAGAAGTGGAAAATGGAACACTTCTTAAAAGAGCAAATCAGAATCATCAAAGAAAAAGTTGGTGACGGTAAAGTTCTTTGTGGTCTTAGCGGTGGGGTTGATAGCTCTGTTGTTGCTGCAATGCTTTATGAAGCAATTGGTGACCAATTGATTCCTGTATTTGTTGACAATGGGCTTTTACGTAAAGGTGAGCGTGAACAAGTTGAGCAGATTTTCAAAGTAAACTTGAAAGCTCCTTTAGTTGTTGCAGATGCAGCTGATCTATTTTTAGGTCGCCTTGCCGGTATCTCTGACCCTGAGCAAAAACGTAAAATTATTGGACATACTTTCATCGAAGTATTTGAGCAAGAAGCAAAAAAGCATGATGGTATTAAATTCCTTGCACAAGGGACACTTTATCCGGATGTTATCGAATCTATCTCAGTAAACGGTCCATCTGAAGTTATTAAATCACACCACAATGTTGGTGGTCTTCCTGACTGGATGGATTTTGAACTGATCGAGCCTTTACGTGAACTTTTCAAAGATGAAGTTCGTAAAATCGGTTTAGAATTAGGTCTTCCAGAATCAATGATTAACCGTCATCCATTCCCTGGTCCAGGTCTTGCAATCCGTATTATGGGTGATGTTAACCAAGCTGATCTTGATCTTCTTCGTGAAGCTGACGTAATTATGCTAGATGAGTTAAAAGCTAGTGGGTATTACACAAGAACTTGGCAAGCATTTACAGTTTTACTAAACGTAAAATCTGTTGGTGTTATGGGTGATAACAGAACTTATGACAACACTGTATGTGTACGTGTAGTTGAAGCAGTTGACGGTATGACGGCAACTTTTGCACACCTGCCACATGATTTACTTGAAAGAATTTCAAGAAGAATTATCAACGAAGTTGATGGAATTAATAGAGTTGTATATGACATCTCTTCAAAACCACCAGCAACAATCGAGTGGGAGTAAGCCATAGGCTTCTCTCATGTCTAAAAACATCTATCTTTTTTCTACCTCTTCTTATTCGGATACTATACATATCAACTCTTTAGATACAACTTTTTTTAAACCTGAAATCGACTTTTCACAATACGACTATCTCATTGTAACCTCAAAGCAGATCGCAAAGGCATTGCAGCAGTATGATAAAGCATCATATATAGATATACCTGCTTTGTGTGTATCAGCACAGAGTGCAAAAAGTTTTGAGTCAATAGGTGGAAAAGTACTTCAAATAGGTGCAGGGTATGGTGATAACCTATCCAAGATTATTCAAACATATCCAAAAGAGAAAAGTTGGTTGTACCTTAGAGCAAAAGAGGTGGCATCAAGTTTTGTTGAAGAGACTAAATCTGAAGGATATATGATAGATGAAGCTATTGTATATGAAACAGCTTGTTCAAATGAGATTCAAAAATCAGAGCCAGAAAATGATGCTATTTTGATTTTTACATCTCCATCAAGCGTAAAGTGTTTTTTAGAAAATCATTCACTATATAAGACGCAAAAAATTATAGTTATCGGAAAAACTACAGCAAAAGCTTTACCTCCTCGAGTAGAGTTTATAATCTCCCAAGAGACGACGATTGCCTCTTGTGTAAAAATAGCAAAAAAACTCTAGTTTCAAAGAAAAATCAACTAATATCTAGTATAATATTATTAATAGTCTGGATGGCTCGTGCCAGCACATATATGAGGGTTCTACATATTCATATTGTGAACCTGGTAGATCTGTTGTGTGCCGGTGGTTTCGTTTGAGGTATGTTAACTCTGCCGAGAAATTGCCGCCTAAAACGGGTCTCCCTTCACACAATTTCGGCTTTCTAGAACCAAAGCCATTAGTGTGACGGCCATCTGGGCTACTATTGTAAGAAAAATATTTTGAAAAATATACTGAGTTCAAGAGAGTTGGATTTAGTATATTTTTTAGTGGAGATGTGAATGAAAATTTTGATTTTGGGTTCTGGTGGTCGTGAGTATTCTATAGGTTTGGCAATTGATAATGAAAATGCCGGACATGAACTGTTCTTCCAACCTGGTAACGGTGCAACGGATAAACTTGGTACAAACATTGATATCAAAGATTATCACGAGCTAGCTGCTTGGGCAAAAGAGAATGAAGTAGAATTGACAATTGTTGGACCTGAAGCTCCACTTGTTGACGGTGTTGTAGATATTTTTAAAGAAAACGGTTTAACTATTTTTGGACCTAGCAAAGAAGCTGCACAGCTAGAGGGTTCAAAAGTTTATATGAAAAACTTTTTAGCAAAATATAATATCCCTACTGCACGTTATATCGAAAGTGATTCGATCGAAGAACTTTACAAATTTACGGACACTTTAAGTACACCTATCGTTGTTAAAGCAGACGGTCTTTGTGGTGGAAAAGGTGTAATTATCGCTCAGTCTCATGATGAAGCTAAAAAGACTATCGGTGAGATGCTAAGTGGTAAAGCATTTGGTGATGCTGGTAAAAAAGTTATTGTTGAAGAGTTCTTAGATGGATATGAGCTTTCAATGTTTGCGGTATGTGACGGTGATGATTATATTTTACTTCCTGCTGCACAAGACCATAAGCGTGTCGGTGATGGTGATACTGGCCCAAATACAGGTGGAATGGGTGCATATGCTCCAACACCGCTTGTTGACGAAACTCTTTATCAAAAAGTAAAAGACAGAATTATTCGCCCGACACTTGATGGTATGAAAGCTGAAGGTGCTCCGTTTGAAGGTGTACTTTTCATCGGGATTATGGTTGTAAACGGTGAGCCGATTACACTAGAATTTAATGTACGTTTTGGAGATCCTGAGTGTGAGATCCTTATGCCTCTTATGACTTCAAGTGTGAGTGATATGTTCTATAAAGCTGCAACAAACCGTTTAGGTGAGATCGAAGTAAGTTTCTCTAAACAATATGCAGTAGGTATTGTAATGGCAAGTGAAAATTATCCGTATGGAAGCTCAACTCCGGCAGAGATTATTTTAGATGATGTACACCATGAAGATATTGAAAAATATACACATATCTCTTTTGCAGGTGTATCTAAAGAGGATGACAAACTTTATGCAACAGGTGGAAGAGTTTTACTTTGTATAGGTCTAGGTGATTCGATCAAAGAGGCACGTGACAGAGCATACCTAAGATGTGGTCAGGTACATTTTGCCGGGAAAAAATTTAGAACAGATATCGCATACCAAGCGTTATAGGAAACAGTCTTGAGTGAAGAGATAGAGAGTATATTACATCGTGAAGGTTTAACGTTAGCCGACACAAAAAAAAGAGCAATGGCTTTTTTCATAGATGAGATGTTACTCTCTTTTTTACTTATTATAGCGTTGTACGATAATTTTGCAGCAGCTACAACGATTGAAGAGTGGATCAATACGACAAATCAGTTCGTTTTAGAATTTATGATGATGAAGATAGTCTATCAGGCATTTTTCGTAATGCAATACGGTGCAACTATCGGTAAGCTTGTGATGAAAATTAAAGTGATAGAGATTAGAACACTTGATAATCCAAATGTTCTTAGCTCACTTAATCGTGCTATTTTCAGAGTGATTAGTGAGATGTTTTTGTACCTTGGATTTTTATGGGGTATGATGGATCCGGCACGCCAGACATGGCATGATAAAACTGCAAAAACTTTGGTTATAGATGCTTAAAACTTTCCTACTTCTTACACTTTTACTATCTTCGGTTTATGCTACATCGAAGGTTGAAGTGTATGCTTCACAGATGGATACAAACGGTTCTGTAGTATTTGCCGATAATGGTGTTACTGTTATATATCAAGACTATTTTTTAACGGCAAAAAGAGCGATATATAACAGAGATACTTCTGATTTGGAATTGTTTGATGATATTAAAGTAAACTATCAAGGGAATTATAAACTTCTTGGAGAATATGCAAGGCTTAACTTAGCAAAAAAACAAAAAGAGTTTAAGCCGTTTTATATGCTTGATACCTCTTCTGAAGTATGGATGAGTGGTAAAAGCGGTTATGCACAAGATTATGATATTGATGTAGAGAGTGGAATTGTAAGTGGGTGTAATCCAATAGATCCGCTTTGGAAAATGGCTTTTAGTTCATCAGATTATGATGCCAAGACTAAATGGCTGAACCTTTATAATGCAAGGTTCTATTTTTATGATATCCCTATATTTTATACCCCTTATTTTGGCTATTCTTTAGATACAACAAGACGAACAGGTTTATTAATGCCTTCTCTTGGACTCTCTTCAACAGAAGGGTTCTATTATGAACAACCTATATATATTGCAGAGCAGAATTGGTGGGACTTAGAACTAAAGCCGCAAATACGTACAAATAGAGGAAACGGGATCTATTCAAAATTTCGTTTTGTTGATTCTCCTGTCTCTAAAGGTTCGATCAATATAGGATATTTTAAAGAGTATGATTCTTATCTAAATTCAAGTCTTATTAGTTTAAAAAACAGTGAGCACTACGGTATTAATTTGATGTATGAAAATAGTGATGTACTTAACCAGTGGTTTGGTACAGATCTATCAGGTCAATCTGGACTTTACGTTGATACGAGTCATATGAATGATGTTGAGTATATAAATCTCTCTTCAAACAGTGCACAATCTCAGGTGACATCAAATCAGGTATTATCAAGAATCAATGCTTTTTATAACACGGATGATAACTATATTGCTACCTATTTTAAGTATTACCAAGATTTGGAACAAGAAACAAATGCAAATGTACTACAGCAGCTACCGACTCTGCATTACCATTATTATCTAGATACATTTTTAAAAGACCATCTTCTTTACTCTTTAGATGTACAAAGTAAAAATATCTATAGACAGATAGATACGAGTGTTGTGCAAACTGATGTTAATTTACCAATCACTTTACAAACAGATCTTTTTGATGAGTATTTGAATGTTGCATATAAAGCAAATCTTTATATGCAACATTCTGCATTTAGGGGCTCTACAAGTGTACTACCTAATTATGAATATCAAGATGGATACTTTTTAAGAAATTATCATACACTCAGTGTTTCTACGCAACTAACAAAAGCATTTGATGATTTTATACATGTTATGGGCTTTTCTGCCAGATATAACAGATTTGATCAAAGTGCTCAGACAGGGTATTATGATGAAGTTGCAGATTTTTGTTCTCTAGAGGAAAATCAAAATGATCCAAGATGTGAATTTTATAATATAAACGCAGTTGATGATGAAGCGTACTTGGATTTTACACAATATTTTTTCGATAGCTCAGCAAATGAATTTCTTTACCATAGACTTTCTCAAAAACTTTCATATGAAACAGGGAAAGATAAATTAGGTGAACTTGAGAATGAATTAGACTATAAATTGAGTAAGCATCTTTCTTTTTATAACAATATGTTTTATAATTACCAACAGCACCGTTTTACAAAGGTTTTTAATTCTATAACGTATAATAATTACGGACTGAAATTAGACTTGTCACATCTTTTTAAGTATGATATTGCAAAGGTAAATACTTCAGAGGATCCTTTTACAAAGTATTTAACATCATCGTTAGAGTATGATTATAATTCACATTACAGTTTTTCTGCAATATACAATTATGATATTGAACTCAAACAGATAAAAACTGCATCAGCAGGCTTTATGTATAAAAAGAGATGTTGGGATTTTGGTGTAAAATATAGTGAAAATGTTCGACCTATCCTAAATGCAAACGGTGATGCGTCTTCAATTAAAGACAGATATGTGTTTATTAGTGTAGTGTTAAAACCGTTTATGAAGCCGGACCCAAATAATGCCTTGATAGAGTACAAGTTAGAAGAGCAAGTGAGTAATTAAGATGAAACAGTATAAAGAGATATTACAAAACAGACAAGATGCCGCTAAAAAACTGACAGAAGTTATCCCTATGGATAAGCTCAAAGATGAACAATGGGAATTGATCGCAGTATCCCACGGTGGTTTGGAGTTAAGTACACATATTAAAGGAAGGCTAAAAAACAGAATTGATATTCTCTTTTTAGAACCTATTATGGCACCGAATAATCCTGAATGTGAAGTGGCACGTGTAAGTGAAACGGAAGAAATTGTAATTCAGGAAAATTTGATCGAGTCTTTTGAAATTAAACTTGATTATGTTTACGGTGAAGCACATAGAAAGCATGAAGAAGGTATACTTAGCAATATATATAAGTTTCGAAAAGGGCGCCCTTTTGCCTCAATGAAAGATAAGGTTGTTCTTCTCATTGATGAGGGAAGTGAAACCGGTACAAAGTTTATGACAGCTTTAAAGACGGTTTTAGCACAATCTCCAAAAGCAGTTTATATAGCTGTCCCTGTAATCCCAAGTGATGTACTTGAAACTTTGGAAGTTTTTGTAGATGATATATTTTTTCTTCATGACATTGATGACTATGTGGAAACGAGTCTTTATTATAAAAAATTAGACAAAATAGATGACGAAACTGTAGAAAAAATTTTAGAAGAAAATAAGTAGGGCTCTTTCATCACCTCTGATACTCATCAGAGGGCTAAAAAAAGTTAAAGTTGTGTAAAAAAAGTATTTTTATGCAAGGTTGATTTTTTTTAACCCTCCCTTCGGGTAAATTATACAAGAGTATATTTTAATATGTAAAGAAGATTTACCGTGATTATAAATTTGTATAATTTACTGAAGAATATTTAGAGGGTACAAAAAAGGTCTAAAATGAAATACGATGTAAACGTAGAGTTAAAAAACAAAATAGAAGAGTATAGTTTTAACGATGTAGCACGTCAAGCTAACGGTGCTGCTTGGTTAAAATCTGGAGATACTGTAATACTGGCAACAGTTGTTATTGAAGAGAATGAAACGGTAAGTGAAGACTTTTTACCACTTACAGTACAATATATAGAAAAAACGTATGCAGCGGGAAAAATCCCTGGAGGCTTTTTTAAACGTGAAGCAAAACCAAGTGATTTTGAAACACTTACTTCAAGAATTGTAGATAGAAGTTTACGCCCTCTATTTCCAAAAGGGTTTGGACATCCGACACAAATTACGATTATGGTATTTAGTGTAGATAAAGAGGCAGATCTACAAGTATTGGCACTTAATGCTGCATCAGCTGCTTTATATGTTTCAGATATCGATATCAATAGAAGTGTAAGTGCTGTTCGTGCTGCTAAAATTGATGGTGAATTAGTTTTAAATCCAACACTTTCACAGTTAAATAACTCAACGCTAGATCTTTACCTTTCAGGGACAAAAGAGGATCTTTTAATGATCGAGATGCGTTCAATCGGTAGTGAAAATGTAGAAGTTGAGCCTAGCATTGAGCCAATGCTTGATCCTATCAATGCAGGTATGGGCGGTGTTGTGATCGATACACACCTTTCAAATGCTCTTGCAGAAGATGAACTGATCGAGATCCTTGGTAAAACTCAAGAGGTTTTATTTGAGGCAAACAGTAAGTATGAAGAGAGTTTTGCATCATTTCAAAAAGAGGCGATGCCATTACAGTTAAATGTTAACCCGCTTAATGAAGAGATGGTAAGTTATGTAGAGCAAAACCATATGACGGACATTAAAGATGCTATGAATCAAATGGCAAAATCTGAACGTTCTTCAGCTCTTAGAAACTTAAGAAAATCTATTTTAGAAGCAAAAGAGGATTGGGATGAGTCAGAGTTAAAAGCTGCGATTGAAAATGTGAAAAAACTCCAAGTTCGTTCTCAAATTTTAAATGAGAAAGTACGTGCTGACGGAAGAGCTTTAAATGAAGTAAGACCAATTACGATCGATACAAACGTACTTCCGGCTGCACATTCATCTTGTCTGTTTACACGTGGACAAACACAGGCTCTTGTAGTACTTACTTTAGGTGGGCCAAAAGATGCGCAAATGTTTGAAACATTAACAGATGAAGGTACACAAAACGAAAACTTTATGGTGCATTATAACTTCCCAGGTTTCTCTGTTGGTGAAGCAAGCCCAATCATGGGAACAAAGCGTCGTGAACTTGGGCACGGTAACTTAGCTAAACGTGCTCTAGAGCCGATCGTAGATACTGATGGAAAGACTATCCGTTTAGTTTCTGAGATCCTGGAGTCAAACGGTTCAAGTTCAATGGCTACTGTATGTGGTGGATATATGGCACTTAAAGCTGCTGATATCGATACTTCAGATACTATTGCCGGAATTGCGATGGGTATGGTAAGTGAAGGTGACAAGTATGCTATTCTTTCAGATATTATGGGACTTGAAGATCACGACGGTGATATGGACTTTAAAGTAACGGGTTCAAAAGACGGAATCACTGCTATGCAGATGGATATAAAACTTGGTGGTATCTCACTGGAAGTTTTAAAAGAGGCACTTTACCAAGCAAAAGAGGGTCGTACTCACATTATCGACATTATGCTTGAAGCTCAAAGCAAAATCGAGTTTAATGACGGTGTACTTCCAACAACTGATTTCTTCCATATCGATCCTAGTTTTATCGGTGAGATTATTGGTCAGGCAGGAAAAACTATTCGTGAAATTATTGAGAAGTTTGAAGTTGCTATCGATATAGATAAAAAAGAGGGTAAAGTTAAAATTACAGGTACAAACAAAGCCGGTATTGAAGGTGCAAAAGAGCATATCAACTCTATCGTGTCAAAACCGAAAGTTGCAAAAATTAAGTACGAAGTTGGTGACAAATATGAAGGTACTGTAAAACGTATAGTTGATTTTGGTGCTTTTGTTGAGCTTCCAGATGGTACAGACGGGCTTCTTCATATCTCTAAAATCTCTAAAAACAGAGTAGAGAATGTAAGAGATGTATTAAATGAAGGTGACAAAGTAACGGTAGAGATTATTGAGTTTAAAGGTAATAAGATCTCTTTATCTATGGTATAACTTTTAAAACCTATATGGTTTAACTACTTTTACTCAAATATCTTTTTTAGTCCAACTTTTTGTTGGACTGATCTTTACTCAATTACACAACTATATATGGAATAATAGATGTATATTTTAATTGAGAAAGAATCTTCATGGCTTATAAAGACCTATTTATAGGCTGTATTTACTCAATTTACAACTTATTAGATATAGATTTAAAATTTAAAAAATAAGAATAGTGCATTGTTTTTAAGCTAAAAAAAAGAGAATGTGCTATGATTTGTATGATAAAATAATTAAATTTCAAAGATTCTGAATAAAAAGTTAAAATTAAAGCGGAGTTTTAATGAAGCAAATCAATTATGAATATACTAATAAAGATGATTTAGAACAGTTTGTTGTCAATAATATTCAAGTTAGTAATCAAAAGAAGATATTGATACAACTTTTCAGTTCAAATACACTTTATATGGAAGTTTTAAAAATAAAAAACGAACTTCAAACTTTATTAGAGGGTGCTTCTATCATTACTACTACAACGGCAGGTATAGTACATGATGGAAAAATCTCCGATAATAAAATAGTTTTATCATTTTCTATTTTTGAGAATTCGAGTATTAAAGCTACAGGTTATTATAACAGTAGTACTGAAGAGATTATCAATGATTTAAAAGTAAATTATCTCACAAATGACACGAAGTTACTAATTGCTTTTGCAAACACATTTAAAATTGATGCATCTGATATACTTCAAAGATTTGCCCAAGAGAATCCAAATTTAGTTGTTGTCGGCGGTAATGCAGGTGATGATTTTAAGTTCCATTCTAATTATATTAGCGCTAATGATAATGACGATAGTGATATAGTTTTTGCCATTATAGACTCTAAAGTACTTCAAGTAAAGGCAGATTACTTATTTAATTGGGAAACGATCGGTAAAGAGATGCTTGTAACAAAAGCAAACGGCCCGACAGTTTATGAACTCGATCATCTACCCGTCATTGATATTTTTGAGAGATATCTAGGTAAAACTGTTCGAGATAACTTACTCAAACACGGTTCTCAATTCCCATTAGTACTTAATATGGGAGACACTGAAGTAGCAAGAGCTCTTGTAGCTTTTAATTATGAAGAGGGAAGTATCACTTTTGCAGGTAATATTCCCGAAGGTCAACATGTTCGATTCGGTTTTGCAGACCTTGGTACGATAGAGCATAAAAACATTGAACATTTAAAGATACACAACGAGAAAGTGAATGAAGCGACTTTTGTTTATACCTGTGGTGCAAGACGTCAAATGCTTGGGAATTTTTTAAATAAAGAGATACAAACGCTTAACTCTATTGGAACTAGTTCAGGTTTTATAACATACGGTGAGTTTTTTCATAATAGCACTAGCTGCGATAACAATCTTTTAAATATTACTACTACATACGTTACCTTGAATGAAAATGTAGAGAAAGCTAATACCTTAGATATGAATATAACAGAGGAAGAGGTAAGTGATGAAGAGGTACGTTTATCTGCTTTAACAACTTTGATTAAAGAGACGAGTAAAGATCTTGATGAAAATATTCATTATTTGGAGCAATTTAAAAATGCAGTGGCATCTGCATCAATTTTCTCAACTACAGACAGCTCTGGAAAAATTACTGATGTAAATAAAAACTTTGAAAAGATTTCAGGGTATACACGCGATGAATTAGTTGGAAAAGCACATAATATTGTAAGGCATCCCGATACAGATTCTAAACTTTTCAAAAATATGTGGGAAACTATTCAGTCAGGAAAAATATGGAAGGGACTAGTTAAAAATAGAACGAAGCAGGGATCTGACTATTGGGTTGTTTCTGAAGTAGCACCTATTTACTATAAAGATGGAAGTTTTAGAGAATATATAGGTATTAGAAATGATGTAACTAAACTCGAAGCTGTAAAACAGATTTTACAAAATGAAGTATTGTCTTCAAGAGAAAATCTAGAAGAGAACCTTTATTACTTTAAACAATATGAAGATGCGATTAACTTATCAACTGCGGTATTAAGAACAGATGTAAATAATAATATTAAATATGTAAACGATAAGTTTCTTAAACTTAGTAAATATAATAGAGAAGAACTTGTTGGTAAAAACTGTGGAGATATTAGACATAAAAAACATCAGGATGAAGGTTTATGTGATCAGATACTCTATCGCTTGAAGAATAAAGAAACAGTAAAGGAAATTATTACAAATATCGCAAAAGATAAAAGTGAGTTTATAACTAAGACACTATTCTATCCTATTAAAAATAAAAGTGGTGAAATTGTAGAGTTTATTCAAGTGATGTTTGATGTCACTGATATCTATAGACTTAATGCTGAGATCGTAAGCACTCAAAAAGAGGTAGTGGAGAAGATGGGTGCTATTGGTGAAACCAGAAGTAAGGAAACGGGAGACCATGTTCAAAGGGTAGCTGAGTACTCTTATTTGTTAGCAAAATATTATGGTTTAAGTGAAGAGGAAGCTGTATTATTAAAACAAGCAAGTCCAATGCACGATATCGGAAAGGTTGGTATACCGGATAGCATCTTAAACAAGCCTGGTAAATTAACAGACGAAGAGTATGAGATAATGAAAACACATGCAGAGATAGGCTATGAGATGCTCAAACACTCTGAAAGAGATATTCTTAAAGCCTCTGCAATGGTAGCATATACACATCATGAAAAATGGAACGGAACAGGTTATCCGCAAGGCACAAAAGGGAGTGATATCCATATTTTCGGTCGTATCACTGCTGTTGCCGATGTATTTGATGCTTTAGGACATGACAGAGTTTATAAAAAAGCGTGGGAATTAGAAAAAATACTAGATCTTTTTAAAGAGGAGAAAGGGAAACATTTTGATCCCGATTTAATTGATCTCTTTTTTGAAAATTTAGACAGTTTTTTAGATGTGAAAAATAGATTTGATGCAAAGTTAGTAGCAGAAAAATAAAAATTTAGCAGTATAAGTTTTTATTTAGCACTTCTCTTGTAAAATTGCGCTATCAATTTCTAGTAGGGAAATCTAGGCATTTATGTTTAGGTTGCTTCATCTTATGATGAGGTTACGCTATCCGAACGGATTGTAAAACTTTTAAGGATATATTATGAAAAAAATTCTTTTTCTTTTAGTAGCATTTTCTGCTGCACTTTTAGCTAACGAGGGTGAAGTTGCTAACCAAACTCTTAAAGCTTACTCTATGATCGCTGCTGGTCTAGGTCTTGGTTTAGCTGCACTTGGTGGTGCTATCGGTATGGGTCACACTGCTGCTGCAACTATCGCTGGTACTGCACGTAACCCAGGTCTAGGTGCTAAACTTATGACTACAATGTTCATCGCTTTAGCAATGATCGAAGCGCAAGTTATTTATGCACTAGTTGTTGCATTAATCGCTCTTTACGCTAACCCATTTTTAGGTTAATCTTTAACGATTATCTAAAAGTACCTCTCAAAGCCTAACTCTTTTTGAGTTGGGCTTTTTTTCTTTAATGCGATCGTGGTGGAACGGTAGACACGCTATCTTGAGGGGGTAGTGCCCTAGGGTGTGAGGGTTCAAATCCCTCCGATCGCACCATTAAACTTCTACAATATTTATTTTAAATCAAAAATTGAAATTAAAACCTATAAACCAATTGCGAAAATTATCAACTTTAAAGTCGGCATCATACCCTGATTCACGATATGTTTCATTCATTGTAGATTTTATAAATCTATATCCCGCTTCAAGAGAAAAGTATGAGTTTATCTCATAATTAAGACCGGCCTGAACACCATACATTGCTCCATCTATATTAAAATCATAATTATCGAGATCATATCTTCCGTATCCAAGTATTACCCCTGCAAACGGTTTGAGTGGATTCTCTCCAATTAGATAATCGTATTCTAGACACAACATTCCAAACTTTGCATCTTCTGCATTGATATTATGATAAAGCACTGCCGCTCTGTGATTGTCGTTGAAATAGTGACCAATCTTTAATGTTTGTGAACCACCATCATCATTGCTCGATTCATTGATCCCGAGGCCTATTGATGTAGCTGTATATTTCGCTGTAGTATTTCCTATATCCAATCCAATGTAATTGTGTTCTGCAGCATTTGCATTGATGAAGAGGAGAGTAGAGAGGGTAGTGATTGTAATAAGCTTTTTCATATTGACTCCTTCAAAGACACTATAGAGTATATTATACACATATAATCTATAGTAATCGTCTAAAAAAGTTGTTTAATGATGGTGTGAATGATCATGAGAGTGATCGTGTTTACCCTCTTCAAGATATTGTGTCATGTTTGTGCTATCAACTTTTACAAGTTCTTCGTTTTGTAGATTAGAGAGTAAATCTTGCAGCAAGATTCTCTCATCACCACCGTAGAAACACTCTATATTTGCCTTTTGCAGAAGCATAAAAGGGTTTGCACCCATATGATGAAAGAGTATAGTATCTACACCTTTTGCAATCATATTATCAACTACTACACGACCGCTTTGCGTTTCGTTCTTTTCAATTGAGATATTGCCATCTCTATCTACATATGCAAACCATTTTGCTTTGCCAAAGAGCGGGCTTAGTGCCGGATTTTCATTGTTCGTTTTTACGGGAATTGCGATCATGACTCTTTCTCCTCAAATTTTAAAACATTTTTTACACTAAACTTCCAACCTAAATATATTACGATCGGCCAAAGACTCAGCCAACCCAATTCTGCTAAATATTCCATTATAGACTCCTAGTAGTTGTGAGCATCTGGTGCTTCAATCTCTTCTTTTGTAATTTTTACTCTGTCCATCGAATACCATGCATAAGCGATATACGCTAAAACAAACGGTACCATCAATGAAGCATAACTCATAGCCATCAGCGTGTAGTGACTCCCTGATGAATTAACAATTGTTAAACTGCTTTGCAGATCTGTTAGTGAAGGATAATACGCCGTATTGTTATAACCTACATTGAGTAAAACAGCTGTAACAGTAACAACTATTCCGACACCTGCAGTTCTGATACAACAAGTAAATCCGTACACAACGGCAACAAATACGGCGATCACAACCATAGCTACACCCACAATAAACATACCGAGAACTATAGGCATCTCAAGGAAGTTGTTCAGGTACTTGTATTGCTCCAATACAACAACTCCGTTAGGATCCACTGAGTAACCGTCTTTTAAAAGTAGCCAAGCAGTAAATCCTACGAAAAATACCAGGAAGATCGGCATATTGAACTTAATTGAACTCACCGCTCTCTCACGAATTGGCTGATGGTCAATGTTGTTTAAAAAGTAAAGTGCGCCTGAGATCTTTGTTAAAAATACTAAAGCAAAACCTAACAGATAGTTATAAGGGTTTGCAAGTGCTTCAAGACCTCTAAGAGGATTGTCCCAAAGAACAAAGTTATTGTCGTTTAGGTGAAACTCTGCACCGCTGAAAAATGTAGAGATCGCAACACCGAGCAAAAATACCCCAAGGCTCCCGTTTATTTTTAAAAAACTCTCATAAACTTTTTGTCCTAAAAAGTTGTTTGGCTTTGTTCTGTACTCATAGCTAACCGCCTGGATAATAAAACAAAACAAAATAGCCAGCCATACCCAGTATGCACCGCCGAAACTAGTTGAGTAAAAGAGCGGAAAAGCTGCAAAAAGAGCCCCTCCAAAAAGTACGAGGGTTGTAAATCCAAGTTCCCATTTACGGCCGATCGAGTTAATGAGCATCGTCTTTTCAGTTTCATTCTCCGAGAGTGTATCGATCAGAGTTTGTCCGCCCTGGACAAACATAATAAATACAAAAAGTCCACCAAGAAGCGAAACGATGAACCACCAGTATTGTTGTAATGTTAAAAGTTCTAAATCTCCAAAACCCATCTTAGTGTCCTCCATCCGGTCCGATTTTAATCTGTTTGAGCATAATTTTTATCTCAGCTACTAGCAGAAGTGTAAATAAAAATGCAAACATCCAAAAGCTTATCTGTATATTTGTTGTCGCTATTTGAGTTGCGGCAATATTTACAGGCATTAAATCCTGAATAGCCCATGGCTGACGACCAACTTCCGCTACAATCCATCCCGCTTCAGCCGCAATGTATCCAAGAGGGATAGAGAGTACTGCTGATTTTAAAATTAGTGTATATCGTGAGATATCCTTTTTAGTTGAGAGGTACAGAAGTACACTAAAGAGTACTAAGAACCAGCCGCCGAGAGAGACCATAATATGAAATGCGTAAAATGTAAGCCCAATCGGCGGTACTACATCTTCAGCTGTTTTAATATGCCCGTAACCGAAATATTTCATATCTTGATCAAGGATCTGTTTTGCTTCAAGTGCTTTTTGCTCATCGTTTGCTTTTTTTGCCTCTTTGTAATCTTCTAAAGCCGCAACCGCAATTTTACCTCGAACCATCTTCTCCTCTACGCTCATAATTCCGCGCTCTTTGTTCCCATATACAAGATCGTTTAGTCCCGGTACAAAGGCATCAATATCATGATATCCAAGTAGCGAAAGCGCATACGGAGCTTCAAGTTCAAAAATGTAAGGCTCTGCATCATTTGTTAAAGTTTTTTCAGGATTTAACATACCAACTGCAACGATTCCAGCTTCAGTTCTTCCCTCATACAACCCTTCCATAGCTGCAAGCTTTACAGGTTGGTGTTGGGCTACCTGGTGTGCAGACTCGTCACCGCTAAGTGTTAAAAAGAGAGATGTGATCAGGCCAAACGTAGCACCTATGATCATAGACCTTTTAGCAAAAAGTACATCTCTTTTTTTCAGAAGGTAGTATGCACTGATTCCTACAACAAAAAGGGCTGCGATAACATAACCGCTTCCGATCGTATGTAAAAATTTAGAGATCGCAACAGGTGAGAAAAGCACGTCCCAGAAGTTTGTCATCTCGTTTCTAACAGTGTCGGGATTAAAAGTCATCCCTACAGGGTATTGCATCCAGCCGTTTGCTACAAGAATCCAAAGAGCTGAGAGGTTTGAACCAATTGCTACAAGCCATGTTGAAAGGAGGTGAAATTTTTTACCCACTTTGTTCCAGCCGAAAAACATAACAGCAAAGAAAGTGGACTCCATAAAAAAGGCGAGTATCCCTTCAACTGCAAGAGGTGCACCAAAAATGTCACCGACAAACCAAGAGTAGTTTGCCCAGTTTGTACCAAATTCAAACTCCATGATAAGTCCCGTAGCTACACCTATAGCAAAGTTGATAGCAAAAAGTGTCATCCAAAACTGTGTGATTTTTTTCCATTCAGATGAGCCTGTTTTTACATATATAGTCTCCATAATGGCAACTATAAATCCAAGCCCAAGTGTAAGTGGAACAAATAAAAAGTGATAGATTGCAGTTAGAGCGAACTGAGCTCTAGACCAATCAACTAAATGTTCTTCCATCTTATTCTCCTATTAAGTTGTTATATACGAAATTAATTTTCGTATCTTCTGTTTTATACTCTGTATTTAACGATCTATCGTGAATAAAGTAGTTTAAAAACAGGAAAATCACAGCTAACTTCAAGAAGATTATCTTCCATAAAGTCTTCCCTGTTTTCATGTTTTTAAAGCCGTCCAGATAAAACATATAAATAGATTTTATATTATTCATAACTAATCCTTAATGAACATATGTCCAAATTATGCCATCATTATGAACATATGTCAAGAAAATTTAAATTAACATCTGCTAAGATTGTAATATTAAAGGGTAAATTATGGCAAGAACAAAGAGTAATCGCAATTTAAATTTTAAACCTCAGTATAAAAAATTTGTCCCCGAAGGTGTAAAGCCTGATGGAAAAGTCACTTTGCTGCATGAGGAGATCGAAGCAATATATCTGATGGATCTTATAGGATTGTATCAAGAGGAAGCTGCTAAAAAAATGGAGATCTCACGTCCGACATTTACAAGAATTTTAAAAAATGCTCGCTATAAACTCTCTTTGGGAATAGTAAGTGGATATAAAATAGAGATAGAGGATGATAAAGATGAGATAATTGTGGCTATCTGTATGGAGAATGAGGATAATTTTGAGAAGATCTCACCGATGGAGCAATACATCTTTGTCTATAAAATGACACAAGATAAGGTTTCTTTTATAAAAAAACTAGAGAATCCCGTATATAGTGATAAAAAGAAGTTGGCAATAGTTCTGCCGAAACTATTTTTAGAACACAACGTCAATCTTTTTGTAAGCTCACAAATAGGGGAGGGGTTGAAAAATTCTTTAATTTCAAAAGGGATTAAACCTATGATTGTAAAAAAGATGACCTCTTTAGAAACACTCTTACAATAATAATGGGTTTTAGAGACTATATTGTGATAATAATGTGATTTTATAGTAATATAATTAACGCTTTTTATGAATAACATTATATAATATCTATATAAAAATGGGAAGAAATTTTTATTAAACAGGGTAAGGAAACGAGTAATGCGCACGAAACTGAAAGATTATTTTTCTTTTATAAACAGCGATTTTTTCAATTTGGGACCGATGGTTTCATTTGTGTGGAAAAATGACAGCAACTGGACTATCGAAACTGTTTCCGGGAATATAAAAGAAAATTTTCATTACGATCCTCAAGAGTTCTTAGAGAGAAACCTTGTGTATGTAGAGTTAGTGCATAAAGATGATATAAAGCGTGTCAAAAATGAAGTAAAATCTGCTTGTAAAAATGGAAAGAACTCTTTTACTCATGAGCCTTACAGAATAAAAAATGGAGTGGGTGAGTATAGATGGGTTCAAGACACGACAACAATTTTCTATGATGAAGATGAGAATATTACCCACTTTATAGGCTATCTTATTGATATTACCGAGAGTGAAAAGAATCTTACCAGGGCGATTGAAAATGAGGAGAAACTTCAGGCAGCTCAAGCTTTGGCAAATCTTGGAAACTGGGACTATGATGTAGCTAACGATAAACTCTTTTGGTCAGATGAGGTATATAAACTTTTTGAATTAGATAAAGAGAGTACTACCCCTTCGTATGAGTTGTTTTTAAATGCGGTACATCCAGATGACCGTAAACTAGTTGATCAAGTGTATGCAAACTCCTTAGAGAAAAAAAAGAGATACCTTGTTCAACACAGACTATTGATGAAAGACAATAGGGTCAAGTATGTTGAAGAAACAGGGGAACATTATTATGATAAGGATGGCAATGCGACCAAGACTGTCGGTACAATTCAAGATATTACACATCAAAAAGAGGTTGAGATTGAGTTAGAAAAAACACTCTCCCTTTTTAGAAGTCATAAACTTGCTATGGATGAATCAAGTATCGTTAGTAAGTCGGATCGCACTGGAAATATTACCTATGTAAATGACAAATTTTGTAAAGTTACCGGATATACGAGAACTGAAGTATTGGGGCGTCCGCATAGTATTTTAAGACATCCCGATAATCCAAAATCACTTTTTCGCGATCTCTGGAAAACGATTGAAGCGAAAAAAGTGTGGAAACAAACGCTTAAAAATAAAGATAAATTCGGAGAAGATTATTGGGTAGATATTGTTATTTTGCCGATTTTGGATGAAGAGAATAATATCATTGAGTATATTGCGGTAAGACATGATGTTACAAAAATGATTGAGCAGCAAAAACAACTTGACGAGATGTTAAATACGGATCTTTTAACAGGTCTTGGAAGTAGATACAAACTTGTAAATGACATACATGAAAGTACACAAGGTGCTTTAGCTATTTTAAATATAGACAACTTCTCACAAATAAATGATTTTTACGGTCATGAAGTTGGAGATTATGTGATTAAGGAGTTTGGTCAGAAGATGGGTAGCTGCAAGTGTGACTTAGAGCTTCAAGTGTACCATCTTCAAGGTGATGAATATGTAATATTTCATCCGCAGATTGAAGCAAAAGTCTTTAACAATGCATTAATGGCTTTAAGAGAGGAGATCTCAAAAGTACAGATAGATATAGATGGGGAGTTAATTACTTTTAACTTCTCTATGTCAATCTCATATGAACCTAAAGAGAAACTTCTAACAACGGCAGATATGGCACTTAGAATTGCAAAAAGACACAATAAAGATATTGTGACGTATCATGACGATATCTCGCTAAACGATGAATATAAAAACAATATCAAATGGACAAAGAAAATAAAAGAGGCGATAGCAAACAATAATATTGTCCCTGTTTTTCAGCCAATTGTTAATAATGAAAACAGAGAATGGGAAAAGTATGAGTGTTTGGTAAGACTCAAAGATAACGGGCAGTTGATATCACCGTTTTTCTTTTTGGATATTGCTAAGAAGACAAAACACTACATAGAGATTACACAGATTATGATCGAGAAATCGTTTGAGGTTTTTAAGAAAAAAGATGTAGAGTTCTCACTTAATTTGACAATAGAAGATATCTTAAATGAGGAGATTAGAAACTTTATTTGTAAAATGTTAGAAACTTACGGTATCGGTGAACGTGTTGTTTTTGAAATCGTAGAATCGGAATCGATAGAAAACTTTGATGAGGTTTTAGAGTTTATCCATAATGTAAAAAAACATGGATGTAAAATAGCCATTGATGACTTTGGAACAGGATACAGTAACTTTGAATACCTGATGCGTTTAAAAACAGACTATATTAAAATAGACGGTTCGCTAATTAAAGATATTGATACCAATACAGATGCAGAGCTTGTAGTCTCTACTATTATAGATTTTGCTAAAAAAATGGAGATTAAGACAATTGCCGAGTTTGTTGAGAATGAAGAGATCCTTACAAAAGTAAAAGAGCTGGGAATTGATTATTCTCAAGGATATCACTGTAGTAAGCCATTAAGTACAATTCCTAAGTAGTTTTACAAGGGCATATTTGTATAATTTGAAAAAGATAAGATGATAATAAAAAAAGATGCGTGGAATAATATTTAGAACATATATAGACTTTATAAAAGATAAGTTTGGATACATAACGTTAGATGAGATTTTAAACGAAAAGGAATATCCAAATCATGGTGGTTTTTCTGCTGCTGCAAACTATAGCAGTAAGTGTCTTTTTTCACTTATTGACAGTTCCACAAGACTTTTTGACAACTCAAGAGAACAGGTTATAGAAGCATTTGGAGAGTATGCATTCGCTTATCTTTTAAATAGATTTAAACACTCCTACAAAGGGGCAAATACCCCTTTGCATCTCAATAACCCTTACGATTTTCTAGAAAAGTTGAACATAATCCATTTTAATGAACTTAAAAAGTTATATCCGGATGCTAAATTCCCTAAGTTTTTTATTGAACGAAAATCGGATGAAGAGATCATTATTGAATATGCCAGTCCTAGAAACCTTCCCGGTTTTGTATACGGTTTAATGCGCGGGTGTTTAAAATATTTTAACGATTCTTCAAGGTTAACGATGAAGCAGACAGACCGTTATAGAGTTATAAATAACACAGAGTGTCCCGTATATATCTTTGAGGTAAAAAACAATGCATAATCTCCCTAAGGAAGTTCTGCTTAGAATGTTGGAGCGTGAGCGTTTAGCGAGAGAGGAAACGGAACACATTTTAGAGCGTACTACACTGGAGTTATATCATACTAATCAACAACTTCAAAGCTATCTCAACGATAATGAACTTTTGCTCCGTCAATATAAAGATGCTGTTGATGTGGGGACGATTATCTCAAAAACAGATGAAAAAGGGATTATTGTTTATGTTAATGAACAGTTTTGTAAGATTAGCGGTTACACGAAAGAGGAGCTTTTAGGTAAACCTCATAAAATTGTAAGACATGAAGATATGCCTTCCCATCTATATAAAGAGATGTGGGATACGCTCAAGCAGAAAAAAACATGGCAGGGGATCTTAAAAAATAGAAAAAAAGATGGGCAGACTTACATTGTTCAAGCGACGATCAAGCCTATACTTGATTCTTATGACAATATAGTCGAATATATAGCAATCCGTCAAGATATTACGGAGATATATAATCTTCAAGACGAGATTATTGAAACGCAGCGTGAGATACTTGAGCGAATGGGGGAACTGGCTGAAAGCCGTTCACAAGAGACAGGTTACCATGTAAAGCGTGTTGCTGAATACTCTGCACTACTGGCAAAACTATATGGGCTTGAAGAGGAGGAGATAGAACTTCTTCGTATGGCCTCTCCAATGCATGATATAGGAAAAATTGCGATCTCCGATGCTATTTTACTCAAACCCGGCAAGTTAACTGAAGAAGAGTTCGATATAATGAAAACGCATGCAACAAAAGGGCATACACTTTTTATAAACTCTAAACGTGAACTTTTAAAAGCGGCAGCGATAGTTGCACATGAACACCATGAAAAGTATGACGGTAGCGGATATCCAAGAGGATTAAAAGGGGAAAATATCCATATCTACGGACGTATTACTGCTATAGCGGATGTATTTGATGCACTGGGTTCTGAGAGGGTATATAAAAAAGCGTGGGAAGATGATAAAATATTTCAACTTTTTAAAGATGAAAGGGGTAAGCAGTTTGACCCTAAGCTAGTAGATTTGTTTTTTGAACATTTAGAGCAGTTTTTAGCTATTAGAAACGAACTTCGAGAGAAATAAGATGAGAAAACTTGTACATATATTGATAGCGTTATTACTCTCTGTTAGTGTTGCTTCTGCGAAAGACTTTAAGAAAGTATCTCTGCAATTGCAATGGAAGTATCAGTTTCAATTTGCCGGTTATATTATAGCAAAAGAGAAAGGCTTTTATAAAAAAGCGGGGCTTGATGTAGAGCTCAAAGAATGGAAACCCGGAATCCATATGGAAGATGATGTGATTCAAAGTAAAAGTGAGTATGCTACTTGTCGAGCAACTTCATTAATAGATATCTCAAACGGTAAGAAGATTGTATACCTAGCATCAATGTTCCAATCAAGTCCTCTTGTATTATTAGCAAATAAAAGCTCCGATATAAAGAGTATCCAGGATTTTAAAAATAAAAGAATCATGGCAACAAAAGATATAGATATATCACTGTTTTCTATGATGTTTTCTCAAGGGATTATGCCTAAGGATGTAAAAGTGATACAACCATCGTTTAATCCCGAAGATCTTTTAAACGGTAAAACAGACCTTATAGCTGCTTATATCTCAAATGAGGTTTATGTTTTTAAATCTTTAGGGGGAAAACCGCTTATATTTAATCCAAAAGATTATGGCTTTGACTTTTACAGTGACCTTCTTATTACAAGTCAGGAGTATATAGAGGATAACCCTCAAGAAGTAAAGCGTTTTCGAGCTGCATCATTGCAAGGGTGGAAATATGCTTTTGAACATATAGATGAAACAGTAGATGTTATTTATAATAAATACAATTCTTTGCATAAGACAAAAGAAGCTTTACTTTATGAAGCGGAGGAGTTGAAAAAATTAGCTTATTATACAACAGATACACTAGGTACTATCGAGAAGCAGAAACTACAAAGAATTTATGATGTTTATAAACTTTTAGGATTAGTGAAAAAAGAGATAAATCTTCGTGGAGCACTATATAGTGATTATGCTTTAGATACAGAATTAACAACAAAAGAAAAAGAGTATTTAGCTAAGCATCAAGAGATCACTATGTGTATCGATCCTAATTGGATGCCTTTTGAACATTTCAATGAAGATGGAAAATATGAAGGGATGACGGCAGATTATTTTCAAGCATTTTCAAAAACGCTTGCAACAAACTTTAGAGTGATCCCGACGAATACTTGGACCCAATCGATTGAGTTTGCTAAAGAACGTAAATGTGATATCTTCTCTCTTGCTATGGAAACGCCAAAAAGAAAAGAGTATATGAACTTTACATCGCCGTATTTAGTGATACCTTTAGTTGTAGCAACAAAGTTGGAAGTACCTTTTGTAAGTGATATCAAAGATTTAGAAAAGAAAAAAATCGGTATATGTAAGGGTTACGCTTTTGCTGAACTTTTAAAGATTAAATATCCATCTTTGAATATAGTAGAAGTTGAAGATATTGATGACGGACTCAAACGGGTAAGTGATGGAGAACTGTTTGGTTATATAGGTACACTTGCAAGTATTGGTTACAAATTACAAAATAACTATATTGGTAAACTAAAAATTACCGGAAAAATTGAGGAATCTTGGACACTTGGTATAGGTGTACGTAATGACGATCCATTATTATTGAGTGTTTTACAAAAAGCTGTCAATAGCCTTTCTCAAGAAGAAAATAGAAATATTTTTAATAAATGGATCTCAATAAAGTATGATCAAGAAGTAGATTATAAGATCCTATGGAAAGTGATTGCATTTTTTAGTTTTATATTTGTAGTAGGATATCTTTTGTATAGAAAACAACAATGCTTAAAAGAGAGTCTACAAGAAGCAAATGACAAACTTGAAGCGGCATATGAAGAGTTACAGGAAATTGCGATTACAGATAAACTTACACAGCTTTATAACCGTACAAGACTCGACCAGGCACTTGAAGAGGAAAAAAACAGAGCTGATCGTTATGGGACACATTTCGGTGTTATGATTTTAGATATCGATCATTTTAAACAAATAAATGATACTTACGGACACCATGTAGGTGATAAGGTATTAGAAGAGTTGGCAGTTATCTTAAAAGAGAATTCAAGAGAGAGTGACGTAGTTGGACGATGGGGTGGTGAAGAGTTCTTAATTATCGTACCTGAACTAAACAGTGAGTCTTTAAAGCAGTTTGCACACAACTTAAAAGATAAGGTTGAACAACATCTCTTTGTAAAAAAATATAAACTCACTATCAGTATAGGATTGACGCGCTATCATGAAAATGAATCTATAGAGACTACACTTATAAGAGCAGATGAAGCTCTTTATATCTCTAAAAACAGTGGTAGAAACCTAGTTAGCAGTAAGTGATCTAATGAGATCATAGACACAGTTTTTAAAGGGCACTGTAAAGAGTGTTGAGAGCTTTCTTAGATCTCGTCGTTATTCCAGGCTTCGACTGCTTGCGGAAGGTTTTCAAAACCGTCCATCTTCCCTATAATAAACACTTCGTCAAACACATAACAAGTAACTCTCGTATTTGGTTCAAGTAAAAATACTGCATATTCCTCGTGCGATTTTGCATTAGTTGAGAGAACTCTCATTCCATCCACCGTATCACCAACTTCCACAATCGTATCGTATTCTACATCAACAAGTTTTTTACCGTCACTATAATATGTCGCCATTTAGACCTCTTTCATAACCTCTGAATTTTCTTCAGTAAACTATGCAAGCTTATACCCTGCATTAGATAACTGTCCACTTTTTTAGTATAATAATATCAAAAAATAGGTAATTGTATGAATTCAATTATATTTGTGTGTTTAGGAAATATTTGCCGTTCACCTTTAGCTGAAGGAATTGCTAGAAAAATAGCAGAGGAAAAGAACTTGAATATAAATATTGACTCTGCAGGAACAGGTGACTGGCACCTTGGTGAAGCACCTTGTGAAAACTCGGTAAAGGTGGCACGACAAAACGATGTAGATATCTCATCATACCGTGCAAGAAAAGTGACAAAAAGGGATTTTGAAGATTTTGATCTTGTTGTAGCACTCGATGATAGTAACTATAATGACTTACAAAAACTCGGAGCTAAAAATCTTGTAAAACTGGGAGAGTTTGGTTATGATGGCGCAGATGTGCCCGATCCATACTTTTTTAACGGTTTTGAAGGTTTTTTAGAAGTCTATAAGATGGTAGATATTTGTGTCAATAACATTTTTAAGATAAAATTTGAGGATAAGGACTAAGAAGATGAAAATAGCAAATAACATTACGGAACTGGTAGGAAATACTCCACTTGTAAGAATCAATACGGCATCAGAACTCTCAGGTGCTAACATTGTAGGTAAATGTGAGTTTATGAACCCTACAAGTTCTGTAAAAGATAGAATCGGAATGAATATGATTCGCCGTGGGATTGAAAGTGGTGTTATTAAAGATGATACTACGATTATAGAACCGACAAGTGGAAACACGGGGATCGCACTTGCAGCAAATTGTGCAGCATTAGGACTAAAATTAATTCTTACTATGCCTGATTCTATGAGTATAGAGCGTCGTAACCTTTTAAAAGCATTGGGAGCTGAACTTGTTTTAACGCCAGCTGCAAAAGGGATGAAAGGCTCAATTGCAAAAGCTGAAGAGTTAAAAGCCCTTACACACAACTCTATCATTTTACAACAGTTTCAAAACCCGACAAACCCTGAGATTCATACACTTACAACGGCTCGTGAAATTTTAGCCGATACTGACGGAGAGTTAGATGCATTTGTAGCGGGTGTCGGTACAGGTGGAACTATTACGGGGACTTCAAAAGTTTTAAAAGAGGAGGTACAAAATATAGCTATTTTTGCCGTAGAACCTGAAGCAAGTGCTATCCTTTCGGGCGAAGCACCATCTCCACACAAGATTCAAGGGATAGGTGCCGGTTTTGTACCTGATATCTTAGATACATCTGTATACGGTGAAGTGATAAAAGTAAGTAATGAAGATGCTCTTGAAACGGCTAGAATGCTTGCAAAAAAAGAGGGTCTTTTAGTTGGGATCTCAAGCGGTGCAAATGTATATGCGGCAATGCAAGTTGGTAAGCGTCCCGAATTCCAAGGAAAAACTATTGTAACTATTCTTTGTGATACGGGAGAGAGATACCTCTCAACAGAGCTTTTTAGTGAATAAACGATACCTTGAAACCATAAAGATTCTTGACCGAAAAGTTTATAATTTAGACTATCATCAAGCTCGAGTTGATCGAACAATAGGGGAGGGAAAACTAGATTTATACTCCCTTATTAAACCCGAAGAAAGCGGTTTATTACGATGCCGAATCCTTTACGATGAAGATAATGCCTCAGTCGAATATATCCCTTATACAAAACGTGAGATAAAAAAGCTCAAATTAGTTTTTGATGATACAATCGAGTATAGTAAAAAGTGTGAAGATAGAGAAGATATCAACAAATTGTTTGAGCAAAGAGAAGAGTGTGATGATATTTTGATTGTTAAAGATGGGCTTGTAACAGATACCTCTATTGCTAATATCGCTTTTTTTGACGGAGATATCTGGCTGACTCCAAAACTACCTTTACTCGAAGGTACCATGCGTGCGAAATTACTTGAAGAAAAAAAAATATTTGCTACATATATCTCATATAAAGATATTTTGAAATTTCAAAAAATAGCTCTCATGAATGCTATGATAGATTTTGATATAATTACGTCAGATAATTTAGAGGATATAATTTGTTAGATAACTTGATACAAGATAAAGATTTTACGAACTTGATGAAAAAAAATATACAAGAGTTGATTGTTCTATTTTTTGAAAAAGAGCAAAACTTTGGGATTCTATGTAAAATTGAAGATGTCAGTTTTAATCCTCCTCTACCTGAAGAGATTAGTGCTGAGTTCCGCCCCTTAACACTCTTTTTCCTTGCTGGATATACATTTGAGAGTGCAAGGATAGAAGAAAACTATCTGATGTTTGAAGCGGGTTTTGGAAGTGAAAACTTTGGAAGTGTTGTCAGTGTACCTCTGCTGAGTATTTTACAAATTATTATAGATGAAACACCGGTATTTATCAATCTTGCTATTGAAACGGAAAAAACTCAGGAAGTGAAAACTGAAGAGGTTGATGAAGAGGGATTAGAGAACTCAATGGCTACATTTTTATCGAATCCAGAAAATTCAAAATTTATAAAATAAATTTTAGAATTTTCTAGTAGTGGAAACTCCCATAACGAGCAAACTTTTGTAAAAAGTTTAGCCGGAATGGAAAAGAGTTTCACTCTGCGAACAGGTGAATTCTCTTAGAAAATTAAACTTATACTCTATGAAGAGATAAAAGATAGTTTACAACGTTGTCAACAAAGGCATCGTGTTTTCTCTCTTTTGAATACGCGATGTAAAACTCTCTTGTGATTTTATGATTTTTTAGACGCCCTTCAAAAAGAGTCCCTTTTTCAAGTTCATTTTTTATTACGTGTCTTGACATGATAGATACTATCGGTCTTTCTGCATTTTTATCAGCATTCATAATAGTCTCTTTAATAGCAGTAGGGCTTCCGAGAACTCCCAAAACATTGAAGTTATTACACTGAACACCCATCTCTTCAAATACTTCACTCGTAAGTCTTCTTGTATGAGATTCTTCGTTTCTACAGATCCAGTCAAACTCTAGAAGATCATCAGCACTTAGATGCTTTTTAATAGGTTGGTTTGAAAATACAACAAGTTCGTCTTCAACCCATTCTCTATAGATGATACCATCTTTAAATACAGGTGATTCGATCAATGCAACATCAATTTTTTTATCTTCAAGTTGCTCAATGATATTACAAGAGAGATCAACGTTCATAAATACTTCGTTATCAATTCTCTTTTTAATCTCACCAAGATAGTTTGGAAGGATGTAGTTACCGATTGCAAAAGATGCACCCATAACAAATGTAAACTCTTTGTTAATGATCTTTAAAAGATCTTTTTCAGAATTTTGAATAGCTTTTTCTAATCTTTGAGCAATTCTATAGAGATCTTCACCCTCTTTTGTTAGAATAATTCCATTCTTTTTTCTGTCAACAATTTTAGTATCTAAGTAGTCTTCAATAAATTTAATTTGTTGTGTAACGGCAGGTTGAGAGATACCTAGTTTAGCCGATGCTTTAGAAAAACTTTTCTCTTTGATAACCATTAAAAAAGTTTGTAATTTTGCAAAATCTCTTAACATAATAATTCCTATAAGTAATAATAATATTAAAATTATAACTCATTATTATAATTATTGCAATAGTTTTGTAATAATTTTAGCTTTTTTTGTTATAATATTTTTAATTTATAGTTATAGTGGATAAAATGGAAAAGATATTTGAACGATTAAACGAATCGCAAAGTGCTGCTGTTAAACAAACAGAAGGTCCTGTTCTGATTTTAGCAGGTGCAGGAAGCGGAAAAACTACGACAATTGTTTCACGTTTAGCGTATTTGATACAAGCTGTAGGTATTCCTGCATCAAATACACTTACACTGACATTTACAAACAAAGCTGCCCGTGAGATGAAAGAGCGTTCAATGGCAATGATACAAAATGCCGCATATCCACCACTACTTTGTACATTTCATAAATTCGGTCTATTATTTCTGAAGTTTAATATCCATCTTTTAGGCCGTCAAAACAATTTTGTGGTAATCGATACAGATGATAAAAAGCGTATCATTAAAAAAATAAATTCAGATATTCCTACTCCGCTTATAGCTTCTGAGATCTCAAGATATAAAAACTCTTTAATGACGTCGGATGATGCATACAAGCAAGCAGAACTATTTAACTACAAACAGATTGCAGAGGTTTATGGAGAGTATGAAAAATATCTCCATGAAAACAATCTTGTAGATTTTGATGACTTAATAGCACTGACATATAAACTTTTAGAGGAGAATAAAGAGTTGGCAGAAGCTACAAGTCAGAAGTATCAGTATATTATGATCGATGAGTATCAAGATACAAATGAACTGCAACTAAAACTTTTACAAAAACTTTGTATGACACATAATAATATCTGTGTAGTTGGAGATGATGACCAGTCGATCTACGGTTGGCGTGGTGCACATATTAGAAATATTATGGAGTTTGATGAAGATTTTGAAGGGACAAATGTTTTTAAACTTCAAGAGAACTACCGTTCACGTTCACCTATATTAAAAGTTGCAAATGCTCTTATAGAACATAACCGTTCACGTCTTGGCAAAGAGTTAATAGCAACTCGTGGAGAGGGGGAAGAGGTCTCAACTCTTAACTCTCAGGATGAAAATGAAGAAGCAAGAAAAGTTGCTGCTGCGATCCAGAAGCTTTTGGATGCAGGGGTAAAAGCAAATGAGATAGCTATCTTGTATCGTGTGAATGTACTTTCACGTTCGATCGAAGAAGGGCTGAACCGTGCACGTATAGCTTATAAAGTTGTCGGTGGTGTACGTTTTTATGATCGTGCTGAGATTAAAGACCTTATCTCATATATCCGTGTGATTACAAATCATCATGACGATTTCTCATTTAAGCGTATAGCAAATAAGCCAAAACGCGGTCTTGGAAAGGCGAGTTTAGATAAGATAGAACTCGCAGCACACCAAAAGGGAACTTCAATCTACGAGTATATTAAAACGGCTGAATTAGAAGAGCTTGTTGCACTTGTGAAGAAGAAAAATGCAAATACCCTCAAAGAGTTTATAACAAATCTTGAAAATGTAGCAGCAGTTGCTAAAAATGCTACTTACGAGTTTGTAGAGGTGCTAGAAGATACTTTTCATCTCAAAGATATTTATGCTGGAATGCCTGACGCTCAAGAACGCATACTCAATATGGATGAGTTCTATGCACTCTTTAGAGACTTTGTGAAAAACCACCCTGAGACCTCTTTAGACGAGTTCTTAAACGAGTTAACGCTTCAAAGCGATCAAGATGAAGTTGAAGGTGATTCAATCTATATGATGAGTATTCATGCTTCAAAAGGTCTGGAGTTTGAACATGTGTTTGTGATCGGTATGGAAGAGGGATTTTTACCGCTTGTAGGTGACGGAAGTGATTTAGAAGAGGAGCGTCGTTTAGGATATGTTGCTTTTACACGTGCAAAAGAGACACTGACACTCTCTCATGCAGGAAGCAGATTCTATAAGGGTCGAAGAAGCGACTTAGCGAAGAGTAGGTTTTTTAATGAAGCAGGACTTTGCGAGGGCTCACTGAAGGTAGAAAAGAATACGGCCTATAAAAAAGGTGATCTTGTTCGCCATAAGATCTTTGGAACAGGGCGTGTGCTTGGGGTAAGTAAATCTGGTCGTGAATTTAAACTCAACATCAATTTTGCAGGAAGCAAAAGGGAGATCCTTGCATCTTTCGTAGAGAAACTATGAATCGTTTATTTGTAGCGTATAAACCGGCGGGAATCGGTTCAAACCTTTTTCTCTCGAAACTCAAAAGAAAATATCAAGTAAAAAAAGCAGGCTTCTCCGGAACTTTAGATCCTTTTGCAAAAGGTGTATTGGTAATTGGTTTTGGTTCTCATACCAAACTGTTTCGTTTTTTAAACAAAACTCCAAAAACGTACCGTGCAACTCTTTGGCTGGGAGCAAAAAGTGATTCATTGGATACTGAGATGATCGAAGATGTTAAAATGTTAAAAGAGTTTCAACAAGAGGATATCTTGGCAGCCGTAAAATCGTTAGAGGGTGAGCTAGAATATGAGCCCCCTATCTTTAGTGCAAAAAAGATAGACGGACAGCGCGCGTATGATCTGGCACGTGCAGGTAAAGAGGTCGTTTTAAATAAAATACACTCAACAATTTATGAGATGAAACTGCTTCACTACTGCCATCCCTTTGTTACCTTTGAGGCTACGGTAAGTGAAGGGACTTATATCCGTTCACTCGGCCTTTTGATTGCAAAGAAGCTTGGGCTGGAAGCTGGAAGTTTGAGTGCGTTAGAAAGATTGTGCGAAGGGCAGTTTGTTTATGAGGATGAGAAAGCACTTGATATTAAAAGCTCACTCAATATACCTCAAAACTATTACCTTGGTGATCAAGAGAATGTGAAGTTTGGAAGAGTTCTTGCTTTAGATGATCTAAAGGTGCAGGAAGAGGGTACGTATTTCCTTGATAATGGAGATAATATCTCAATCATAACTATAGCAGATGGCGCAGTAACATATGAATTAGGGAGAATTGCATGTTAGTATTAGCAAGAAAAGTGGATGAATCGATCGTGATCGGAGACAATATAGTCGTAAAAGTTGTTGCTGTTGAAAACGGAGTGGTAAAACTCGGCATTGATGCTCCAAAAGATGTTGCAATACTAAGAGACGAATTAGCTCGTGAAGTAGCCCTTAGTAATAAAGCCGCTTTACATAAAAGTGATGAAGATGAACTCAAATCTTTAGGAAAACTCCTAGGAAAATAGAGATGAAAAAATATAAAGCGTATGCTAAAGTAAATATTTTTCTAAAAATTACAGGCAAAAGAGATAACTACCATGAGATCATCTCTCGCTTTATGCGTGTGGATAATCTTTATGATGAGCTCTCTTTTGTTTCAAAGTCAGAACTCGATGCAAAAATGAATGAGTTTAAGATTATAGGTGACTTTGATTGTGAAGTGTCACAAAATACGATCTATAAAGCATACGTAGCACTTAAAGAGTATACAAAATCAGCTTCGCTCGAAAAGCTGATGCAGACCCATGCTATTAAAGTAGAGAAAAATATCCCAGCTTTTGCAGGTTTAGGTGGTGGCAGCAGTGATGCCGCAACATACTTAAAGATGTGTAACGGTGTCTTAGACTTAGGTCTGAGTTTGAATGAGTTAGCAACTATAGGATTAAAGGTTGGTGCAGACGTGCCGTTTTTTATTTATGGATATGACAGTGCAAATGTAGGCGGTATCGGTGAGATTGTTGAGCCTTTTGAGGAGGAGTTACTCAAATTTGATGTGTATACTCCCGATGTAAAGATCTCTACACCTAAGGTATATACAGCTTATAGAGAAAATTTTTACGAACCAGTAGACGGGTTTCGTGCACAAGAGTTAAAAGAGTTAAACTCTAAAGATGTTTTAAAGAGCCTAAGTGCAACAGAGGCAAATGACCTGTTTGCTCCGGCACTTCAAGAGTACCCACAATTAAAAAAACATTATAGACAAGGCTATTTTTTCAGCGGTAGCGGAAGCAGCTTTTTTAAAGTACAAGAAGTAAATTCAGGAGAAGAAAAGTAATGGGCGAGACGATCGCAAAAAACAAAAAAGCGTATCATGACTATTTTATCGAGGAAAAGTTTGAAGCGGGACTTGTTCTATCGGGCAGTGAAGTAAAAGGTATTCGTGCCGGGCGAGTGAATTTAAAAGACAGCTTTATACGTTTTGTAAAAAATGAAGCGTTTTTATTTAATGCCCATATAGGAAGACTTGATACTACGCACCATTTTTACGGACATGAGGAGCGTGGAACTCGTAAGCTTCTGTTACATAAAAAAGAGTTGGCGAAACTCCAAAAAGCGATTGAGCGTGAAGGTTATACTATAGTGCCTTTGCAGCTTTACTTTAATGCTAAAAATATTGTTAAAATACAGATAGCACTTGCAAAAGGGAAACAGCTTCACGATAAGCGTCACGATCTTAAAGCCAAAGATCAAAAAAGAGATATCGCTCGTGCTATGAAGGATTATTAATGCGTATATTACTGCTTTTAACATTTGTTTTTATTAATCTGTTTGCTATCCAGGTACGTAGTATTGATAACGAGGTTGAAAACGGTAAGACGGCACTTATAACTTTTTCAAAGCAAGATGGAATCAAATATGAAAACATTACGTTTGGAAAGAAAAAGTTTCCTATTGTCAATTCACCTGTAGACAAAGAGTGTTGTTTTGCTCTTTTGCCTGTGAGTTACTATGAAAAGGCAGAGTCGAAAGAGTTTTATGTAAACTATCTTCAAGGGAAAGAGGAAGAATCAACCCTTCTTTTTCTAGATGTGAGAACGGGTATATATAAACATGAAGAGATTCATGTAGACAGCTCAAAAGTAAATCCAAAATCAAAACAGGTACAAGCAAGAATCTCCAAAGAGTACAATAAGGCAATGCAGATCTATAACACCGTGACACCGAAGCTTTATATTACGAAGCCTTTTGATATGCCTCTAGAGAGTAAAATAACATCGGATTTTGGAAAAGCGAGAGTTTATAACGGTTCACTCAAAGGGTATCACAGCGGAACAGATTTTCGTGCAAAAGTTGGCACACCTATTAAAGCAAGTAATGACGGTAAAGTTGCACTAGTAGCAAAAAGATTTTATTCAGGCGGTACTGTACTTATCGATCATGGTTATGGGATATACACTTGTTACTTTCATATGAGTAAGTTTGATGTGAAAGAGGGACAACTGGTACAAAAAGGGCAGGTGATAGGTTTAAGTGGGGAAAGTGGCAGAGTTACTGGGCCTCATCTTCACTTTTCAGCACGCATTAACGGTGTACAAGTAGATCCTCTGCAAATGATTTCACTACTCAATACACAAATTTTAAAGGATAACAATTGACTTTTTTTCAACTATTGATGCTCGGAGCTTCGGCATTTTTTGCATTTAAAATTTACGAACATATTCAAACACTTAAAGATATCGATGAAGATAGCGATCAAAGAGAAACAGACAGGATAGAATCTCTCCTTTCTCAAGGCGACCGTGAGATGCAAAACGGTGATTTTCAAAAAGCGCTTGCTATCTACAGCGAGGCTAATTACAAATTGCCGAACAATGCAGAGATACTATTTAAAATAGGGTACGCTTTAATGCAGCAAGAGAGAGTTGACGAGGCAATAGAGTATTATCAAGATACACTAAAATTAGATGATAACTCTCCTGCTATCCATCAGGCACTCGCTTCTGCATACAGAACACAAGGTAACTTTGAAAAAGCAAAATATCATCTTGATTCATCATTACTTATTAACGACAAAAATCCTATCACTTACTACAACTACGGAAACCTCCTTGTAGATATGGAAGAGTTTGAAGATGCAAAAGAGATGTATCAACAAGCGTTAGAGTTAGACAGTGATTTTAAAGAGGCAAGAGAGGAGCTGGAAAAGATATCATGAAAGTTTTAGAAATTTACGACTTTTTAAATGAACTCTCACCATTTGAACTTCAAGAATCTTGGGATAACTCAGGGCTTTTAGTAGGGGATTTCAATCACGACATAAAAACAGTAGCACTTAGCATAGACGTTGATGAAGCACTGATCGATTCACTCGAAGAAAACACTCTGCTTATTACCCATCATCCGATCATATTTGGAGGATTAAAACAGCTCGAATTTAGTAAATACCCTGCAAACCTAATCCAAAAGATGATCCAAAAGAACATCTCAAATATAGCGATGCATACAAACTTCGACCAGACTCATCTTAACGAATATGTGGCGACTGAAATTTTAGGATATGAGATCAAAGAAAAAGATGGCTTTGTAGCATATTTAGAAGTGAATGAAGATTTTGATACATTCGCGAAAAAAATATCTTCTGCGTTAGGATTGAAGTTTGCAAAATGTGTAAAATGTTCAGATGAGGTAAAAACGGCAGCTCTCACAACCGGTTCGGGATGTTCACTGATGAGAAGTTTACGTGCAGATTGTTTTTTAACAGGTGATGTCAAATATCATGATGCAATGGAAGCAAAAAGTATAAATTTATCTCTGATCGACATTGGACATTATGAAAGTGAACACTTTTTTGCAGAAATTTTAGCGAAACATTTGAAAAATTTAGGTTTAAAAGTTATAATTGCGTCATCAGAAAATCCATTTACATATATTTAAGTATGTTTTTAGAAAAAATGGTAGAAGTAAAACTCCTAAAGGACCCCAATGAATAAGCACCTTAAACAACTTATCGATCTTTCAATAGTGGACAAAGAGATCGATGCGTTTGAGCCTCAGATAGAAGAAGCTAACTATATGTACGATGCTGCACTTGCAAAAACTAGCAGTATCGAATCTGATATTGAAAACCTAACAAATGAAATTAAAGAGGAAGAAGTAAAAAAATCAAAAAATGAACTTCACCTCGCTGAACTTTCAGCAAAACTTGAAGAGAATGCTAAAAAAGCTGCTGAAGTAAAAACTGAACGTGAAATGAAATCACTCCAACTAGAAGAGGAGATTGCAAAAGAGCAAATCACTTTCGCAAATGAAGAAATTGAGCGTTTAGAAAAAATTATTGAACTTAAAAAAGAGCAGATCGAATCGTCTAAAGTAACTTTAGAAGAGTTAAATGCTTCTTTAGAGAGTGTAAAAGCTGAAGTTGATGAAAAGCTTGCAAAAATCAATGCTGATCGTCAAGAAGTTTTCAAGAAAAAAGAAAAACTACTTTCAGAGATAAACCAAAAAGGTTTAGCTTTCTATCAAAAAATTCGTCGTTGGGCAAAAAATACAACTGTAGTTCCTGTTGAAGAGCAAGCTTGTATGGGTTGTCATATGGTGATTGGAGATAAAGTATACTCTGACGTAATTCGTGGAGAAGATATCACTACATGTCCACACTGTGGTCGTATCCTTTACGTGAAAGCTAGCGAAGAGTAGGCTTTGCCGTTTACTCTTATTTACTACATCTTAGGTGTAGTGCTATATATTATAGCGCTACCACTTCTTTTTGTTTTAACATTTAAATACAAATACAAAGAATCTATTCCAGCCCGTTTTTTTCTTTTTAAAAATCCCCGTTTTAACTCAAATGATAAAATTTGGTTTCATGTATGTTCCCTTGGTGAGGCAAGAGCATTAAAACCTATTTTAAAAGAGTTGGATGAAGAGGTGTGTATCACTACGATTACACACACGGGTCAAGAGGAAGCTAAAAAATATAGGGCAGAGGTAAGATATTTACCTTATGAGATATTTTTACCGTTTTGGATAAAAAAACAAAAAGTTTTAGTGGTTTTAGAAGCTGAGTTTTGGTACCTGTTATTTGTAATTGCATTTAATAAGGGTGCAAAAATAATTCTTTTAAACGGAAGAATTTCAGATAAAAGTGTAAAAAGTTATCTACAGTTTGCTTGGTTTTATAAAAAGATGCTTTCACGCGTAGAGATTATCTATGCACAAAGCGAGGTAGATAAAAACAGATTTTTGGCTTTAGGTGCTAACAACATAGAAGTAATAGGCAATATAAAACTTGCAGGTGAGATAACGAGTACTAAAGAGTATACTAAACCGAAATGTGAAGTTATAGTAGGAGGAAGTACTCATCCTACAGAAGAGGAAAGCATACTAGAAGCATTTGTTGAGTATCGTAAAACAAATGAGGCAAAGCTTATTATTGTTCCTCGTCATCCTGAACGCTTTGATAGTGTATACAAACTGATGGAAGAGCAAGCACAAAAGCATGGTTTTTCTTTAGAGAGATTTTCTGAGACACAAAATTTTAGTAGTGATATGATCCTAGTCGATAAGATGGGGGAGTTAAATAACATCTATGCTGTAAGTGATATTGCCATTTTAGGTGGTGCATTTAGAACAGATGTAGGTGGACATAATCCTCTTGAACCGGCACATTTTGGGTGTAAAATCATTACCGGAAAACATTTTTTTCATCAAAAAGAGCTTTTTAAATATGTACATCATGTACAGTATGTAGAGAGTGATGAAATTTTAAAAGCACTTCAAAATGCAAGTGAGCTTCCCCCTTCAATGGTTGAAGAGAAGATAGATTTGCAAAAAGTTATAGACAAAATAAAGGAAATAAAAAACGATGGCAACTGAAAAAGCATATAAACTCGTAGCACAGCAAGAGGGGATCTCAAATTCTCAAGCCAAGTCAATGATTGATCGCGGACTTGTTTATGTTGGAAATAAAAAAGTTATGATTGCTCGTGGTGAGATTGATGTTAAAACAATTTTTCGTATAGAGAAAGTTGAAAAGCCGAAAATAATCTTTGAAAATGATGATATTGTGGTTGTTGATAAACCGGCTTATGTAAACTCTGATGAGTTAGAGCGTCAGTTTAAAGGAGCAAGACTGCTTCATAGACTTGACCGTGAAACAAGTGGTGTATTGATGCTTGTAAAAAATGAAGAGTTTCGTGAAAAAGCGATTAAAGAATTTGCACAAGACAAAGTATATAAAGAGTATATTGCTTGGTTAGAAGGAACTTTAGCTGAACCTGTAACAGTAGATAAACCGATTGTTACGCAAAAGAAAAACAATAAAGCATACTCAAACGTTTCAGGAAAAGGAAAACCTGCAATTACAGAGTTTTATCCTGAAGCGGTAAGTGCAAAAAAAACAAAAGCAAAAGTTATTATCCATCATGGACGTACACACCAGATCCGTGTCCATGCCAGATATATTGAACATCCAATTATCGGTGATGAGCAATACGGCGGTCGTCGTGCAAAAAGAGTAATGCTGCACGCTCATAAAGTGAAACTTCTTGGTATGGAGTTTGTATCTCCTGAACCTAAGGCTTTTATTCACTTTGAATAGTATCTATGTGGGGATAGACCTCGCCTGGGGAGAGAAAAATCTCTCCGGATTTTGTGTCGCAAAGCCTCAAGGAAAAAAACTTAAAATTATAGAGCTTAAGCTTCTAAAGTCAATTGATGAAATAATTCAAGCAATCTTACAATATAAAGATCATAAAATTTATGTTGGTGTAGATGCCCCACTCGTTGTTCCAAATGAAACCGGGAACCGAGAGATCGAAAAAAACTTTAATAAAGATTTTGCAAAGTACAAAATCTCAATGCTTCCTGCAAATAAAAAACTCCTTAGTAAATACTCTCCAAAAATTAGAAGCATAGAACTTTTTGAAAAGCTAAGCAAAGAGGGATTTCAAAGAGATTTCAAACACAATAAGGTTATCTTCGAAGTCTATACTCACTCTACCATAGCAATGTGTTTTCATAACCACGAAATACTTCCTTATAAAAGAAAAAAAGGGCGAAGCAGTGAGTTTATTAAAGAGCAGCTGAATATCTATAAAAAATACCTTTTCAAAGAGTTTCATAGCCATCCTCTTTTAAAACAAGATGTTGCAGAGTTAAAAGGGCAGAGCGTTAAAGACTATGAGGATATGCTGGATTCGCTCACTTGTAGTTATGCTATGTGGTATTGTCAGTACAATGATGCTAAGTTTTATCAAGTAGACAATGTCGATACATTTGTTACACCTATTAGTAAATGGAAAGTGTATATGTTAAGATGCAGTGATGACACTCTGTATACAGGTGTAGCAACCGATCTAGAGCGTAGGCTGCATGAGCACAACAATTCAGCCAAGGGTGCAAAATATACAAGGGTAAGACGACCTGTGGAGCTTGTTTACTATGAAAATTGTGACGACAGGGTAGATGCTACAAAACGGGAATATGCGATCAAGCAACTAAGCCGACAAGAAAAACTGGAGTTGATTGATGTTCAAAATATATGTAGACGGTGATGCTTTTCCAAATCTGCTGAAACCTATACTTTTAAAGCAGATCGAGCGTTTAAAGATTGAAACTATTGTTGTTGCAAATAAAAAGATAAATATAGGTAAGTCAAATCTTGTTGAGTATATGATCGTAGATGTAGGAGCAGATGAAGCTGACAATAAAATTGTAGAGATGTTAGAAGAAGGAGACTTGGTGATCACAGCAGATATTCCTTTAGCAGACAGAACAATCTCCAAAAATGCTCATGCAATAGATCATAGAGGGGAACTGTATAGTGTCGATAATATTAAGCAGTATCTAGCAATGAGAAATTTGATGGAGAAGATTCGTGAGAGTGGGGAAATAACAAAAGGGCCTAAGCCATTTTCCAGTAAAGATGCCGAACTTTTTGCAAACCAGATCAATGCCTTTTTAACGAAAGCTACAAAATGAAAAAACTAAAATATATAAACCATTATCCCCAAGCTATTCAACAGCAGGTACAAAAACTTATAGATGCAAACAAATTGGAGAGCTATTTAACGAGTAAGTACCCAATAGCTCATAGCTATAAAAACGATAAGGCCTTGTTTTCATATGTGCAAGAGATGAAAAACGAGTATATGAAAAAAACAGCTCCACTTTCTAAAGCAGTATATGATGGAAAAATCAATGTTATACATAATGCTTTGGGGACACACCATTTTATATCTCGTGTACAAGGCTCAAAACTCAAAGCAAAGAATGAGATACGTGTATCATCACTGTTTAAAAATGCACCCCAAGAGTTTTTACAAATGATAGTTGTTCATGAACTTGCTCATTTTAAAGAAAAAGAGCACAATAAGGCTTTTTACAAACTATGTGAACATATGTTTCAAGAGTACCATCAAGTGGAATTTGATCTAAGACTTTACCTTACACAAATAGATTTAAACGGGAAAATAACCTCTTGGAATTAATAAGCAAAGAAAAAGCACTCCTTTGCTATAATCCCCGAAAATTTTGTGAGAATTCTTGTTATATAATATCTGCAACGACAAATCCTCCCTCTGGTCTGAGCGTTACATATATCATATAACAAGAATTTTTTTATGTATGAAGGAATACAATGTTTGGTACTTTAACAGATAGTTTTACAAGCGCAATAAAAAAGATCCGTTTTCATGATGATGAAAAAGCATTATCTAAAGCATTAAACGAGCTGAAAAAAAGTTTACTAAAAGCGGATGTAAATCATAAAGTTGTAAAAGAGTTAATCACTAAAGTTGAATACCGTACAAAAGATAAAGGGATTGGAAAAGATCAGTTCCTTGAAGCACTTCGCGAGACGTTAACAGATCTTCTTGAAGTTGGCGGCAATAAAGGGTTTGTATTTGCACCGAATCCTCCGACAGTAATCTTAATGACTGGTTTACAGGGTTCTGGTAAAACAACAACTACCGGTAAACTTGCAAACTATCTTAAAAATAAAAAGAAAAAAGTTTTAATTGTTGCAGCTGACTTACAGCGTTTAGCAGCGGTTGAGCAGTTACGCCAGATCACAACACAGATCGAAGTTGAACTTTACGAAGATGAAGCGACTAAAAACCCTGTAGAAGTTGTAAAATCAGCATTAGAATATGCAAACTCTAAAATCTACGATGTAGTACTGATAGATACGGCTGGACGTTTAGCTATTGATGACGAGCTTATGGAAGAGCTTGAAAATGTTAAAAAAGTAGCTTCTCCTGATGAGATCTTTTACGTAGCAGATTCTTTAACTGGTCAAGATGCAGTAAGAACGGCAACTACATTTAAAGAGAAGATAGGTATTGACGGTGTTATCCTTTCAAAATACGACGGTGATTCTAAAGGTGGGGTAGCACTTGGACTTTCATCACAAGTAGAAGTACCTCTAAGATTTATCGGTCTTGGTGAGAAAATGGAAGACTTGGAAGTTTTCTTACCTGAACGTATTGTTAACCGTTTAATGGGTCTTGGAGATATTGAAGGACTTGCGGAGAAAACTGCAAATGTTATCGATGAGAAACAAGCAAAAAAATTAACGAAAAAGATCCAAAAAGGGAAGTTTAACTTCAATGACTTTTTAGAGCAGATGGAATCTATGAAAAAAATGGGTTCTATGAGTTCTATCATGGGGATGATTCCAGGTATGGGTGGAATGAGTAAAGCTATCAAAGATTTTGATTTTGATAACTCCTCTGAATTAAAAAATATAAAAGCAATGGTTAGTTCGATGACTCTTAAAGAGAGAGAAGACCCTGACCTGTTAAATAACTCAAGAAAACAAAGAATTGCTAACGGTTGTGGACTTACAGTTGTTGAAGTGAACCGTATGATAAAGCAATTTAAAAATGCCGGGAAAATGGCTAAGAAGTTTTCTGGTAAAAACGGTATGAAACAGCTCCAGTCTATGATGGGACAAATGGGTGGCCCCGGCGGTTTAGGCGGAATACCTAGATAATATAATACTGGAATTTGCTATTTATAAATTATTTGGCTATAATTCCAGTTCAAAAAATTTTCTTAAACAATACCTCTGTGATAAGAAAATTTGTAACCTATATACTGGTTAAATGTGTACATCCAACTATAGAGATGTTTAAGAGGGAAGATACTTATTTCTTTAGATATAAAGAACCTACAATAAAACTTCCCCTTTTAAATACTTTTATACTTGCACAGATTTAACCAGTAATAGGTAAAAATAAAACACAGGAAAACAAATGACAGTAATTAGACTTACTCGTATGGGAAGAAAGAAAAGACCATTTTACCGTATCGCGGTAACTGACAGCCGTAAACGTAGAGATGGTGGTTGGATCGAGTTAATTGGACACTACAATCCAATGAACGAAGAGAAAACTCTAGTAGTTGATAACGAAAGATTAGATTACTGGTTAAGCGTTGGTGCTAAAATGAGTGATCGCGTTAAAAAGATTACTGGTAGATAATCATGATAGCTGATTTTGTCGCACAATTTGCGAAACTTATAGCTTCACATCCTGAAAATGTAAGAGTTGAAGTAATTGAAGGCGACGAAGTAACAGAGATAGTTCTTTATGCAAACCAAGCAGATATCGGTAAACTTATCGGTAAAAGCGGAAAGATGATAGGGGCTATTAAAACTGTTATCTCTGGCTGTAAAGCTAAAGATGGTGTGAGTTACAGAATAAATGTCGAACCAATTGAATAAAAAACTACTACATATCGCAACTATAGGTAAAACTGTAGGTATTAAAGGTGATATGAAGTTACATATCCAAAGTGACTTTCCTGAACAGTTTGTATCAGGAGCAAGTTTTTTTATCAATAAGAATGACAAAATTGTTCTTAGTGACGTAAATTTAGAGAAGGGTCTTGTTAAGATTAACAATATTAGCAATCCCGAAGATGCAAAAAAGTTTACAAACGCAAAACTTTATACAACTTATGAAGATACTAGAAAAAATTGTCATCTTGAAGATGGTGAGTATTTTTGGTTTGATTTAGAAGATTGTAAAGTTTTCGAAGATGGAAAGCTTTTAGGTAAAGTGTACGAAGTACAGCGTCTAAATATTACAAACTATTTAGTAGTTGACACTGATGAGTCATTGGTAAAAGAGGGACGTTCAAAAAGGTTTTTAATCCCTTTTATAGAACCGTTTAAAAAAGATGTGGATATAGATAACAAAAAAATCACTGTAAGTGGTGGGATTGATATCTTAGAAGCTTCATAATGACTTTTACTTTTGTAACCCTTTTTTCAAATTTGATTGAGGGTTATTTCGGTGACTCAATTTTAAAAAGAGCGATCGAAAAGGGACTTTTAGATATTGAGTATCTAAACCCTAGAGATTACTCAAAAAATAAACATCTTAAAGTAGATGATACTGCAGTTGGTGGTGGAGCAGGGATGGTAATGAATCCTCAACCACTTTACGACTGTTTAGAGGATCTGCAAAAAAAAGATGAAGATGTTCATATTGTGTTTTTAACTCCGGTTGCAAAACCTTTTACGCAAAACGATGCGAAAAGACTTGCGAAAAAATCACATGTAGCGTTTGTGAGTGGACGCTATGAAGGGATTGACGAGAGGGTTATTGAGAAATACGCTGATGAAGTTTTTAGTATAGGTGATTACATACTGACCGGAGGTGAACTTGCCTCAATGGTTATATGTGATGCTACTGCTAGAAATGTTGAAGGCGTGCTTGGGAATAGTGAATCACTTGAAGTTGAAAGCTTTGAGACTGAATTACTAGAAGCACCAAGTTTCTCAAAACCGCAGACATATGAGCAAATAAGTGTTCCATCAGAATACTTAAAGGGAAATCATAGTAAAATTCGCTCACTAAAATTCGCCTTGTCTGAAGCTAAGACTAAATTTTTCAGACCTGAGCAGCTGTTAAAGCATAAAACAAGGAAATCTTATGAGAAATAAGTACATAGAAAACTTTGAAAAAGCACAAATCGCTGACAAAAACATTCCAGATTTTCGTGCTGGTGATACTGTTCGTCTAGCAGTAACTATTAAAGAGGGAGACAAAACTCGTGTTCAAAATTACGAGGGTGTTTGTATCGCAAGACGTGGTCAAGGTACAGGTGAAACTGTAACTGTACGTAAAATTGGTGCTAACGGTGTTGGTATTGAGAGAATTTTCCCAATCTACACTGATTCTATCAATGAAATCACAGTTATTCGTCGCGGTCGTGTTCGTCGTGCGAAACTTTTCTACTTACGTAACCTAGCTGGTAAAGCTGCACGTATTAAAGAGCTTAGAAGAAAATAATTCTTCTAAGTTCCCACTTCTTTTAATTTTTTAACCTACATTTTAAATCATCAAAATTCAAATCAACTTTATCTCTAGAATTTAACAAACTAATTTTTTAGAAAATAGTTTCCTTTATTTTATCTATACTAATATAGAAATATATAAATCATATGAAAAGTTTGTCTAATGTAATAAGAAAGACTATGAATTATTGATCTTCTTTTCTCATATATCTTTTGTACTCATTAATCTATATATAAGAATTATAATTATTGAACATATATATAGTTTGGTTTTAACATAGTAGAAAATCTATATTGAACTTACTTCAATTTTATATATACTAGTATTTATATAGTGATTATTTATATGAATCTATATAAATAAGTAAATTGTTTTAGAATTGAACAAATATAACACTTAATAAGTAAGTTGAAAAATTCATTTTCAGTTCATGAAAATAGTACTACAATATAAACTTCCAACATTTATTGTGACAGTGAATAGAAAATCACAATATTAATAATTGTTGAGAAATAGGGCTTTAAAAGAGTTGTTTCTGAGAAGAAAATTACTTTTTTTAGAAAAAAAACAAAAAGTGAAAAAGTTTTCCATATATTAAGAAAACTATAAGGAATATTCTCCTATAATTCCCGTCCACAAACGATGAGAGGCCATCGAAAGAGGGTCAGAGGTACTTCGAGTTGAAGCTACTGATTAACGTTTGAGATCATTGAAAACTAAGCAAGCGAGAGCTTGAGATAATAACTAATAATACAACAACCGTCTATTAACTTTTAATAGGTTAGTAGATAACTTTAAGATAAAGCCAATGATTTTTAAATCTTGGGCTAAAGATTAAACAATTCAATTATGGAGAGTTTGATCCTGGCTCAGAATGAACGCTGGCGGCGTGCTTAACACATGCAAGTCGAACGGTAACAGAGGAAGCTTGCTTCCTGCTGACGAGTGGCGCACGGGTGAGTAATATATAGGTAATGTGCCCCTTAGACCGGGATAGCCACTGGAAACGGTGATTAATACTGGATACTCCTTCTTTTCATAAGTTAAGAAGGGAAATGTTTTTTCGCTAAGGGATCGGCCTATATCCTATCAGCTAGTTGGTGAGGTAACGGCTCACCAAGGCAATGACGGGTAGCGGGTTTGAGAGGATGATCCGCCACACTGGTACTGAGACACGGACCAGACTCCTACGGGAGGCAGCAGTGAGGAATATTGCACAATGGGGGAAACCCTGATGCAGCAACGCCGCGTGGAGGATGACGCATTTCGGTGTGTAAACTCCTTTTATATGTCAAGAAAATGACGGTAGCATATGAATAAGCACCGGCTAACTCCGTGCCAGCAGCCGCGGTAATACGGAGGGTGCAAGCGTTATTCGGAATCACTGGGCGTAAAGGACGCGTAGGCGGGTTATCAAGTCAGGTGTGAAATCCTACAGCTTAACTGTAGAACTGCACTTGAAACTGGTAGCCTAGAGTATGGAAGGGGCAGATGGAATTAGTGGTGTAGGGGTAAAATCCGTAGATATCACTAGGAATACCGAAAGCGAAGGCGATCTGCTGGGACATTACTGACGCTAAGGCGTGAAAGCGTGGGGAGCAAACAGGATTAGATACCCTGGTAGTCCACGCCCTAAACGATGAACACTAGTCGTCGGGGTACTAGTTACTTCGGTGATGCACTTAACAGATTAAGTGTTCCGCCTGGGGAGTACGGTCGCAAGATTAAAACTCAAAGGAATAGACGGGGACCCGCACAAGTGGTGGAGCATGTGGTTTAATTCGAAGATACGCGAAGAACCTTACCTGGCCTTGACATTGATAGAACACACTAGAGATAGAGTGGTGCCCTTCGGGGAGCTTGAAAACAGGTGCTGCACGGCTGTCGTCAGCTCGTGTCGTGAGATGTTGGGTTAAGTCCCGCAACGAGCGCAACCCTCGTCCTTAGTTGCCAGCAGTTCGGCTGGGCACTCTAAGGAGACTGCCTTCGCAAGGAGGAGGAAGGTGAGGACGACGTCAAGTCATCATGGCCCTTACGGCCAGGGCTACACACGTGCTACAATGGGGCGTACAGAGAGTTGCGATACCGCGAGGTGGAGCTAATCTCATAAAGCGTCTCTCAGTTCGGATTGTTCTCTGCAACTCGAGAGCATGAAGCTGGAATCACTAGTAATCGTAGATCAGCAATGCTACGGTGAATACGTTCCCGGGTCTTGTACTCACCGCCCGTCACACCATGGGAGTTGATTTCACCCGAAATCGGGAAGCTAACCTTCGGGAGGCTACCGCTTACGGTGGAATTAGCGACTGGGGTGAAGTCGTAACAAGGTAACCGTAGGAGAACCTGCGGTTGGATCACCTCCTTTCTAGAGTAAAGCGATATGATTCGTTTCATAGTCGCAAATAAGTTCTCACGAACTAAAAAAGTATTATTTCTTGTCTCTTCTTGCTTAGTTTTCAGTGATCTGAGATCATTGATATTATTGATGGGGGGTTAGCTCAGCTGGGAGAGCGACTGCCTTGCACGCAGTAGGTCAGCGGTTCGATCCCGCTACTCTCCACCATTATTTACGTTTAATACAAGTTTTTATCTAAAGATTTGTATTAGACGTAAGTCTAAGTTCATTAAATTAACATTGTTAAAGTCAACAACTAAATAACTACAATTACAAGGACTACTGAGTTTAGTGTAGAGATACATTAAATAAGGTAGTGAAGCGAATTAGAATAAAAGATATTAAGGGCCATAGGTGGATGCCTAGGCTGGTAGAGGCGATGAAGGACGTACTAGGCTGCGAAAAGCCTCGGGGAGCTGCCAAGAAGCTTTGATCCGGGGATTTCCGAATGGGGCAACCCAGCATGGAGTGATTCATGTTACCCTACGGGGGGCGAACTCAGGGAAGTGAAACATCTCAGTACCTGAAGGAAGAGAAATCAAACGAGATTCCGAAAGTAGCGGCGAGCGAAATTGGATTAGGGCGCTTAGTGATAGCATATTTGTTAGCCGAACACTCTGGAAAGTGTGAACATAGAGGGTGATATTCCCGTAAGCGAAAACATTTATGTGGTACTAGACTAAGGAACGAGTAGGTCGGGACACGTGTTATCTTGACTGAATATGGGGGGACCACCCTCCAACCCTAAATACTACTACCAGACCGATAGTGAACAAGTACCGTGAGGGAAAGGTGAAAAGGACTGCGGTGAGCAGAGTGAAATAGAACCTGAAACCTATGGCTTACAATCATTCGGAGCACTATTTTAATGTGTGACGGACTGCCTTTTGCATAATGAGCCTGCGAGTTGTGGTATCTGGCAAGGTTAATCGAACGAGAAGCCGTAGCGAAAGCGAGTCTTAATAGGGCGACATAGTCAGATGCTGCAGACCCGAAACTGAGTGATCTATCCATGAGCAGGTTGAAGCTGGTGTAAGAGCCAGTGGAGGACCGAACCCATTGACGTTGAAAAGTCACGGGATGACTTGTGGATAGGGGTGAAAGGCCAATCAAACTCAGTGATAGCTGGTTCTCTCCGAAATATATTTAGGTATAGCCTCGAGCATTAGCATGTAGGGGTAGAGCACTGACAGGGCTAGGGCTGCTTACCGCGGTACCAAACCCTATCAAACTCCGAATACTACATGTGTAACCTCGGGAGTCAGGCGTAGGGTGATAAAATCCTATGTCGAGAGGGGAACAACCCAGACTAACAGCTAAGGTCCCAAAGTTTTATCTAAGTGGAAAAGGATGTGGAGTTGCTGTGACAACCAGGAGGTTGGCTTAGAAGCAGCCATCCTTTAAAGAAAGCGTAACAGCTCACTGGTCTAGCGATTCTGCGCCGAAAATATAACGGGGCTAAGATAAACACCGAAGCTTTAGATTCATAGTTTACTATGAGTGGTAGGAGAGCGTTCCATTCAGCGTTGAAGGTATACCGGTAAGGAGTACTGGAGCGGATGGAAGTGAGCATGCAGGCATGAGTAGCGAGAAAAGAAGTGAGAATCTTCTTCGCCGAAAACCCAAGGTTTCCTACGCGATGCTCGTCATCGTAGGGTTAGTCGGGACCTAAGTCGAGTCCGAAAGGGGTAGACGATGGCAAATCGGTTAATATTCCGATACCGACATTATATCGTTTGAGTGATGGGGGGACGCATAGAGTTAGACGAGGTCACTGATGGAATAGTGGCTCGAAGGGTGTAGGATGATAAGTAGGCAAATCCGCTTATCACGAATCCGAGACCTGACAGGCTGAACAATCTCTTCGGAGAGCGTTTAGAATCGTCGATACTGTCGTGCCGAGAAAAGCCTCTAAACGAGATATAATGTTGCCCGTACCGTAAACCGACACAGGTGGGTGAGATGAGTATTCTAAGGCGCGTGGATGAACCCTTGTTAAGGAACTCTGCAAACTAGCACCGTATCTTCGGTATAAGGTGTGCCCTATTTGTTAAGAGATTTACTCTCTGAAGCATTGATGGGTCGCAGCAAAGAGTCCCTCCCGACTGTTTACCAAAAACACAGCACTCTGCTAACACGTAAGTGGATGTATAGGGTGTGACGCCTGCCCGGTGCTCGAAGGTTAAAAGGATGCGTTAGCTTTGCGAAGCGTTGAATTGAAGCCCGAGTAAACGGCGGCCGTAACTATAACGGTCCTAAGGTAGCGAAATTCCTTGTCGGTTAAATACCGACCTGCATGAATGGCGTAACGAGATGGGAGCTGTCTCAACAAGGGATCCAGTGAAATTGTAGTGGAGGTGAAAATTCCTCCTACCCGCGGAAAGACGGAAAGACCCCGTGCACCTTTACTATAGCTTGACACTGCTATTGGGATATTCATGTGCAGGATAGGTGGGAGCCATTGATTCATAGTCGCCAGATTATGATGAGGCATCCTTGAGATACCACCCTTGAATATTCTGATAGCTAACTCCGTACGGTTATCCCGTGCGAGGACAATGTCTGGTGGGTAGTTTGACTGGGGCGGTCGCCTCCTAAAAAGTAACGGAGGCTTACAAAGTTCGGTTCAGAAGGGTTGGAAATCCTTCGTAGAGTATAATGGCATAAACCGGACTGACTGTGAGACATACATGTCGAGCAGAGTCGAAAGACGGTCATAGTGATCCGGTGGTTCTGTGTGGAAGGGCCATCGCTCAAAGGATAAAAGGTACGCCGGGGATAACAGGCTGATCTCCCCCAAGAGCTCACATCGACGGGGAGGTTTGGCACCTCGATGTCGGCTCATCGCATCCTGGGGCTGGAGCAGGTCCCAAGGGTATGGCTGTTCGCCATTTAAAGCGGTACGCGAGCTGGGTTCAGAACGTCGTGAGACAGTTCGGTCCCTATCTTCCGTGGGCGTAGGATTGTTGAGGAGAGCTGACCCTAGTACGAGAGGACCGGGTTGGACGAACCACTGGTGCACCAGTTGTCCTGCCAAGGGCATAGCTGGGTAGCTACGTTCGGATGTGATAACCGCTGAAAGCATCTAAGCGGGAAGCCAACTCCAAGATGAACAATCCCTGAAGTACGCTTGAAGACTACAAGCTTGATAGGCTGGATGTGTACGCGAAGTAATTCGTTTAGCTGACCAGTACTAATAGTACGTTTGTCTTTTTTCATTAAAAGCTTCACTACCTTATTTAGTGTATATCATTAAATGAAGTAATCCTTGAGTTGTTTAGTTGACTTTAACTTTTTTAATCTTCTTATCTATGATCTTAAAGGTCAACTGTAAGAGTATCAAACAATACTTTTACACTTGATCTTGTCTAGGTGGCTATAGAGAGAGGGAAACGCCTGGCCCCATTCCGAACCCAGAAGCTAAGCCTCTCATCGCTGATAATACTGCATCTTTCAGGTGTGGGAATGTAGGTCGCTGCCTAGTTAACAGATCAATTTTTCAATTCTATCATTCAATTGTTTATGAAAATTTTGCAATAGGATAGTAGTCTTCAAAAACTGCCGACATAGCTCAGTTGGCTAGAGCAGCTGATTTGTAATCAGCAGGCCCGGGGTTCAAATCCTCGTGTCGGCACCACTAAAATTTATTCTATTATTTCCCATTTATTATTTACATTTTCAAAAGCAGATTGTTCTAACCTATAAAGAAAATAATCTCTCGCAACCTCTTTAGCACCTAAACTTTTTAGATGATTTGTTGGAACTTGACAGTCTATAAAATCAAATTCCCATTTTTTTAGATGTTGAATAAGTGTAGCATACGCAGCTTTTGAAGCATCACTCATATGAGCGAACATAGATTCTCCGCAAAAGACTTTACCGACTACAACTCCGTATAATCCGCCGACTAACTCTCCGTTATAATAACTTTCAATAGAATGGGCAAATCCCATATGATGAAGTTCGGTATATGCTTCTACAACGTCATTATTGATCCAGGTACCCATCTGATCTCTTCTTGGAGTTGAAGCGCATTTAAGCATCACTTCACGAAAGTTAGAATCGAACTTATAGGTAAACTTTTTCATACTTTTTTTGAGTGACTTTGAAAGTTTAAAATCGTCAAGCTCCATCATAAGTCTAGGATCCGGTGACCACCATAAAATTGGATCGCCATGAGAGTACCAGGGAAATATACCGTTTTGGTAGGCACGAAGTAGTCTAGAAGGGTTTAGATCGCCACCCCAAGCCAAAATACCATCTTCATTGGTATCTCTTGGATTTGGGAATGTTAGAGAGAACTTATTAAGCTCCGGTATCATTTGTCTCTAATTCTCTAAAAGAAAGTTCTAAACTATCAGCACTAGATGTTACATCTACATAGCCACCATTTTTGAGTTTTCCAAAGAGTATCTCATTGCTGAGTTTATTTGTAATATTATCTTGAATATATCTTTTAAGCGGTCTTGCACCCATCTCTTTAGAATAAGCAGATTTTGCAATGAATTTTTTTCCATCATCATCAAGCGATACAACAATTTTTTTCTTTTTAAGTTCACTGTTTAAGTCATCTATAAATTTTTCAACAATTCCTTCAACAATCTCTTGTGAAAGCTGATTAAACTCTACTATGGCATCTAGTCTATTTCTAAACTCCGGAGCAAAGAAAGATTTTAACTCCTCATCTTTTGAGAGTGAATCATCTTTATTAAAGCCCATAACTGCTCTTGAGCTTGCAGTAATGTTTGAAGTCATAATAAGTACTACATTTTGGAAGTTTGCTTTATAGCCATTATTATCAGTCAATGTAGCACTATCCATTATTTGAAGTAAAATATTTACAAGATCGGGATGAGCTTTTTCTATCTCATCAAGTAACAGTACACAGTAAGGATGTTTTTTAATAGCTTCTGTAAGTAGTCCCCCTTGCTCATACCCTACATAACCGGGAGGTGCACCAACTAAACGTGAAAGTGCATGCTTCTCCATATATTCACTCATATCAAATTTTTCAAAGTGGATACCGAGTGTTTGGCTCAGAGCAAGTGCTAGTTCAGTTTTACCTACACCTGTAGGACCTGAAAATAAAAATGATGCTATAGGTTTATTTTCAGGTGTTAGTCCCGCTTTAGAGATTTTAATCGCTTGGGCTACAACATCAACTGCTTTATCCTGACCGATAACTCTCTGTTTGAGTTTATCTTCGAAATCTTCTAAAAGCTTGATATCGTCATTTGTAACCTGTCCGTTTGAAATACCAACTATTTTCGAGATAGTATTTTGTATATCTTTCGCGTTTACTTTTGCTTTATGAGACTTTTTAAGGTGGAATGACGCTGCTGTTTCATCGATGAGATCAATTGCCTTATCGGGTAAGAATCTGTCTGTAATGTATCTTTTTGAAAGATCTACAGCCGTTTTTAATGCTTTATTTGTGTATTCAACATTATGGTGTTGCTCATACTTCTTTTTTAGACCTTTTAAGATACGATAACTTATCTCAACTGATGGTTCATCAACATCAACTTTAGTAAATCTGCGGCTTAATGCTTTGTCTTTTTCAAAGCCGTTTCTATATTCTGCAAAAGTAGTAGCACCCATACATTTGATCTCACCTGAAGCCAGAGCAGGTTTGAGCTGATTTGCTGCGTCCATAGTACCGCTTGTACTACCTGCACCTATAAGTGTATGTATCTCATCGATAAAAAGGATCGCATTTGGTTTTGTTTTAAGTTCATCCATAACAGCCTTGAGACGTTTTTCAAAATCACCTCTGTATTTTGTTCCTGCAAGTAAAGCACCAAGATCGAGTGCATAAAGTTGTGAGCCTTTGAGAAGTTCCGGAACTGTGTCTGCTGCAATGTTTAGTGCGAGACCTTCAGCTATTGCAGTTTTACCGACACCGGGTTCACCTACTAAGATAGGATTGTTCTTTTTACGTCTACATAAGATCTGTGTAACGCGTCTAATCTCATCATCGCGACCGATAACTGGATCAATTTTTCCCTCTTTTGCTTTTTGGATGAGATTGATAGAGTATTTTTCTAATGCCGATTCTTTATCTTCCTGAATATCTTCTTTGATATCTGTATGGGAGATCATCTCTAAAATATCGAGTCTAGAGATTTGATAATGCTCTAACAGCATATATGCAAAACTGTTCTCCTCCTCGTATAAAGCAGCAATAAGATCACCTACATCGGCACTCATCTGTCCAGCTGATTGGATATGGCGTACCATTTTGTCGATCAAGCGTGAAAGGGCAACACTTTCATACGGCTCTTGATGTACATTTTCGGGAAGTCTTTCAATATTGTCTTTAATGTAATTTGCCAGAGCAGTTTTCATTTGAAGAACATCGCCACCACATGCTTCGATGATATAAGCCCCCTCCGATGAAGAAAGAAGAAGATAAAATACATGTTCAATTGTTAAGTACTCGTGGCGTGATTCTTTTGCGAACAGTATAGACTTTTGAAAGATATCGTTTAAAGTAGGGCTTATCATGGCTTACTCCTCTTCCATAGTAGCTTTTAAAGGAAAACCGTTGTCTTTAGCTTTAGTGACTACTTGCATCACTTTTGTCTCTGCAATTTCATGTGTGTAAACACCGCAAAGACCTCTCTCTTTTTTGTGTACCTCTAACATAATATCTTGTGCCTCTTCATAACTTTTACGAAAGATATTCATTAGCACGTCAATTACGAAATCCATAGTAGTATAGTCGTCATTTAAAAGATAAACTTTATATTTTTTAGGATACTTTAGTTTTAAATCGTGCGAAACTTCATGTATAGTATCTGTTGCCATTTTTACTTACCTTGCTGCGTTTAAAAAATCTTCAATAATATCTTGTGGATTTTCTAGTCCGATAGAGACACGAATAAGTCCATCAGTTATACCTAGAAATTCTCTCTCTTGCTCATTAAAATCACTATAGATTGTAGATGCCATATGAAGAGCAAGTGTTCTGCTGTCTCCGATATTTGCTGTTATAGTTGCAAGTTTTGTTCTATTGAGAAACTGGTATGCTTTTTCTTTTGAACCCATATCGATTGTTAGCAATGTTCCGCAACCGTTTGAAAAGTCACTTTTGTAACGTTCATGATGAGGATGAGACTCTAAACACGGATGGTTGATATCAAGTCCATTCTTGCTTAACTCTTTTGCAATAACCTCTACACTGTTGACAACTCTCGGCATTCTAAGAGCTAAAGTTTCCAGTCCTAACATTGTTTGGTACGATGCTTGTGCATTTGCACTCATGCCGAAATCTCTCAGTGCTCTTTTTTTAGCATTTGGTACAAGTGCCATTTTCCCGGCACCTTTAATAAATTTCGCCATAAAAGGGTATCTTTCAGATTTAAATTTGTCATCCCCTTCATTAATTGGACGAAAAACTGCACATCCGCCAAGTGCCGAGGCATTTCCCGAAATGATTTTTGTTGTTGAATATACGACAATGTCTGCACCCAGCTCTAACGGCTTAATACTAAGAGGGGTTATAGTGTTGTCAACAATTAGAGCGATACCCGCATCATTTGCGATCTGAGCGATCGCTTTGATATCCGGCAATCTCATATTCGGATTACCGACACTCTCTAAAAAGATAATTTTAGTATTTTGTGTAATTGCTGCTTTGATAGCATCAAGCTCATCTACATCGAAAAAGTTTGTTTTGATTCCAAACCTTGCAGTAGTCTCACTGAAAAATGAGTATGTTCCACCAAACAGACCGCCTACGCTGATAACTTCATCGCCGCTGGAGAGTAAGCTCATAACGCTTAAACTGATAGCACCCATTCCTGAACTTGTAGCAACTGCACCGACTCCGCCATCCATCATTGCCATTAATGACTCTAGTTTTGCACTTGTTGGGTTACCGACACGAGAATATAGAGGTTTTTTAACACTACCGTTAAATATACCTTCTGCTGTCTCACAATCACCGTATGCAAATGATGCTGAAGAAGTTATTGTTGGAGAGATAGCACCTTCTTTAGAACCTACCTCTTGAACAAACTGAGTACAATATTTTTCAAAGTTATCCATCTTAATTTATACCTAATTCTTAATTTGATAAATTATATCCAATTTGATATAAAAAATATCCTATTGTATTGAATTATGATAGAATTACAAGAATATAAACGAGAAATAAATTTTAGGATTGCAGATGGAAGAAAAAACTTCTTTAGATGTTTTAAGTGAGAAGGTTTCAGAGATTTTACAACAGTTATACGATTTAAAAGGTGAGAATGAAATTCTTAGAAATGAACTGGTAACTTTAAAGGCTGAAAAAGAGATCAAAGATCAAGAGATCGAAAAGTTAACAGAGTTAAATTTACAAAAAGATCAAGAGATAGAAGAGATCGTAAATAAAATTGAAAGCATATTGGACTAAATTTTAATGAGTAAAAAGTTAGGCTTGCATATTGGCGGAAGAAGATTTGACGTAGATGTTGATGATGATTTTGCCAAGTTTTTACAGTCACAGATGGAAAGAGATTTCAACTATGATGGGAATAATGATGCAAAGACAATGCTACAAGCTTATGTAAGACAAGCTTATGAACTTTACACACAAAATAAAAAAATAGATGAAATTATGGAGAAAATCAATAAATAGCCTTTTGTTTTAGAAAACTATAAGCTTAAGGTGCTATAATTTCACCCTCCTTAAACGGATGTGCGCTCGTAGCTCAGCTGGATAGAGCACCGGTTTGCGGTACCGGCGGTCAGGAGTTCGAATCTCTTCGGGCGCACCATTAACTTTCTTTAATAAACTTCAAAATATAATTAATAATCATTTTTCATTTTATCAACAATTAGCACACGCTTATAGTACAGTTACAAGCGGTCATCTGTTTGACCAAAATTTATATCACCGTAGAGAATAGGTTATAAATATGAGAATATTTACTTTACAGTCACCGGCAGGTGGTTTTTTAGATGAAGATTTACATCACTTTAACAAAAAGTTTGATGATTGGTGCGTTCAGTGCGAGACTTTAGAAGATGCTATGAAACTGGCAGAGACTCTTAAGAAAAGAGAAAGTGTCGAGGTCGTTGAAATTACACCATTGAGTTATCCGCAATATTTTTTCCCAACGCTTCAGGGAAATATCCATGCGACACGTGAAATAGGGGATAAGATTATTTGTATTGTTGAACCGTATATGGGTTCAAGTTTTCGCATAGCAGTTTGCGATCTAAAAACAAAGAAAGTAAGACTTACAAACACAAAATATAAAAGTGTTCTCAGTGTTGAAGGTGCATTTGCTAATTTTACTGAGTAAAATTATGTTATCAGGGGTTTAAACCTCCTTTGACACACCATTAATTTATATCAAAACAACTCACATATAAAAGTCAACTAATAACTTTCAAGACATGCCAACTATTTTTTTAGCACATTAAGTATTTTTATATGTTAAAATTTTCACAGATTATAAATATAGTAGGATCAAAGAATTATGAATCTTATAACTATAGGGCGTCAGCCAATGACTGACCATAATGGAAATATTCAGGCGTATGAATGGTTCTTTAGACAAAGTGAACAAAAAAATACGGCTGTAGCGACAAGTCATTTAATTATGACACTTATTAATCAAGCGGGTATGGAAGCTACAATGGAAGCAGATACTATTTTTTTAAATATAGATATCCGTTTTTTGGCTACAGGATTAGTTCAAACACTGCCGAAGCAGAAGTTTGTGTTTGACATCCCTTATTCTGTTGCTCTACGTCATCAAGATCTAGAGATGATCTCTTATTTGCATAAAGAGGGTTATAGATTCGCATTAGATAATATTACCATTGAAGATGGATGGCAGGAAAAAATACGATCTGTACTTTCTATGATTGAATTTTTAAAGATTGATATGTCAAATGTTACAACTTCTGAGTGTATACAACTTTCCCCTTATAAACATTCACATAAACTCATAGCACATAAACTTGAAAACGATAAACAACTGCAACTTGCAAAACAATTTGGTTTTGAATTGTGCCAAGGGTATTATATCTCTGAGCCTGAATTAAAAACATATGAAAGTCTTCCTATTTTAAAGCGTTCAATTTATGAATTATACAAACTAATTCAAGCAGATGTTTCAATAAATCAGTTAGCTGATTTTTTTAGAGACCATATTGATATAGCTTTAACACTTTTACAGTTCTTTTCGAATCTAAAAATTGAATATGAAAAGGAGATAACATCATTTTGTGATGTCTTAAATGCTATTGGAAGAAAACAGTTGAGGGACTGGAGTTTGATGTTGGTATACTCTAAAATCGGCATGGATGACTCTGAAGAGGTAGATAGTTATTATCAACGTTTAAAAGAAAAAAGAGCTCGTTTTGCAGTTGAATTGGAAGATGGGCCATGTGATGAAAAAGATTTTCTTGCTTTGATGAAAGTTTATATGGAAGTTATCTAATCAGATATATCTAAATATATACAAACTTCAAAAACGATATAATTACAATATGAAATTTTTAATTATTCTCTTTTTACTCTTAAGTAATTTATTTGCATATACAATCTGTCCAAATGGAGAACAAGAGTGTCAAATAGGAAAGATCCATATATTAGATACAAAAAAACTCTCTTCTTTCGATGATAAACTCAGTGAATTTTCAGCACTCGTTTTAAAAGAAAATACTCTTTACTGCTTGAGTGATAAAGGGAGACTGCTTCATTTTGACTTTTCAATAAAAGAGAAAAAGATTGCAAGGTTTAAATATAAACAGAGCTATTCATTAAAAGATAAAAAAGGTAAAAAACTCTCTAAAAACTTCCGAGATGCAGAGGGGATGGATATATACGGAAAAGGTGTAGCTATCTCTTTTGAGGGAAGAAACAGAGTTGAACTGTATGACCTTTATGGAAATCGTTATAAATCGATTAAGCTTAATAAAAAGCTACGAAAAAACGATAATTATGAGAGTACAAACAAAGGTTTAGAATCTGTAGCTTATAGTCCTTTATATGGAATTATTACTGCTCCAGAAGCACCTTTGAAAAAGAAAAAGAAACATAGAATTTATTCGAGAGATTTTACTTGGAAGTTTGATGCAGAAGGGTTTATCACTGATATCAAGTTTATAGATACTCACTATATTATAGTATTGATGCGGGATTTTAATATCTTTACGAGATCTAGAACTACACAGATCTTAAAACTTGATCTTTCAAGTTGTATAGATTCTACATGTAACGCGGAATCATTAGCAAAAATAAGTTCTCAAGATGGATGGAAAATAGATAATTTTGAGGGGATTGAAAAGGTGGATAAAGACACTTACCTTATGGTAAGTGACGATAATGACAGTTTATTTCAAAATACACTTTTAGTGTTGTTTGAAATAGTAAAAGGGTAAAGCTTTTTAACTGTTGATTTTATCTTTGATCTCTCTTGCAAGATCAGAACATCTGTGGATCTTTTCATTGAATGAAAGAGAGTCTTGAAGTAAGATATTGATAAATGCACTTCCGACAATTACACCATCAGCACCTTTTACTTTCTCTTTTGCCGTTTTTTCATTTACACCAAAACCTACATAAACAGGAGTTTGTGTAAACTCCTTAATCGTAGCTAAAAATGGTTGAAGATCTTCGCTTACACCCGAACCTGTGATCCCAGTATAGGCAACCATATAGATAAATTTTTGTGCATCGCTTACAACCTCTTTGATACGCTCAGGCGTATCTGTAGGGGCTACAAAACTGATATTTGCAAGGTTGTTTGCATCAAATAGATTTTTATATCTTAGTGCTTCTTCGTGAGGAAGATCGGGAATGATTAAACCGTTGACACCAAGCTCTTGTGCTTTTGGAAGAAGCAGATCCATATTTTGCTGATAAAAACTATTAAAATAACCCATCCATAAAGTATCCACCGCAGGTGCAACTGCACGTGAGATCTCAAGTAAGTCTTTAAATTTGAATCCGAGTGATAAGGCTTTATGGTTTGCCGCTTCAATCGCCGGTCCGTCTGCAACAGGATCTGAAAACGGAACACCTAATTCAAGTGTATCTACACCGTTTTCCCCTAATGCAAGTGCTAAATCAATCGTAAAGTTTTTTTCTGGATACCCAGAAGTTATATATGCTACTAAGTCTTTCAAAGTTATTTGTCCGTATCTGGAATTTTTAATAAAGAGAATTTTATTTTAGAGAGCTCATTATCGAGCTTGAGATCATCTTGCCATGCTGCAAACATATCACTTACTTCAAGAAGCCAGTTAATCGTTTCTTCATTTATAGGAGGTTCTTTTTCACGTAACTCTTCTAGCTCTGATTCGACAAATGCAGCAAGTTTTGACATAGGCTCAATTTTTAAATAGCTTGAAGCAGATTTGATATTGTGAAATACGCGAAAAAGTTCACTAATGCTTCTTTTGTACATATTTTCTTTGCCAAGGTCTATAACCATCACTTCCATACTATCGATCATCATAGAGTAGTGATCCAGAAACTCATCGACTATTTCAAAATCAAAATTGGCATCTAAATCACTTCTTATACCCATTAAATAATTCTCCTGTATTGTTCAAATTATAGCAATTTTTGGTTAAAATAGCATTATTAATGCCAAAAGGGTTTTTTCAATGGGTAAAAAATTAACTATATCTTCTATAAAAAAGCAAAAGGGTGTAAAACCGTTAGTGATGATCACTGCATATGATGCGCTTTTTGCGAAACTTTTTGAGAATAGTGCAGATATGATTTTAGTAGGTGATAGTTTAAATATGAGCTTTGCAGGCAAATCTGATACGATCAGTGCTACGCTTGATCAGATGATCTACCATACAAATGCAGTTTGTAACGGTGCAAAAGATACTTTTGTCGTATGTGATATGCCGTTTGGTACATATTTAAATAAAAAAGAAGCTCTTAAAAATGCTACAAAAGTATTTCAAAATACTCCAGCAGATTGTGTAAAGATCGAGGGTGGGAAAGATAAAGCCGAAGTTATTAAACACCTTACAACAAACGGGATCGCCGTATGTGGTCATATAGGGCTTTTACCTCAGTCTGTAAGAAGCGAGGGCGGTTACAAAGTTAAAGGCAAATCCGAAGAGGAAAAAGAGCAGCTTTTAAAAGATGCAAAAGCGGTTGAAAAAGCGGGTGCCTTTTGTATGGTGATCGAAGGGACTAAAGCTGATGTTGCCAAAGAGATTGCAGAGTCTGTTTCTATCCCGGTAATAGGTATTGGAGCAGGGGCTGATGTGGACGGACAGGTTCTTGTATTCTCAGATATGTTAGGTTTCTTTGAGGAATTCACTCCGAAATTTGTAAAAAAATATCTTGACGGTGCCACATTGGTAAAAGATGCTGTTGCTCAATATGCCGATGAGGTGGAGAAAAAAGAGTTTCCAAAAGAGGAACATACTTATTAATGAAGAAGAGTTGCTAAGATGGAACGTGTAGTAGAGATCGAGACATTTAATGCTGAAGAGGAAAGTTCTGAAGTAACCTTGCGTCCTGATGCATGGAGTGAATATATCGGCCAGGATCAGATCAAAAAAAATCTCGGTGTATTTATAGAAGCGAGTAAAAAACGTCAAGAAGCGCTTGACCATGTACTTTTTTTCGGCCCTCCCGGTTTAGGAAAAACAACACTTGCTCTTATAATTGCCAATGAGATGCAGAGCAACATCAAAGTTACGGCCGCACCTATGATCGAAAAAAGCGGTGATTTGGCTGCAATACTTACAAATCTGGAAGAGGGTGATATCTTATTTATTGATGAGATCCACAGACTCTCCCCTGCAGTTGAAGAGATACTTTACTCTTCTATGGAAGATTATCGCATTGATATTATCATAGGAAGCGGTCCTGCTGCACAAACGGTAAAGATTGATCTGCCTCGTTTTACTTTAATTGGTGCGACAACACGTGCGGGGATGCTTTCAAATCCACTACGTGATAGATTTGGAATGAACTTCCGTATGAATTTTTATACTCCGGAAGAATTGGCACAAATTGTTGCACAAGCTTCAAGAAAACTCGACAAAGAGATTGTCCATGAATCTGCATTAGAGATCGCAAAAAGAAGTCGTGGGACTCCGCGTATCGCCTTAAGACTACTACGTCGTGTAAGAGATTTTGCCGATGTTGCAGATGAAAGTATTATTACGTTTGATACAACTCAGTATGCACTGAATGAACTAGGGATCAATTCACACGGATTTGATGAGATGGATATAAAACTCTTAAATCTATTGGTTAGCTCAAAAGGAAAACCAATGGGGCTCAGTACAATTGCGGCAGCTCTTAGTGAAGATGAAGGGACTGTTGAAGATGTACTTGAACCCTACTTGATCGCAAACGGATACTTGGAGAGAACAGCAAAAGGAAGACGTGCTACTCGTGCAACTTTTGATGTTCTTAATATGGATTATGTAAATTCTGACGGGACTCTGTTTTGAAATACGAAAAAAGAATTCTTGCCGTAAGGCAAAGCTTTAGTGAGAGGAATTTTGCAAAGAATTCATTTCTTTGTAAAAGGAGAGAGATATAGTGAAACCACAATATTTTATAGCAATACTATTTGCAACGGCACTATACTGGATGTATCTGTTATATGCACCGTATCTGATGGCTATTACGATCGCTGCACTTTTAGCAATTTCAACATCCAATATTCAAAACTATCTGGAAAAACATCTTCACTCTAAGCTTGCAGCTTCTTTTGTTTCCAGTTTATTGCTTGCTGCGCTCTTTTTTGCACCTTTAGGGTATTTTTTAACAACTTTGACTCTGCAGTTAAATTCACTCGAAGCTGATACTATTAAGAGAGTAGAAATATATATATCAAATATGATTGACAACCCACCTAGCTATCTGCTTTTTTTTAAACCTTATTTTGCAGACAGTTTAAAAGATTTAGATGTAAATGCTTTAACGGCAGGAGCCATAAAGTTCGCAGGAAAAGTGGGTACAATCTCAGCAGGATTTTTGAAAAATGCTTTTTTAGTGATCGTATTTTACTTTTTTGCACAATATAACGGTTCAACGATTGTTTCATTTTTAAAACGTGTAGTACAGATGTCTTCAGAAGACGGGACTTTACTTTCACGTGAACTCTCGTCAGTTATGAGTGTTGTATTTTACTCGATCATTACTACGGCAATGTTCGAGGGTGCTTTATTTGGTTTAGCTATCTCTTATATAGGTTATAATGGTCTTTTATTTGGGATTATGTACGGTTTTGCATCACTTATCCCTGTAGTGGGCGGTATTCTAATGTGGTTACCGTTTATGTTATATGAATTCTCAATCGGAAACAGTACAAATGCTTGGTTTATAGCGATCTATTCAATTGTTATGATCTCAATTATTGCCGATACATTTATAAAACCTATCATCATTAAAGAGATCAATAAAAAGCTTTTAAACGATGATGATGCGAAGCTCAATGAATTGGTAATTTTCTTTGCAATTATCGCTGGACTGACAACATTCGGTTTTTGGGGAATGATACTCGGACCTGCAATTACTGCATTTTTCTTGACTATTTTAAAACTATTTGAGGCAAGAACTGCGGAGTGTGAACGAAAACAAATTGTCGTAGAGGACTAGTTTTTTTCGTATATCTCCGGATAATCCCCTTTAAATCTTCTATGAAGCCAGAACCAAAACTTCGGTTCTTTTGTAATTACGGAAGTGAGCCAGTCAGCTTGAAGTTGTGTGGCTTTTTGAATATCTGCAGCTTCATTATCTGTCTTTTCAACCGGGATCTCATCGTATAATGTAAGTGTGAAATTCTCTTCATCATCAGTATGAATAACTCCTGGGATCACAGCAGCATCAAATTTACGCGCTAAAAATGCTGGAGTTGAAGTTTGACGAATATCTTTTCCAAAAAACTTTACCATTACACCCTCTTTAGGGTTAATATTTGTATCTATTAATAAAGCGGGAGCATACCCTTTTTTAAGATATTTCACTAAAGGTCGAACCACGTTAGTTTTTTCTAAAGAGATATTTCCAAAATGATCGCGTGATTCTAAAAGCCACTCTTGGTATGTTTGATTTTTCATCTTTTTGTATACCGGTAAAATAGGGCTTATAAGTCCACCTATACTATTTCCTGCAAGCTCCCATGAAGAGTAGTGAGGTGTAATATAAACTATTGGTCTGTTCTCTTTTTTTGCTTTTTCTACAACTTCCAAATTCTCAATTTTTACGCGCTTTTTCAGTTCATCCAGACTCATGTGACGAATCTCCATAACATGTAAAAAGTTTAGGGCAAGATTTTTAAAAGCATACTTTGTTATAGATACTTTTTCTTCATCAGAGAGTTTATCTCCAAATATAAAGTCAAGGTTTTGAAAAGAGACCTCTCTGTATCTTTTTGAGAAAAGATATCCTAAAAAAGCTAAAGAGAAGAAAAACTTTTTTCTTATAAAATGGGGTAGAAGCATTAAAAGTTTTTCAAAAAGAAGAAACATGTAATAACCTAGCTTTTGCATAAAAGATCCTTTGCTGTTTGAACAATATCCTCATAAGGGATATCTTTAATGGAGAAATCATCTTTGTTAATTTTTAGAATATCTACTTCAGAAGATGACTTAATCCCTATATTCTTAGGAGTTTCATATATCATACGCTTTGTTGTCGGCCCTAGAAGTGTGATCGAGGGGATATTCTGCGCCCAAGCAATATGTGTTGGACCGGTATCGTTTCCAATTAGAAGATCAACATTTGAGATAAAAGAGATAAGCTCATCAAGCTGCATTTTTGGAGCGAGTGTTGCATGCTCGGTATGTTCACAAATCCACTCGGCTTCACTTTTTTCTTGTTCATTCCCCCAGATAATATAGACCTGTTCTTGTAAACTATCACATACTTTTGCAACAAGCTCTTTTGGATAGATTTTCGAAGGCCATGAAGCACCGATCACAAAAGCGATATTTTTTTTATCTTTCATCAGTGTGTAGTCGCTTGTGATAGGAAAAACAGCTTTTTTCTCTAAAAGCATAGTGTCTGTGATCGAAAAATCAAGTGCATCTGCTACAACAAAACAGTTTCTTTTTACAACATTATGCTCGTAAGGGATATCTGAAGTTGTTTTATAAAAAAGAGAGGCTAAAGATTCTCTAGTAGAGTATTTGTTAAAGCCGTGAGTTTTTTTTGAAACTATTCTTGCAACAACTGCAGACTTGATAAGGCCTTGCATATCTATAACAAGATCATACTCAGGGAGTGAGCGGAGTTTTGAGATTAATGCTTTGAGTTTTGAGAAGCTTTTTTCTTTTTTAATTTCTTTGATATTAACGGTGTGAACCATGTTAATCTCAGGATTATTTTTTAAAATAGGAGCAAAAACCTCTTCGGTAATCCAGTCAATCTCAACATCAGGATAAAATTGTTTAATAAATTGTAATACTACAGCACTGTTGACAATATCTCCAAGAGCAGAAAGTCTAACAATAGCTATTTTTTTTATTTCTTGTTTCATTAATGTAATTATAGCTAAAGTAATAAAGTTGTTAAGTTCAATTTGCTATAATAATTCCATAAATTTTAAGGAGTCGAACTTAATGGTACCTATAGATATTCAAAGGTTTTCCGAAAGTCGTACAAAAGCAAGAGCTTATTTTTGTTATCTTTTTTCAAAAAATATTCCAAATAGACTTCCATCAATCACACAAGAGATGATTATGCCTCGCCTGCTAAAGATTAAAGCAGAACTTGAAAAATGTGAGGGGGTATATCTACTTGATTCTAAAGGTGTACAGGTCTCTCCTTCATACACGGCAGATAAAACTATTGAGGATGATATAGGAAAAATTCGTGCGCATCGTGCATATTATTATCGTGCAGTAAGAGAAGAGAGATGTACAATTACCGACCCGTATCCATCACTTATTACAGGTGACCTGACGGTAACTGCTTCAGCACCTATTTTTTGTGAAAACGGTGATCTTAAGTATGTAGCATGTTTAGATATGCCTCTTGGCGAGGTATTAAATCTTGCACAACTCACAAAGTTTGATACAGGTTTTAGTAACTTTTTTAAATATGCATACGGGACGTTTTCATTTGCACTTTTAGCTGTTGCAATACTCCTGTTCTTAAAAGGGGTACAGAGTTTCTTTATACATGAGATCACACCTGCTAGTTTTGATATTAAGCATGTATTTGAGGCGACAATTTTACTTACACTTTCCCTGGCCATATTTGACCTCTCCAAAACCTTGATAGAAGAGGAGATACTCGGTCGGCATAAGGAGCATAATATCTCCGGACCGCATAAAACGATGGTACGGTTTTTAGGTTCAATCATCATTGCACTCTCTATTGAAGCATTGATGTTGGTATTTAAGTTTGCGATTACTGATCCGGATAAGTTGCAGTATGCGATGTTCATTGTCGGAGGAGTAGGCTTCTTACTTATGAGTTTGGCAGTGTATATAAAATTTACAAAATTAAAGATAGACGAATAGAGATTTAATGATAGCGATAGTTGATTATAATATGGGAAATCTGGCAAGTGTACAGAATGCATTTGCTAAGTTAGGAAAAGATACGGTTGTTGAGAGCGATCCTGCAAAGTTTAAAGATTACGATAAGTTGATTCTTCCGGGTGTAGGTGCATTTGGTGATGCTATGGAGCATCTTCGTGAGCGTAATATGATTGAACCGATTAAAGAATTTGCGGCAAGCGGGAAGCCTATGCTTGGTATTTGTTTAGGGATGCAGCTTCTTTTTGAAAGTAGTGAAGAGTTTGGTGCACATGAAGGACTTGGGCTTATCAAAGGGAAAGTAACAAGGTTTGACGAGTCAAAGTTTGAAGAAAAGCTCAAAGTTCCACATATGGGCTGGAACAGAATGTTCACAAAAGAGCATCCGTTGTTCAACGGACTTGACGATATGCATTACCTCTATTTCGTACATACATATCATGTGAATTGTGATGATGAAAACGACATAATCGGAAGAACAAACTACGGCTATGAATTTACATCTGCAGTGGCACACAATAACGTAATGGGAATTCAGCCACACCCAGAAAAAAGCCATACAAACGGCTTAAAAATATTAGAAAATTTTATCTCGCTATAGTTTTGTACGCTGTTGGAAGTGAATTCCACCAGCTACGTTAACACTGGGTTCTCTTCAGCAGAGGGCTCACGCCACTAGTGGCTTTTTAAATAATTAATATATGTAGAAGGAAAATAAACAAAGATGACTTTATATCCAGCGATAGACTTAAAAGACGGACAGGCGGTAAGACTTACAAAAGGGCTTATGGACAGCGCTAAAATATACTCAAATGAGCCATGGGAACTTGTAAAAAAGTTTGAAGAGATGGGTGCTGAATGGGTTCACCTGGTTGACCTTAACGGTGCGTTTGCGGGGGAGCCTAAAAATTTAGAGCAGATTAAAAAAATTCGTGCAAACTGTAATGTAAAACTGGAACTCGGCGGTGGAATTCGTGATGAAGCTACAATCCAAAATATGTTAGAGATTGGAATCGATAGAATCATTTTAGGTTCTATTGCGGTAAAAAATCCTCAATTTGTAAGAGATATGGCAGCAAAATATCCGATAGCTGTAGGTATTGATGCAATTGACGGTTATGTTGCAGTTGAAGGATGGGGTGAGGTTTCATCTATGAAAGCAACTGACTTGGCACGTGAATTTGCCAATGCGGGTGTTGAAGCTATTATTTGTACAGATGTTGGTAAAGACGGGACACTTAGCGGTGTAAATGTTGAGTTTACACTTGATATTGCTCGTGCAAGTGGAGTTAGTACAATTGCCAGCGGCGGTGTTAAAGATGAGGATGATATTAAGGCCCTTATAGATACTAAAGAAGTAGATGGAGTAATTATTGGAAAGGCATACTATGAGGGGACTTTAGACCTGCCTAAAATGTTTAAATTACTTGATTAATAGTAAAACAATAAAAATTTCGATATTATTACCGAAATTAATTTGCAAATTATATAAAAAGGATTTCGCTTGAAATTACTTGTTGTTGATGATAGCTCTACAATGCGTCGTATTATTAAAAATACTTTAGCTCGTTTAGGATACAAGGATGTACTAGAAGGTGCTGATGGTGTTGAGGGTTGGGAACAAATGGATTCAAACCCGGATATTGAGATGTTAATTACTGACTGGAATATGCCTGAGATGAATGGACTTGAACTTGTAAAAAAAGTTCGTGCAGATGCACGTTTTACAGATCTTCCGATCATTATGGTTACTACAGAAGGTGGTAAAGCAGAGGTTATTACAGCTTTAAAAGCGGGTGTTAATAACTATATTGTAAAACCGTTTACACCACAAGTTTTAAAAGAGAAGCTTGGTGCAGTTATGGGTATCGCTGATTAATGCAAGAGCATTATTATGAACTCACTGTAAAAGTTTCCTCTCATCATTCACTGTTTTCAGATTTTTTATCCGATACACTTCCTGTCGGTTTTGAAGAGACTGAAGATGGATTTATTATTAGAAGTGAAGATGATTTAGAAACTATCGCTTGGGGATTGGAACAGTTTCGTGAAGCACTACAAAAAGCTTTAGGTGTTACAATAGAGTTAGAGACTACACAAAAAAAGCTCCAAAACAATGATTGGGTTCAAATGTATAGAGACAGCATTGAACCACTAGCAATAGAAAAATTTTACATCCATCCTACATGGAGTGAAGACAATCCAGATTTAATAAATATTGTAATAGATCCTGCATTAGCATTTGGTACGGGACATCACCCGACAACAGCTTCAGTACTCAAAGCAATATCGAAATATGTAAAAGCTGATGATAGTGTTTTAGATGTGGGATGTGGTAGCGGTATACTCTCTTTAGCTGCAATGAAGCTGGGTGCAAGTGTAGATGCTTGTGATACTGATGGGGTATCTGTAAAAAACTCTCTGGAAAATGCACAACTGAATAATTTAACATTTGATAAAATCTGGGAAGGTTCGTGTACAAATTTAGAGAAGAAATATGATGTTGTTGTAGCAAACATAGTTGCAGATGTTTTAATATTCTTAGCAAATGATTTGAAAAAAGCTTTAAAAGATGATGGTATATTGATATTATCAGGTATATTAGATAAGTATGAGGATAAAGTTTTAAAATCGTATTCTGATTGTGAGATTGTAGACAAGATCTATCAAGATGAATGGGTGAGTTTAGTAGTAAAAAAGAGATAAATAATGGCAGACAAACAAGATAATAATAAAAACAATAACTTTTTTAATCAAAATCCCCTTATAACATTTGCAATATTTTCAGTTGCGGTGATTTTGATATTTAAAATGATGATAGGCGAAGATGGTGGTTCATCTTCAACACTAGGCGGTAGTGCGAAAGTAAAACAGGTAAGTTACTCTGAACTAAAAGCTCTAGTGGAAAATAAAGAATTAAGTAATGTTGAGATTGGACAAAGTTATATCCGTGCTAAATCAACTGACGGTGCTACACTATATACTACAAGAGTAATTCCTGAAGATAATGGACTTGTAGAGCTTTTAGATAAAAATAAGATAGAGTATACAGGTTTTAGCGAATCAAACTGGTTTACAGAGATGTTTGGATGGTTATTCCCATTTTTACTAATACTCGGTATCTGGATGTTTTTTGCTTCAAGAATGCAAAAGTCTATGGGTGGCGGTATGCTTGGGATGGGTGCCAACAAAAAGATGGTAAACTCTGAAAAACCTAGTACTAAGTTTGATGATGTAGCCGGTGTTCAAGAAGCAAAAGAGGAAGTTCAAGAGATAGTTGACTTCTTAAAATACCCGGGTCGTTATGTTGAGATCGGTGCTAAGATCCCTAAAGGGGTATTATTAGTTGGTTCTCCTGGTACGGGTAAGACACTATTAGCAAAAGCGGTAGCAGGTGAAGCTGAAGTGCCTTTTTTCTCAGTAAGCGGTTCTAGTTTTATTGAGATGTTTGTGGGTGTTGGTGCTGCACGTGTACGTGACCTGTTTGAACAAGCAAAAAAAGATGCACCTTCGATCATCTTTATCGATGAGATCGATGCTATCGGTAAGAGTCGTGCTGCCGGCGGTGTAATGGGTGGAAATGATGAACGTGAACAAACACTTAATCAACTTCTTGCTGAGATGGATGGATTTGGTACAGACACACCTGTAATTATTTTAGCTGCAACAAACAGACCTGAAATTTTAGATCAGGCACTTCTTCGTCCCGGACGTTTTGACAGACAAGTTCTTGTTGATAAACCTGACTTTGAAGGGCGTATTCAGATCCTAAAAGTACATGTTAAAGATGTAAAAATGGATGATGATGTTGATCTTGAAGAGGTTGCTCGTTTAACTGCAGGGTTAGCTGGTGCTGATTTGGCAAATGTAGTAAATGAAGCGGCACTTTTAGCTGGACGTAAAAGTCAAAAAACGGTAAAACAGCAAGACCTTTTTGAATCCGTTGAAAGAGCGTTAGCAGGTCTGGCAAAAAAATCACGCCGTATCAATCCAAAAGAGAAAAAAATAGTAGCGTACCATGAAAGTGGACATGCTCTTTTAGCTGAGACTACAGAGGGTGCGAAAAAAGTATCTAAGGTATCTATCGTACCTCGTGGACTTGCAGCTCTTGGATATACACTTAATAAGCCTGAAGAGGACAAGTTTATGATGCAACGTCATGAACTATGGGCAGAGGTTGATGTTCTTCTCGGTGGACGTGCAGCTGAACAAGTGTTCTTAGGTGAAATTTCAACAGGTGCTGGAAACGACTTAGAACGTGCAACTGACATTATTAAGTCTATGGTACAAACGTACGGTATGACTGAGATTGCTGGTCTTATGGTACTTGAAAAATCTCGTCAGTCATTCTTAGGGCCAACTGGACAAAGTGCTAGAGAATACAGTGACAAGATGGCTGAAGATATGGATACTTTCATTAAAGAATCTTTACAAGAGCGTTACGAAGCTGTAATTGCTCGTTTAGAAGAATATCGCGAAGCGATAGAAGATATGGTATCATTACTCTATAAGAAAGAGAACATCACAGGTGATGATGTTCGTCAAATAATTAAAGATTTTGAAGAAAGAGCAGGAATAGAGTCTAAACTTGTTGAAGAAGTTGAAGGGATAGAAGAGGAACTTAAAGAGGATGCTTCTATGAGTGACAAAGAGCAGAAAGATGAACAATAATCTCTTAATCATTGCAAAATATTCTTTTAGTTATGTGGGTTATTCTGCATTAGCTTTTATCATATTTTATATGTTTGGTTTTGAGTTTTTAGCAACATTCGCTTTTTTTGTAACTCTCTTTTTTGTATATATTTTTAGAAATCCGGAGAGAGAGTTACAAATCTTCGATAAAAGTAGTATTATTGCTCCGTGTGACGGTGTTGTAAGTGCTATAGAAGAGATAGAAAACGGTATATATAGATATAAAGTAGAGATTGAATCTACTTTTACAGATGTAGGACTTTTACGTGCGCCAATGAATGGAAAAGTTGAAAAACTTGCACTTATAAAAGGGACAAAATCTCCAAAGTCTTCTAAACTTTTTTCTGATCTTAACGAGTCTTTATCTCTTGAGATTGTAAATGATAAAGAAGAAAGTATAAAAGTGGTTCATAGCTTAAAACAATCACCTGTTCCTATCTTTTGTGACCTGCATGACGAGCAGGAGGTTATTAAGTCTATGAGATATGGTTTTGCTACAAACTGTGTAACAACTATTTATCTTCCTTCGAATGTTCGATTAAATCTAAACATTACTGACAGAGTAAAAGCATCTGAGAGTTTAATAGCTTACTTCTCTTGATGCTGTTTCTCAAACAATAACTTCTGCGTATCTATACCAAAGTCAAAATAGTTCGATCTATAGTTATTTGAATTTATCCCAGATAGTTGGATAATAGCAGCTTCATAGTTCCTCGCTTCGAGATATAGAAGTGCAAGGGCTAATCTACTTTCATAAAATGATCTATTTTTTATCTTTGCAAGCTCTAAAAGGGCAATAGCATTACTATGGTGCCCTGCAGCAGTCGATGCAACAGCCCCAAGATAGAGTGTATATGCATCTGTTACTTTTCTTTCATCAATAAGGTGGTTATATAAAGAGTACGACTCTTCAAACTGTTTATCATAGAGTGATGCGAGTGCAAGAGTATTTTCAATCTCTAACGTATAACTGTCTGAAGTAGCCAGTTTCTCTTTGAGTTGTTGACGAAGATAGTAGAGTTTACCTGTTAAAAGATTTGTTTGAATATAGAGATATCTTGTAATGTACGGACCGTAGTAAAGATCATTATAGTCAAAACTTTGATCTTTGAGATAACTGATAATCTCTTTCGCATATTTTACATCATCATAGTTATGGAAATGGGTATCCATATACATAATATGTGGGAGAATATCGTTTGGTAATAAAGATACAAGTTCTGATGTCGCAGCATTTGCAACATCATAGTTTTTAGTGTGTGTAGCAATGATCGCATTAAGTACAAGATATAAAGGTCTTTTTTTATCACTTACCTGAAACCAGTCAGCAGCTAAAAGATAGTTGTTCTCTGAGATAGCCAGAAGTGTTTTATAAAGTTCTTTCTCTTCACCGTCATTTTCCATATGGATAGAATCAGAAAGGATAGAACGGAGTTTTAGATATTTATTGTTAGTGAGTTGTGCTGTAAATACTGCATAAAGACCCGCTAAAAAGTTTTTTGAATCAAGATAGTATGAGCGTAAAAAATGTTCATGTGCTTTGTTTAGATTCCCCAGCTGAGCATATGTTAATCCCAGGTTATATTGAAGTATTGAGTGTTTTGGCTGGATAGTAACTAGTTTTTGAAAATCTTCATTTGCCTCACGGAGTTGTAGGTTCAATGCTTTTTTAATAGCAATGGTCATCCCTTTATTTACATTTGATGATGAGGAACTTTTTTTAAGATACTCTTGAGCCGATTTAATATTGTCTATAAAAGTGTTTGCATTCCCTTTACGGATATAGCTAATTGTTTGATCGGCATTAAACATTTTATAGGGTGAATAGTAAAATATTTTTTGATAATCGATGTTTTTTGATTTAAGAGTGACATTTCTATATGTTTTTTGAGCCTCTTTAGGATCAAAGAGTGACTCTTTTAAGTTTACTATAACGGGGTAGGGTTTTGTTATCTCATCCGGAAACTTGTCAGAAGCTTTTTTTAACGTTATAGTTGCTTTTTCGACTTGTCCCGCTTTTAGTAGTGTAAATGCCATTGCCAGTCTTGAGCGAAGTACCTCTTTTTCAGCTAAGAGAGATGCTTCAAAATGTTTCACTGCTAAATTAACATCACCGACTCTTGCATAAAGTAAGCCTAATGAGAAGTCATTAATATCATCTGTATTTATCTCGATAGCATCAATAGCATCATAGTTGTTTTCATAAAGTGCATTTATTTTTGCTTTTAGATTGTTCTGGATTATCGGATAAGTTTGTGTTGTACCATTATTTAAACTATTTAGTGCTGAAAGATAGTCACGTTTATAGTAGTTGATCAGAGTGTAATAGTATGAGTAAAGAGGTGAGTTGATTTCATACGGGAGATAAGCATATGCTAAATCAATATAGTATGAAAAACTCTCTTTGTCTTTGAGATATAAAGAACAAACAGCAGCATTAATAGCACTTACACACCTTTTCTCATCATTCTCTATTGCTTTTTGAAAGGTATCTAATGCAAGTTTATATTGTTTATCTTTGAGTTGTGCTACCCCTAAGTTATACATAGAGATTGCTTGGGAATATTGTGCAATTTTTTGATAAAGTGAAAGTGCTTTGAGTTTATCACCGTTTGAATAGAGATAGTTTGCTTTTGCAATCATTTTTTCGAGTTTACTAGGCTCAACTTTTATCTCTTGGGGAGTTTTGAGTTTTTCCTCTAATACTGATTGGCTTGTGAGTGTAGTTAACTCTTCATCAGAAGAACTAGAAAACATAATTACAGCTAAAATCAAAGTGATTAAAATAACTGCTATTGATATAAAGATTATAAGTTTTTTGTTTGAAGTATCATCGGTATCATCTTGAACTTCATGATCGGATGCATCTTTGATTGCATCCATATCCTCAATGATAATTATCTCTTCTTCTTGTTCGTTAGCCATAGGTACCTAGTTTTTGAAATTATAACACAACAAGCAATTTTAATACCATAGATATAAACAAATTTCTGATGGAATAAATTTTAATGAAGAGCAAATAAAATAAGGAAAGAGAGAGTAAGCAGAAATTCCTGCTTACTTATTCAAAGAATATATACTTACATCCCTAAGTAAGGGTGTAGAGCTTGAGGAATTTTGATACTTCCGTCTTCTTCTTGAAAGTTTTCCATAATAGCTACAAGTGTACGTCCAACTGCTAAAGAAGAACCGTTAAGCGTATGAACCATATCATTTTTCTTACCGTTTTTAAAACGGATTTTTGCACGACGTGCTTGGAACTCTCTTGTGTTTGAGATAGAAGAGATTTCACGGTAAGTATTTTGCCCAGGTAACCAAACTTCGATATCTGTAGTATGTGCAGCACCGAAACCAAGGTCACCTGTACATAAGTTTACCAGACGATGAGGCAATTCTAATGCCGTTAAAAGATCAGATGCACACGCTACCATCTCATCAAAAACTTTTTCACTCTCCTCAGGGTGTGTGATCGCAACAAGTTCAACTTTATGGAATTGGTGTTGACGAATCATACCGCGAGTATCACGACCTGCCGCTCCTGCTTCTTTTCTAAAACAAGATGTATAAGCTGTCATCTTTTTAGGAAGCTCTTGTTCCGTTAAGATCTCATCTTGGTAGAGGTTAGTAACAGGTACTTCAGCAGTCGGGATAAGGAAAAGCTCAGGGTCTTCTACTTTGTAAAGATCATCTTCAAACTTAGGAAGCTGACCAGTTCCCTCTAAAGCATCTCTGTTAACAAGTGCAGGTACACTTACTTCATCAAAGCCGCGTCCGCGGTTAAAGTCAAGCATAAAGTTGATAAGTGCACGCTCTAATCTTGCACCCATACCAAATTGAACACTAAAACGGCTAGTCGCCAGTTTTACACCACGCTCAAAGTCGATCCAGCCGTTTGTCTCAGCTAGTTCCCAGTGTTCTTTTGGCGTAAAAGTAAACTCACGAGGTGTAAGTACTTTTTTAAGTTCAACATTATCCTCTTCATCAGCACCGTCTGGTACATTGTCATCAGGCATATTAGGAATAGCCATAGCAAGAGACTCTAACTCCTCTTGTTTTACACGCTGTACTTCGATAGCTTCTGCAACTTTTACTTTATTCTCATCAACACGAGCTTTTAGTTCAGAGATATCTTTTCCTTCGCGTTTATATACACCAAACTCTTTACTCATAGCATTTTGTGCAGCTTGTAGCGCTTCAAAGTTTTTCTTAGCTTCTTTTAACTCTTCATTTTTTGCTTTTAATGTTTCTAAAAGTGCTTCATCAACACCTTTTCTTAATAGTTTTCTTTTTACTTCTTCAAAATCTTTTTGTAATAGTTTTAAATCAATCATTATATACCTTTATTTTCTTAGTTGTTATGTAAGCAATTCTTTTGCTATTTGAAATTGGTTTGCAGTCATCAAGTGGATTTTTGGATGAAGTTCCTGAAGATCGTCTACAAGCTTTTTACTCAAGTCAAAACCTACTTTATACTCCTCTTCTGAACCGCCTTTACTAGCTTTACGAAGTTTTTCGATCCAGCAGTCAGGTACGTTAATACCAGGAACGTGTGCTGAAAGAAACTGTGCAGTACGCAGTTTTGTAATAGGAAAAACTCCCATAATAAGTTCAGCACTTTTATTTTCAGAACAACACTCTTTATTGGCATCCTCTTTTAACTCTAAAAGCTGTTTTGCATTTTCAATATCATACACAGGCTGCGTTATGATTCCAATCGCACCGTGTTTGATCTTCTTTTGCATCTTTTTTTGTAGCGTTTTAGGATTTTTTGCATAAGAATTTACAACCGCAAACGGATAGATCGGTTGAGGCTCTATATTGAAAGGTTTTCCTGAGTAGTCCATTCCAGAGTTAAAAGCACTGATGATATCTAATAGTAACGTACTGTCACCCTCAAATACACCTTTTGTGTTTGGCTGATCTGAAATAGTTGCAGGATCACCAGTAAGTGCTAAGATAGCTCTAATATCAAACTCATTAGCACCTAAAAGGTCAGACTGTAATGCTATTTTATTACGATCACGCATACTCATAGTTGCTATTACAGGCTTGTTAAATCTCTCTTGAAGCAGTTTTGCACCAAAAAGAGCATTAAATTTAAGTTTTGCCAGAGGATTGTCCGTTGTAGAGAATCCATCTACGAGTTTATCTAAACCAAGCTCTTCAATTTTATCTATCGTCGGAGAAAACTGGGCATTATGTCCGGGTGTTGTCTCTAAAGTTAAATATTTGCCGTTTTTTAGTTTATCTGTCAGTTTTTCAAACAAAAAAAGTCCTATTTCGCTATAATTTCGAAATTATATAATAAACAGAGGAAATTTATGCTAAAACTTGCAGTATTTGACTTTGATTCTACCTTAATGGACGGTGAAACGATCGATTTTTTTGCCGATGAGTTAGGGATAGGTGAACAAGTAGCGCAAATTACAGAAGAAGCAATGAGCGGAAGACTCGACTTTTTCGAATCACTTCAACAACGGGTAGGGCTTTTAAAAGGGCTTGACTTCTCAGTTGTTGAAAAGATTGCACACAACTTGCCTTATATGCCCGGAGCAGTTGAGACAATCGCTGAACTGAAAAAAAGAGGGATGACTGTTGTATGTTTCTCAGGCGGTTTCAGAACGGCAACTAGTTATGCTAAAGATATCTTAGGGTACGATGCAGACTTCTCAAATGCCCTCCATGTAAAAGATGGTAAACTTACTGGACTTGTAGGTGGGGATATGATGTTTAACTTCTCAAAAGGTGATATGCTGGTACGCCTGCAAAACATCTTAGGTGTAAGTGAAGAAGAAACTCTAGTGTGTGGTGACGGAGCAAACGATTTAAGTATGTTCGCTCATGCAGGAACACGTGTAGCATTTTGTGGTAGAGAAATCTTAAAAAAAGAAGCCAACATCATCGTAGATGAAAAAGACTTAACAAAAATTTTGGAGCATATATAGTGTTAGAAAAAACAGTGTGGAGACAGTACCACCAAGAAAACAACTTTAGAGAAAAGTTAGCAGAATTTACAAGATTGGATATTATCGATTTAATCGACGACGATAAAGCACTTTATGCAGTGCTAAAATCGAAATTGACAAAAAAAGAATTAAAACTTTTTGCTATGGATACGGCAGGTATCAATGATGAAAATATTAAAGCGGAGTTTGAATATACAGATGACGACTTAGAAAAAGCAAAGTTCAAACTCTATAAAAAACTCAAGCAGGATAAAACAAGACTTGCTTTCCGTCAAAGTAATTTTGACGAATTTAGTGAATAATTTTAGACTCTTTTGAGTCTAAAATCTACTTTGTAATTACCTTAAAACTTACCCTTCTCGATAATTTTTTATCTTCAATATTATTAAAAATCTCTTTCTTAGAAGAACTAAAACCGCTTCCTACAATTATTTTACTTAGCCATTTTTGTGTACTTAGATCTTGTGAACGAAACAGTGTTGAAAAAACTGAATAAGCACGTTGCATTGAGAGCTTTTCATTTTTAAGATACCTATTTGTATAAGGTTCTTTTGCCCACTCACTTGAAGTATGTCCGTTGATCTGAAGTTGCTCTATAGACTCGTGGTGTTTCATAAGGAAAGGGATAAGTTTTTTTCCGAAAGAGACGAGGAATTTTTTCTGTGCAGATGTTAGCTTGTAAACACCTACTTGAAAAAATAAACTCTTATCAAGCAGCTCTATATTGAGATCTTGAGTTATGTGTATCTGTTTATTACGAATCTCTTGTGCATAAAGTTCACGAAGTTTAGTGTAAAGAGATTTGGAATTGAACTGTACTTTCGTAACTGTAGTATCTTTATTTAACTTTGTAATCCACATATTCGCTTCTTGTGAATTATTATCTGTATGGATACCAGCTGCTGCAACTTGAGAGTTGTTTAGAATTACGAGTGATGTAAACATATCATAATTATCTCCACCGTAATGCTCTTGTCTGAGCATTGCTAGGTTTGAGTCTAACAGCATTGCCAATGCATCTGTATTGAAGGCATCTTTAACATACCCTACACCCATGATACTCCCATCTGAAAACTCTTTTATATCATTAAGACCGCTTGGATATGTTGTAAATATTTTTTTATCAAGTAAGACATTTTTATAGAGATCAAACTTGATCAGGCGAATATGTTCTTGTTGGAGTGCATTGTACTCCACTAAAGAGACAAGGAAGTTGTTATCACGAAGTTTAAGTATTCTTTTTGGAGTGAGCAAATCATCAGATTTATATTGTTTGAGCCAAAGTTTATTTCCATTTTCGGTAATCCTCATTAACGTGGCATCTGTATGTTGGTTATAAGATGTAGTACTGACAACTACAAAACTGCCATCGGCTGCTTCTACGGCATCTATACCTTTATCATCATCTTTTGTACCGAATTTTTTGCTCCATTGCATATATCCGTTTTTTGAAAATCTTGTTAGAAATATATCACTTACTCCAAGGCCTGTTTCAAACATATTGTCGCTCGTATCCCTTGTCGTAAAAGATGAACCCACTGCCAATACTCCACCATCGCTTAAAAGCACTAACTTATTCATACGATCGTAGTTTTTTGTACCGAATATTTTTGTAAATACAACATTTGCTTTTGCATCGAGTCTTACAACGATTAGTTCACCGTCTAAAGTGTAGCCACCTACAAAATAGCCATCATCAGGTGTTTTAACAAGTGCTACAGCTTTATTAAATCGAGAGAGCTTTGCAATTTTTGAGAGTACAATGTTTGCTTGATCATCCACTTGAATAAGATGCATCTGCATTCCGTATTGGCCTGAAACACTGGCAAGGTATTCAAAGGGATCAGAGTATGTTTTAGATTGGCGTGTTGTTTGTTTATTTTGATTTGAAAAACCGATAGCAGAGATTGTTCTGTCGTAGTTTTGAGTAATATCTAAGAGTGCTGCATCAAATGGTTTATGAATAATAATAGAATAGTTTTTTTGTTGTGCAAACAGGGATATAAAAAGTAGGAAGGGTAAAAGGAAATGTCTCATATGCTCACTTTTTAAAAAAGTAAAAGCAAAAAATATTCCTAGTTGGAAGTTTGAGAGCTAAAAGACCTCAAAAATGAGGCCTTTTTTCATTTGACTATTTTAAATTTTCAAATGGGTTAGTTACAACTGCTTTACGAGTTACAGTGTATGGTACTAATGCAGCTGCACGAGCACGTTTGATCACAGTTGAGATCATGTCTTGGTGACGTTTACAGTTACCTGTTAAACGACGTGGCATGATTTTATATCTCTCTGAAAGAGAAAAACGTAAATTTGCTACATCTTTATAATCGATGAAGTCAACTTTTGCTTCACAATATTTACAATATCTTTTTTTGTATTTTCTTTTTTCTGACATGTTATTACCTTTTTTATCTATTTTTTTCTAAAATGGAATTTCATCTTCATCTATATCTATTTCAGGTATAGAGTTGCTACTAGGCATCTCTCTACTTTGTTGAGCCGCAGCTTGTTGTTGAGAGTAGCCTTGATTTTGTTGACCATAGTTTTGAGCAGGTTGTTGTTGCCCGTAACTTGGCTGTTGTTGCATCTGAGGTGCTTGGTATGATTGCGGTTGCCCTTGTGCAGGTGCTCCATAATCGTTACCACCAAAGTTCTGTCCCATATCTTGATTCATTCCAGGTGTACCTGTTGCAGGATTAGTACCTTTAGAATCAAGCATTTGCATAGACTCAACTATAACAGAATGTTTAGATCTTTTTTGTCCATTTTGGTCAACCCATTGTTCAAAGCTTAATCTTCCCTCCACTAGGATTTTACTCCCTTTACGAAGGTACTGGTTTGCGATCTCTCCGCTTCTTCCGAAGAAAGTAATATCTACAAAACATACTTCCTCTTTTCTTTCACCGTTACTTGTGAATTTACGAGTTGTAGCGATTGCAGATTTTGCAATTGAACTACCACCCTGAGAGTATCTAAGTTCGATATCGCGCGTTAAGTTTCCAACCAAGATTATTTTATTGAACATCAGTTTTCCTTAAATTATTCAGCAGCTTCTTCTGCAGCAGCTGGTGCTTCTTCTTTAGCAACTGGAGCTGTTTTTGCTTTTGCAACAAGTGCGTCCCATGCTTTAACTTCAGCATTTTTTTCGTACTTGATAGTAACGAAACGAAGGATTTCCTCGTTAATACGGAAACGTCTTTCAATTTCAGCAATTGCAGATGGTTCTACTGAATAGTAGATTACATGGTAATAACCACGTTCATTTTTAGCGATTGGGTAAGCAAGTTTTCTCATTCCCATTGCATCTGTAGCAGCGATTTCACCACCGTTTGAAGTGATTACTTCTTCGATAGCAGCGATGCTAGCTTGAATCTCTTCAGCAGTTAATGTAGGTTTTACGATTACTAGGTTTTCGTATTTTCTCATATCGTATGATCTCCTCTTGGTATTGCCTATCTCTAGGCTTTTGTTTCCCTTTCGGATCTAAATATAGTGTCAGTTAGTGACATTACAAAGAGAAAGGAACTCGGAATTATATCTAAGTTTTTCTTAAAGACAACATATACTATACAGATTAGTTTTATGTCAATTTGTCATGGTTTTTTATGATTTAATTTTTTTAGGATATAGTTTCAAAAAACAAGACAGATAAAGTTTATAAATATGGCAAGAAAAAGAAAAAAGAAAACATCAAACAGTTCAAAAGCACTTACTTACGTAGCTTGGTTTTTAGCTATCGTTGCGTTGATGCTGAGTTCTATGGTAGCCGGATATTATTTCGGTTTTAACGAAGGTAAAGAGGAGATCAACACTCTTGTTAAAAAAGAGCAGAAAAAGCAAAAAGAGTTACTCAAAAAACTTGAAAAAACAGCTAAAATTGAAAAACAGGATGTGACAAAAAGATTACAGGAAGTTTTGAAAAAAGAGTCCAAATCATACACATCGGCTTCACATGAAATAGAAGATACGACACTTGTGAATCCTCCAAAGAAAACACCTGAAAAAAGGGTAGTGACTACGAATAAACCTGAGTTGACGATTATAATTGATGATGTGAGTACAGCTTCTCAGGTACGTGCTATAAAATCGCTGAAAATACCGCTTACTATGTCTTTTTTACCACCGAGCTCGGCACGTCCAAACTCTGCAAAACTGGCTGAAAAAGAGAGTGGGTATATGGTGCACCTACCGATGGAAGCACAACATTTCTCTAAAGAGGAACCTTATACTTTACGTGTCCATGATTCACAACAAGAGATCTATAAAAGGGTACAAGATATAAAACACTTATTTCCAAAAGTTGAGTATATCAATAACCACACCGGAAGTAAGTTTACTTCAAATGAAGTCGCTATGAACAGACTCTTTTTTGCATTTCAAAAGTTAAATCTGCACTTTGTCGACAGTAGAACAACTGCAGAGACTCAGGCACCGAAAGTTTCAAAAAATTACGGGGTGAGATATGTAGCCCGAGATGTTTTTTTAGATCATCATATGGAAAAAGAGTATGTTAAAGAGCAGATCAAAAAAGCGGTAAAGTTTGCGAAAACGCATGGCAAAGCTATAGCAATCGGGCATCCGCATAAAAATACATTACAAGCTTTAGCTGAATCAAAAGCATTGCTTCAAAGTGTCCATTTAGTCAAAATCGGTGAAATCTACTAGTTATGATTAAAAGGATAGATTTTCAGATAGACAGCTTAAAAGCTATGAAAAAATATCCTGAAAATCTTTACTATAAAGGTAATGTTGAACTATTACAATCAAAAATGATATCGGTTGTAGGGAGCCGAAAACCGAACCAATATGCACGGAATCTTACACAGGAACTTTGTTCAAAATTAGCTTTAAGAGATATAAAAATAGTCAGTGGCGGAGCGATAGGGATAGATGCTATTGCACATAAAAGTGCAGGGGCTGCAAATACTATTATGGTGGCTGGAACGGGTTTAGATGTTAGATATCCTGCAGTAAATAAAAACTTGATTCAAGAGATAGAGAATAAAGGTTTAGTGTTAAGCCAGTTTGCAGAGGGTGAACCCTCCAGACGTTATACCTTCCCTTTAAGAAACGAATTGATTGTCGCACTCAGTGATATCTTAATCGTAGCATATGCAGACCTAAACAGCGGGACAATGAGAAGTGTAGAATATGCACTAAAAATGCAAAAAGAGGTCTATGTATTTCCCCATAGAATAGGGGAAAGTGCAGGGAGCTCCAAGTTGCTTCAAGAGGGGAATGCAAAACTAATTTACGATATAGATGAGTTTGCACAACAGTTTGGAACAATAGAAAAAAATGAAATTGATAAAGATGAGTTTTTATTGTTTTGTAAAACAAATCCAAGTTATGAAGAGGCTATGAAAAAAGATGCTTCAAAACTTTTTGAATATGAACTTCTTGGTAAAATAGAGGTAAAAGATTCAAAGGTTTATATTAAACATTTATAAAAATTAAGATAAATTTATTAGATTCAATTAAGATTCACTTATATATTTTTTAGTTACAATCAAATTATTTTGATAAAAGTAGGTAAAATGAGCCTTGTTAAAAGAGTAGTGCTTCTTATGATTGTATTGTCGACTTCACTTTTAGCAACTCAGAAAAGGGATATTAACTTTACCCCTTTACCTATGAAAAATGAGCAAAAAACTATTCAGGGTTTTGTACCTTTTATAGAGTACCTGCAACAACATACTTCACTGACAATAAATTTTAATTATCAGCATAACTATAGTGATATTTTAAAGGGCTTTATTGAGGGGAAAATAGATATCGCTTACCTTGGACCATTACCGTATGCAGTTTTAAAGTCAAAATATCCTGAAATTGAACCGCTTGTAACCTTTAAACAAAAAGATGGAAAAAGTTTTTACAGATGTGTACTCTCTAAGTTTAGTGAAGATCAAATAGATTTTGAGAAGAAAATAACAGTTGCACTGACACAACCGCTTTCAACCTGTGGTTACTATGCTACAAACAAATTACTGAAAGATAAACTTGGAATAGCATTGGAAAAACAATCGTATGCTTACACCATGTCCCATACTAATGCATTGTTAGGAGTTATGAGAGAAGAGTTTATGATTGCCGGTGCAACAGAAGATATAGCTAAACAGTATGAATCACTTGGTATGGAGATTATAGCAGAGAGTGAACTATTTCCTGGATTTGCAATAGTCGTAAACAAAAAAACACTTTCATCTGAGCAGATTGCAAAGATTAGAGAGATACTTTTAAATATTCCAAAAACAACTTATGAAAAATGGGACCCAAGTTTAAAGTACGGTGTAGTTCCTGCAGATGTAAATCTCTACAATAGTTTAAATATAGATTGCGATATACCGCAAGAGGGGAATATGGAATGATCAAAAAAATCACTTTCAGCTTGATCATTTTTATCATATTTGTATATTTTTTACTTGAATATTTAGAGAATAAGAAAAAAGTAGCAATAGCAGATTATAACCATCATGCCCTTCTAACGACAAAAGCTACATATAACGGTGTTATAAATACTTATGAAGTTGCAGGTCAAAAAGATTTTAACTTCCTTTTACATAATGACAGGGCTATGAGTCTGCTCCACAGTTTTAAAAACTCTAAAAGTGAAAAAGAAAGAAATCTTTTACGGGGGAAACTTTACAGAGCTTTATACAAGTCGTATGATGTAATGAAAAGTATGGATGTACGTCAGTTTCATTTACATACGATCGATGGAAAAAGTTTATTGCGTATGAATATGCCTTGTGAAAACGGCGACTCTATTATAGATTTAAGAAAGTCCATTCAAATTGTAAATCGTGAACATAAACAAGTGATAGGGTTTGAAGGGGGAAGACTCTTTTCAGGTTATAGATATGTCTTCCCTATAATTGATAAAGGTGAATATCTGGGAAGTGCTGAATTCTCAATCGCTTTTGAAGGGATAGAGGCAAAACTGAGCAAACTGTTGCCAAATTCTGTTTTTGCACTGATAGTAACAAAGCATGAGAGTTACGATAAAGTATTTCAATGGCATAGAGGATTGATCTCGGTATCGGATTTTGATAAAAACTATTATATAGAGAATCCCAAAGTGTCGGCTATTACAAAACGAAATTCAGAGAATAAACTTGTAACACGACTAACAGAATTAGTAAAAAAATCCCCACATTTTTATGAGCAATTACAACAACATAAAGATTTTTCCATATATATTGTAGAGAAGGGTAAAGGGTATGCTGTAAACTTTATAAGCTTTATAAATACAGATCAAAAACATGCCGGATATCTGATCTCGTTTAACTTACAAAACGAGATTCTAGATATACAAAAAGATTATTGTAGTTATAAACTGATGGCATTTGTAATAAGTGCAGTGGTGTTTATATTGCTATTTATAATCTTATATCAAATCGAAAAACTACGTAAAAACAGGTATAAACTCCAAGCAATAAACGACTCTTTCTATCATGCTCAAAAAATTGCTCATTTCGGTTCTTTGTCATACGATCATAAAAAACAAAAGTTTTATTTAACGGATGAAGTGTATAAGATCCTCGGTATTTCAGCTGATAGTTTTACCCCTTCATATAAAGCGTTTTTATCGTTAGTGCATCCTGATGATCGAAAAAAAGTACATCAAGCATATAGAAACTCTTTTGAAAATAAAACTATCTATGAGATAAATCATCGCATTTTACAAAAAGATGGATCTATCCGTTTTGTAGAAGAACATGGAAGTCATGAACTAGATAGTAATGGAGAGATAATTAAAACTTTTGGAAGTCTTTATGATATTACCGAACAGATAGCAGCGTATGAGAATCTAGAAAGGTTTATAGATCTGCAAAGTTCAATAGTTATTTTGACAGATGGCAAACAATTTAAGTTTGCAAATAAAAGTTTTTACCATTTTTTTGGATTTGAAGATCTCAAAGCATTTAAAGAACAATATGACTGTATTTGTGAACGTTTTATAGAACATGATGGTTTTTTCTCTTTAGAAGATGTCAAAGAGGATGAAGATCATTGGATAGAGAGTCTCTTAAACCTTTCAAAAAGACAAAGAATAGTTTCTATGTTAGACAGTACAGCAACTCCTCATGCTTTTAGTGTTTCAATAAATAAGTATAACAATGAAAATTATGTTGTGGAGTTTAATGATATCAGTGATTCTATGCTGGAAAAACTTCAGCTTGAAAGACAACTCAATCGTGATCAACTTACAAGTGCACATAATCGTGTTTATTTTGAAACGAATATAAAAAATATAATGAAATTAAATGAAGATAATAATGCAAACACTGGAATAGTATTTTTTGATATTGATCATTTTAAACAGATCAACGACACTTACGGACATGATGTGGGTGATGATGTTTTAATCGCTTTAGTTCAAGTTGTAAAAGAGCAAACGCGTAACTATGACCATCTTATACGCTGGGGTGGTGAAGAGTTTATTATAATAACACGAGTAGAGTCTAAAGAGAGTCTGCAACAAATGACGGAACATATCAGAGTAAAAATTCAAAATCATTATTTTAAAGATATCTCATCTCTTACATGTAGTTTTGGTCTGGCTATACATAAAGAGGGTGAAAATATTAAACAGACTATTACAAGGGCTGATGAAAAGCTTTATGAAGCAAAAGAAAATGGAAGAAATCAGGTCCGTATATAAACTTTTAGAACAATTATAAACTATAAAAATAACAAAAATAGATAACTTTTTAAACAAAAATAGTAAAGAGTTAAATTTTTAATTACTCTATAATCTCATTAAAATATAGAAGGATTATGGAATGGTTAAAAAAATACTGCTTGCTTCATCTGCATTTGCAATTTGTGCATCAACAATTATGGCAGAAGAGCATCATCATGCTAAATCAGGTGAATTTTATCTGGTAGCAAAAGCTTTATATACTACAGGTGAGACTCTAAAAGAGGGTACAGATGTCACACTTGAGGGGAAAGCAGGTCGTGGTATAGGTATCGATATCGGTTATACATTACCGTATCACTTTGCTATTGAATTAGATACATCATATAGTAGAAACAATGTAACTGAAGATGACGGTGTTGAAATTGTAGATGCAGTTGCCAAATATTGGACATATGCAGCAGATGTTACATATACATATCCTGTAACACATTCTATCGGTATTATGGGAAAAATCGGATACGAATTTGAACATGAAAAAATTGATGAGCTTGGTGTTAATCTAAACGATAACGGTATGGTATACGGTGGAGGTATCGAATACCACATTAATGAGCATTATGAAGCATTAGTAGAGTATGAAGGCAGTACTATCGATTCTGTTCGCGGGTCAAGTGTATATGCAGGGATTAAATATATTTTCTAATTTTGATATAAACGCGCCTATTGAGATATAAAATTTCAATAGGCAATCATTTAATGCTGATAGTACTTTGAACTATCTTTAGATGTTTGTCCAGTCTATTGATAGTTCAAAATAGTATCAGCTCTTTGTTAACTCTTTTGTCAGTGTTAAAACATCTAAAGGTTTATAATAGAAATAACCTTGTGCCTCGACACATCCGTTTTTCACTAAAAATTCTGCTTGCTCTTTTGTTTCCACACCCTCAGCAATAACTTCAAGATTTAAACTGTTAGCAATAGAGATAATCGCTCTTGTTAATTCCCTATCATCTTTATCAACAAGTGCATCCATAACAAAAGATTGATCAATCTTTAGCTTGTCTATCGGCAGTCTTTTAATATAAGAGAGAGAAGAGTGCCCTGTTCCAAAGTCGTCTATGGCAAGCCTTATCCCTATATCTTTAAGTTGTTGAAGCATAAAAATAGCTTGTTTAGGATTTTTCATAACCTGTGTTTCAGTTACTTCAAACATCAAGTTGTCAGTAGATATTTTTGCATTTTTGATAGTGGTTTTAACAAACTCTATAAAGTCTTCATGGTTGAGTTGTATCATTGAAAGGTTTATAGATAAAACACCTACATCGAGACCAAGATCGATCCATTTTTGAAATTGTTTCATAGCATCTTGCATAACTTGTCTGTCTATTTCTACAATAAGACCTGTATCTTCAGCTAACGGGATAAACTTTCCAGGAGGTACTAAACCTGTTTGTGGATGATTCCACCTTACTAATGCTTCCATCCCGATAATTTTGTTATCGTTAATATTTACCTGTGGTTGAAAATAAACCTCAAACTCTCTGTTTACGATCGCTTCTCTTAGTTGCGTTTCTAAAGTGATACGTTCATACGCTTTTTCCGTCATATCGTTTGTATAGAACTGATAGGTATTTCTCCCTCTGTCTTTTGCTTTATACATTGCTGCATCAGCATTTTTTAGCAACTCTTCGGGAGTTTTCCCATGTAAAGGATACATAGCTATACCGATACTACATGTAACATAAAATTGACGATGTGCGATAATAAACGGTTTTCTAAAGAGTTCCATAATCTTTTGCAGGATTTGTATAATGTCGTTTTCACTATGCAGCTCATTAAGCAGAACCGTAAACTCATCACCTCCCATACGTGCCACCGAATCGTTTCCTCTTAAAACACTCTCGATATATTCACCTACAATGATTAATAACTTATCGCCAAAATCATGCCCGAAAGAATCATTTATCTCTTTAAAGTGATCGAGATCGATAAAAAGCACTGCAAACTTTTCTTTGCTACGCAGTGTATTTTTGATACTTTGTTGGAGTCTGTCAAGAAATAGAAGTCTGTTGGGCAGGTCTGTTAATGCATCGTACTGTGCTTGATGTTGTAGGAGGATTGAACGCTCATCAAAAGCTTTTGCAAGCTCTTCAAGTTCATCATTAGTTCCAAGAGGACTGCATAAAACTTCACTTTTATTATCGGAGTTTTTTACTCTGTGAAATAGTGTAAGAATAGGATCTGTAATACCGTTTGCCAACATATTCGATAAAATCATCCCAATTGAGATAAACACTACACCAAGTAGTAAAAGTTTTAAAAATATATCTTGTAGAGGGGCCATATAGATTTTTTTAGGCAGGCCTATCTCTAGAATAACATTTAATTGCTCTAAATACGAACCGTTCTCTACAGTATGTAAAGATGAATGGTAAGTTATATCTTTGTAAAAATTTGATGAAAAAATATTTATATTATCATGAAAGAGTTTTATATAGATATCATCGTTATTTGTTAAGGCTCTTTGTGCAACATGACCCATTTTAAAGACAACTATGGCTGCCCCTTGAGTTGTGTTATAGTATTCGATCGGTGCAATGATAACGAGTTTATCATCACCTTTTTCAATATAGTAAGATACTTTGCCAAGTGCAAGAGCTGCCCGAAGTCTCGGAGACTGATTGTAAAGAGGTATATTTTTTTGCGTTTGAAAAATTGCTCTGCCGTCAAAGTCGACTATATTTAAATAGAGGACATCTTTACCCTCCATAAAGTTATCTACCAAAGGGGGAAGGTATGCTTTTCTTCCGTTTTTATCTATGAGAGAGTTTACTATTAGTTCATTCTTTGTTAAAAGAACAGTATTGTCAATTAGATAACCTATCCTTTGATCAAGCTTTCCGTAAACAGAGTGGGCTCTTGTTTTTAAAAGTGCATCCATTTGCGCACTCATGTGGGAGTTTACAATAAAGAGTACGAGTAATGTAATAGAAAAAAGAGCAAAAGCAATAAGAGCACTAATAAGTACTACCACTCTTACTTTGATACTTTTAAATGCTAACGACCTTAGTATAAAATCCATATCTAATAACTCTTTCTTTTATTTGTCTGTAATTGGTACAAGATGACCCTCTTTATTATATCTGGCCATATAGTAATCTCTACCGTCTAAAGCATCATGATCTTCTGTGCTAAATGCCGGCGTATAGTTTTTTATTACCCCTTGATAATTCGGTAAATTTTCAAGTGCGTTTTTTATTTTTGTTTTATCTAGTGAACCAGCTTTTTCAATAGCAAGTGCCAAAAGATAAACTACGTCATAAGCTTGGGCAACACCCGTTGATGATTTTATCTCTTTAGCTTTTTCTACTGAATATTTAGTTCTGTATCTATCTAAAAGATGTTTCCCTTTTACATTTAGTTTGTTATCAAAAGAGAAGGTCTGAAAAATGCTTAAATCTAACTCTTTTATAGTCTCTTCATTCTTTTTGAAAAAATCCCCACTGGTAATACCCCAATGTGAAATGATAGGTAAACTTTTTTTACGGTTTTTGACCCCCTCAAGTATTTTTGAAGCTTCAATAGGGTTCGCCACCATAATAACACAATCTGCATCTGAATTTACGATTTCAGTAATCTCTTTATCAAAACTGTTTTGTCCACGATTGAAAACAACTTCAGCAGCTTCTGTAATATTGCGCTTTTTAAAATATTGTTTCATCAGTTTTAAATTGTTTCGACCCCAGACAGAATTGACTACAATTATAGCAGGCTTATTATATTTTTTTAGTGTGTATTTTGCAAGAAAATTAGCCACAATATTATCATTTGCCGATACACGAAAAATATAATTGTCTTTGTAACCGTTGTTTACAAGTCCTGCCGTAGCGGCCCATGGGATCAAATAAGGTATTTTTAGTTTTTGTATAGTCTCGATCTCTGCTGAGATAACAGGGCCGTGAACACCTCCGATAATTGCCGCAAGGTGTTTATTTTCAGCAAACTCTTGAATATTTTGAACCCCTTTACTGGCAATAGCTCTATGGTCTTTGACAATAACTTCTAAGTGTCTTCCAAGCAGACCACCCTTTTTATTGATCTCCTCAACCGCTATCTCAGCACCGCGTTTTATAGCTAAGCCGGCAACTTTGGAGTCCGCAGATACATCAGTATCTATCCCTATTAAGATGTGGTTTTCATGATTTAGATGAGAACCATATTTATTGTAGAGAAGCTCTTTGGTTTTTGAGATGATATCTGAACCGATAATATCTTCAAACTCTTCAGCAATATGGGCTGTTTTTTTAGCAAATCTTTGACGTTCTTGAGCACTTATTTGATGGATTTGCACACCACTTTGTTCAATTATGTCTAAAAGTTTCGCTTCACGTCTTTGTGTCTCTTCTCTCTCCCAAGGAGTTACATCTTTTGCGCTCTCTAGAAGAATCATTTGAATATTTTGCGGGAGTTTGTTGAATGTTTTCTCACTAAAAGAGAGGACATATCCAAGATAAGCGTGCTCGCTTAAAGTAAGATCTGACTGTTCTTCATGAAATCCCATACTTACAATAGCTATTAAAGGATTTTCCTGCCCGTCTACAACTTTATCGTGGAGTGCTTGTTTTGTAGAGTGAAAGTCTATAGGAACAGGCTCGGCACCAAAGGATCTGAACTGTTCCATGATGATTCGGCTTTTCATAACACGAATTTTTTTATCTTTAAAATCCTCTACAGAGCGTAGGGGTTCATTTGCCGTGAAGTGTTTAAAACCGTTTTCCCAGAAAGCAACACCGATAAGACCGATAGGTTTTAGACGATTAAGAATCATCTGTCCGGGTTCACCGTCTAACATATCATAAACATCCTGGCGTGACGGAAAATAAAACGGAAGATCTGCATACTGCATAGAAGGTACCGCTACACTCATCTTTGCCGTAGGTGTTAAAATGATATCTATATCACCCTCTCTTGCCATCTCTACCATTTGATGGTCATTTCCTAATTGTTGAGAAGGGAATATATCGATAATTACATGAGAATTTGTCTTTTGTTTTACCTCTTGTGCAAATTTTACAGCAGCTTCATGCATAGCGCTGTCTACGGGAATATTATGTCCAAACTTTAGATGTATTACATCAGTTTTAGTGGAGTTTTCTATTGTAGTTGGTGCAGTATCTTTACCCAGCGGCATGAAAACCCATACCAGAAAAATAGTTGTTAGGAGTAAGATAAAAAGGATACTGAGTTTTTTCATTATTAATCACTTCATAAGATATAAAGGTAAATTATATACAAAAAGACTTAAAATATTTATTGTCCCCAATTAGTTATAATTCCACCTATGAAAAAAGAACCTAATTTTACAGTAGCATCACCATATCAACCAGCCGGAGATCAGCCTCAGGCGATCGAGAAGTTAGCTAATTCGATTTTAGCAGGGAACCAGTACCAAACACTAGTAGGTGTAACGGGAAGTGGAAAAACCCATACAATGGCTAGAATCATCGAAAAAGTAAAACGCCCGACGATCATTATGACCCATAATAAAACTTTGGCGGCACAGCTTTATTCTGAATTTCGTCAGTTTTTTCCAAACAATCATGTTGAGTATTTTGTATCTTACTACGATTATTATCAACCTGAAGCGTATATCCCCCGTCAAGATCTTTTTATTGAAAAAGATAGTGCGATCAATGATGAGCTTGAGCGTCTTCGTTTAAGTTCTACGGCAAATCTTCTTTCATATGATGATGTTATTGTAATTGCTTCAGTTTCTGCAAACTATGGTTTGGGAGATCCCGAAGAGTATATGACTATGGTACAAGCGATCGAAGTAGGGGATGAGATCAATCAAAAACAACTGTTGCTTCGTTTGGTAGAGATGGGTTACTCTCGTAACGACTCATACTTTGACAGCGGGCATATTCGTGTAAACGGTGAGTCTATTGACGTGTATCCTCCGTACTTTGAACAAGAAGCGATCCGCATTGAGTTTTTTGGAGATGAGATCGAAGCTATCTATACGTTTGACGTGATTGATAACAAAAAACTCGAAGAGCATAAAAGTTTTACGATCTATGCAACAAGCCAGTTCAGTGTTTCTCAAGACAAAATGGCGCTAGCTATTAAAAGAATTGAAGAGGAGCTTGATGAGAGGCTTGAATATTTTCAAAAAGAGGGAAAACTTGTTGAATACCAGCGTTTAAAACAACGTGTTGAGTTTGATCTTGAGATGCTTGAGACTACGGGTATGTGTAAAGGGATCGAGAACTATTCAAGACTTTTAACAAATAAAAAACCGGGTGAAGCACCTTTTACATTGCTAGATTATTTTGAGGTAAATCACAAAGATTATCTTGTGATCGTGGATGAATCACACGTTTCACTTCCTCAGTACAGAGGGATGTATGCAGGGGACAGGGCTAGAAAAGAGGTGCTAGTAGAGTATGGTTTTAGACTTCCTTCAGCACTAGATAACCGTCCTCTGAAACTTGACGAGTATATTCACAAAGCGCCGCACTATCTTTTTGTTTCAGCGACACCGAATGAGTATGAACTAGAGCGATCTGCTGTAAAAGCGGAACAGATTATTCGTCCGACTGGACTCTTAGATCCTATCGTTGAGGTAAAACCATCAGATAACCAGGTGGAAGATATTCACGATGAGATCAAAAAAATCATCGAAAAAGATGAGCGTATACTTGTTACGGTTCTTACGAAAAAGATGGCTGAAGCACTTACAAAATATCTTGCAGACCTTGGAATAAAGGTACAGTATATGCACTCGGATATAGATACGATCGAGCGTAACCAGATCATCCGATCATTGCGTCTTGGAGAGTTTGATGTACTAATAGGTATCAACTTGCTTCGTGAAGGTTTAGACCTGCCTGAAGTGAGTTTAGTAGCTATATTAGATGCAGATAAAGAGGGCTTTTTACGAAGCGAAACAGCATTAATTCAAACGATCGGGCGTGCAGCAAGAAATGAAAACGGAAGAGTTATCCTTTATGCCAACAAGGTCACGGGCTCAATGCAGCGCGCAATGGATACAACAGCATACAGACGTGAGATACAGGAGCAGTTTAACAAAGAGCATGGCATCACTCCAAAAACAACAAAAAGAACACTCGATGAAAACTTGAAGATTGAAGATGGCGGCGGATTGTATCAAAAACATAAAAAAATGGATAAAATGCCTGCTAGCGAGAAAAAAGCAGTGGTAAAAGAGTTGTCATTGAAAATGAAACAGGCTGCAAAAGAGTTAAACTTTGAAGAAGCTGCACGTCTTCGTGATGAGATCGCAAAAATAAAACAGCTGTAAGTCTTTATAGCGGCATAGAGTTATTTTATAAGAGGACAAATCCTCCCTATGGTCTGAGCCTCTTAGAAAACAACTCTATACTGAACTAGAATAATAGAAAACAGATTAAAAAATTAATAATAGGAATATTTACAAATGGAAGAAACATTTAGCTCTTTAGCTACATACGGATATATAGCACTATTTTTATACTCACTTGGCGGTGGTTTTGTAGGACTGATCGCTGCAGGAGTTCTTAGTTACATGGGAAAAATGGACTTAGCTACTTCAATGGCAGTTGCTTTTATGGGTAATATGCTTGGGGATGTACTTCTTTTTTGGCTGACTAGAAATCAAAAACATATGATGATGGAGGGGCTTAGAAAACATAGACGAAAGCTGGCACTTTCTCATATGATGATGAAGAAACACGGGGACTGGGTTATATTTATTCAAAAATATATCTATGGACTTAAAACGATTATTCCGATCGCAATTGCATTAACAAAGTATGACTTTAAAAAGTTTGCATTTCTTAACTTTTTTGCGGCAGCTATATGGGCACTTGTATTTGGACTTGCAAGTTACTTTTTTGGAGCACCGCTTAAAGCATTTGCACTCTATATATCTGAAAATAAATGGTTGGCACCGGTGATTGTTTTTACGATCGGGGGGTTAATTTGGATCTATTTAACAAAGGCTACTAAAAAGTAGTCTTTGTTATTAGAAGTGTTTTATTTTATTTTCGGTCCAGCTGCAGAGTAGTCGAATTCGCTGTCTTCAGTCTGATATTTGTGGAAGTTTTCTACGAACATATTTGCAAGAGTATTTCTTGTTTTATTGAACTCTTCCGTATCTTTCCAAGCATTTTTCGGATTTAATACGCTCGGTTTGATTTCACCTAAAGTTTTAGGAATATTTAAACCAAACACCTCAGTAGTTTCAAATTCACAGTTGTTGATTGAACCGTCTAAGATAGAGTTGATACATTCACGAGTATCTTTGATGCTCATACGTTTACCAGTACCGTATTTTCCACCAGTCCATCCAGTGTTAACAAGGTAAACATTTACACCGTGTTTATCGATTTTTTCACCTAAAAGTTTTGCATAAACTGTTGGGTGAAGTGGTAAGAAAGCTTCTCCGAAACATGCAGAGAATGTTGCTACCGGCTCAGTAATACCACGCTCAGTTCCTGCAACTTTTGCAGTATAACCACTTAAGAAGTAGTACATTGCTTGTTCACGAGTAAGTTTAGATACCGGAGGAAGTACACCAAATGCATCTGCAGTTAAGAAGATGATGTTTTTCGGGTGACCTGCCATAAGATCTTGTTTGTGATTTGGAATGTGTTCAATAGGGTAAGATACACGAGTATTTTCAGTTTTTGAACCGTCATCATAATCAACTTCACCATCATCATTTGTTACAACGTTTTCTAAAAGAGCGTCTTTTTTGATCGCGCTGTAGATTTCAGGTTCACTTTTTGGATCAAGGTTGATAACTTTCGCATAACATCCACCTTCGAAGTTAAATACCCCGTGATTGTCCCAACCATGCTCGTCATCACCGATAAGTGCGCGGTTTGGATCTGTTGAAAGTGTAGTTTTTCCTGTTCCTGAAAGTCCGAAGAATAGTGCAGTGTCACCATCTTTTCCAACATTCGCAGAACAGTGCATAGAAAGTTTACCCTCTAATGGTAACCAGTAGTTCATCATAGAGAAGATACCTTTTTTCATCTCTCCACCGTAGTATGTACCACCAATAATTGCTATGTTTCTTTCAACATCGAACATAACGAAAACTTCTGAGTTAAGTCCGTGTTCTTTCCATTTGTCATTTACTGTTTTACAAGCGTTAAGTACTGTAAAGTCAGATTTGAAAACTTCAAGTTCAGCAGAAGTTGGGCGGATAAACATGTTTTTTACAAAGTGAGATTGCCATGCGATTTCTGATACGAAACGTACAGAACGCTTAGAAGCTGGAGATGAGCCACAGAAAACATCTGTAACATATAAGTCTTTATTTGAAAGTTGTTCACAAGCAACTTCATAAAGCTCTTCAAAAATATCTTGAGATACGGGTTTATTTACATCGCCCCACGCGATATATTTGTTTGATGGATCGCGTTCGACAAAGTATTTATCCATTGGGCTACGTCCAGTGAAAATACCTGTGTCGACTGCGGTCGCACCTTGGTTGGTTGCTTCCACTTCATGATTGGCCAGCTCATGTTTATGAAGCTCGTCATAGCTTAAGTTGTGAAAGACTTGACCAATACTTTTTAGTCCTAAATCTTCTAATTCTTTAATGTCCATTTTTTACCTTCGGGGTATTTTAAAAAATTGATACCTGTATCTTAGTATCATCTAAGAGGTGAAATTATACAACTTCTATACCTAAATTAAAAGTAAAATGTTGAGAATATTCCAATATTTTACAAAATTCGCCCCGCTATAAAACTTTTTTTAACTATCCAAATTAATTTAAGATTTTTTGGATAAAATTCTATTCTCTTTTTTAAGTGGTCGCGTAACTCAGTGGTAGAGTGCTTCCTTGACATGGAAGTGGTCGTTGGTTCAAGTCCAATCGTGACCACCATTTATATCTTATCCTTATCCTAAAATAATTATATATTTTATTTTAAATATCTGACTTTATAAAGAATGCACAATATTTTTGTTCTGTATTTTTTGGTGTAATATGGATGAACTCTTCACTTTTAACCAAACTCAAACCTTTTGGCAGTTCATTTTTGATAATATCGCTGCTATATTGTGCTGTTTTTAAACCGGCACACTCTGTTTCTCCGTTTATTGCAAAAGTATTTATGATTGCAATACCGTCAGGCAGTAAACTTTCTTTTAAAGCTTCAAAATATTTTTTTCTGTCTGAAGGGTTTAGTAAAAAGTGAAACATAGCTCTATCGTGCCATACTTTAAACTTTTGTTTCGGTTTAAAGTTGAGAATATCTGAACAGTTAAAAGTAGGGATCTCTGCATTCTCACCAAGTCTTTTTTTGACAGTCTCCAATGGTTCTGCAGCCGCATCAAGTAAAGAGATGTTCTTATATGCCTCTGCGATCAAGTTATCAACAAGTAAAGAAGCTCCACAGCCAACATCTATAATAGGATCATCTTTAGATGCATATTGTTGAATCTGTTCAAGCGATCTGCTTGGGTGTGTTTGGTGCCATAGTACCTGTGTATAATCTCTTGTATTAAAAAAATTATTCCAGTAATCTTTTCGTACTTCATCTAGAGGTTTTTTGATGGCTCTGAAGAGGGCACCTTGTGTAGTCTCTGCTGTTGTGTAATGTGTTAAGCCCTTAAACTCAATATTTTCAAAACCGGCTTGCTTCATTATGTTTATAAGTTCATCTTTACGTAATGTTCCGGCGACACAGTTCGCCCAATCCTCTTGTTCTGAAGAGCAGCAGGCAGTTGCTTGTTCGGAACAACACTCACTTGAGCTTTTTGTGATATCGATCATATCTGCAAACATCAACCTTCCATTAGGTTTTAGTATTCTGTGAATCTCAGCAAAGACACTCTCTTTACAAGCCGTTAAATTAATCGCTCCATTTGAGATCACAACATCTATGCTGTTTTCTTCAAGACCGGTATCATCAAAGCTAGATTCTTTTACAATTACATTTGTAAGTCCGGCAAGTTCAGCGTGATATTTCGCTTTTTCAACCATCTTAGGAGTTATGTCTATGCCGATTGCCTGACCTTTATCTCCAACTTTTAATGCACTTACGAGTAAATCAACACCTGCACCGCATCCAAGATCAACAACACTCTCTCCTTCTTGAATCTCACCCAGAGAAAAAGGATTACCCACTGCGGCACAATACTCCCATACTTCAGAAGGAAGTTTCTCAATCCATTCTTGTTTATAACGATGAGCCTTGGCATTTTCAAGGCCTTTATCCCATCCAAAATCTTTTTGTGGATTATTTGCCAGTTCTGTATAGAGGGTAATTATTTGTGTTGTATCTGCCATTTAAGGGTACTCCATATATGATGCTAAAAATTTAAATAAGATCGCAATTATAGTATAAACCAGATATTTGTCTTCGAAAACTCTAAATATTTTTAATATTGTATTTAGAATGAATTAAGTTCATTTTATGAATTGCTGCACTACAATGAGTGGAATGTTCCAAAGGAAAATAGTATGAGTTTAAAAAAGAAAGTTCAAGAGCTCAAAAGAGACTTAATACTTGAAGAGGCATCAAAACTCTTCCAAAATGAGGGTTATGAAAATATGAAAGTAGCAGAGCTGGCCTCAAATGTCGGTGTGTCAGTTGGCTCTATCTACACAATTTTCGGTTCAAAAGAGAACCTTTACAACAACTATATATTGAATCAAATTGATTACTATCTTGAGATACTGGAGAATGAAATAAAAGATGTAAACGATCCGTATGAAAAACTTCAAATACTGACAAACATAAAATTTCAAGCATTTATGTCTCATAAAAATGTACTTCATCTAGGTGTAAATCATCCGCTGTTTTACATAAATACTTACAACATTACCGATGAAGATGATGTTATGATGCATGTATATAAATTTATTAGCGAAAATATAATGGAGCCTTTAAGAGAAAAAGTAAAAACTTCTAAAACTTCATTGGAAATGACCCTGTTGTATGATAGTATTAGTACTGCAATGGTGAAATACTGGGTTATTGTAAATGATGATTTGCTCCAAAAAAGCGATGAGCTGGTGGAGAGTTTTTTATTACTGGTTGAGAACAGATGAAAGGGAGAGTTATGGATAAGATGAAACTACTTTTATTAACAGTTTTCGCAACTATCAGCTTATGGGGTGCACCACAATCTGCAGAAGTAGATGTTGCTATTGTAATGGATGCACAAACTTCTCAGTATCAAAATATCAAAGATGAACTCTCAACAGAACTCAAAGTGATGACACAAAGTGAATTTAAAATTCATTTTTTAAACCCTTTAGTTATTGACTGGTCGACTTCTCAAGCTCATGCGGCATTAGAGAGATTACAAAACGATCCAAAGGTTGATATGATCATTACGATAGGTCTGGTCTCTGCAAATACTGCTTTTAAAAAAACAAAACTTAAAAAACCAACTTTTGCACCTTATCTATTACATTTCGAACAACAATCTCAAACTACTAAAGCAAATATGAACTATCTTGCTTTTGGAACCCCTTTTGATGTTGCACTTAATGACTTTTTAAATGTTGTAAGTTTTAAAAATATGACCCTTATCGTAGATGAAAAACTCTCATCTTCACTTCCTAATGCAATGGAGAGTTTGAAAAGATCTACTTTAAACAGAGGGATTAATTTCCATGTTGTTGTAAGCGGTTCTAAAAACCTGCTTGAACAAATACCTGCTGATACTCAGGCCGTTATGCTTACACCGCTTCCATCTTTAAGTAGTGGATCGAAACAAAAGCTAATAGACACTTTAGTGCAGAAACGTCTTCCAAGTTACTCTTTAGGAGATGACCTAAATGTTTATGACGGGGTTATGATGTCATCGGTATCGACTGAAAATACATCTAGAAGGATTAGACAGTTAGCACTAAATATTCAAGCCGTATTGCGAGGTGAAGAAGCGCAACAATTGCCTACAAAATTTGAAGACAAACACCAACTTCTGATCAATTTAAATACTACAAATAAAATTGGTGTCTATCCCTCTTTTGAACTTCTTAATAAAGCAAAAGTGATAGGGGATGGCGAAGTGATAGAAGGGAAGGCACTGAGTTTAAGCGATGTTGCCAAACTGGCAATAAAAAACAATCTTTATATTATTGCAGGAGAACTTGGAATAAAACAGGAAGATGAAAACATCAAAGAGGTTCGCTCCGTCTTACTCCCTCAAATTAGAGGTAGTCTCTCATATACACAGCAAAACAGTGATAATGTATATGTAAAAAACGGTTTTTATGCCGAGAAAAGTTCAATGGGTGCTATTAAAGTTCATCAGGTTCTTTTTTCAGAAAAAGCTTTGGCTGCTTTAGAGATACAAAAAAAAGTAAAAGCTGCCACTGTAGCACAGCAGCGTACATTAGAGATGGATGTTGTGGAACAAGCTACAACAATGTTTTTAAATATACTCATTGCACAGACACAATTGAAAGTAGAAAAAGAGAATCTAAAACTGACCAAGTCCAATCTAGAGATGGCACAAGCTCGTGTAGATGCAGGAACCTCTGATCTTTCCGATCTTTATCATTGGGAGAGTAGAATCGCTACTTCAAAACAGCGTGTACTTCAGGAAAAAGCGGGTGTAGAACAGGCGAAAGATGCACTTAATTTGATTTTAAACCGTCCTATAACACAGAGAATAAAAACTACGCCTGCTACATTAGAAGATCCGGCGTTACTTATCAGCAATAAAGAACTCCTCTCTTTGATCTCAAATGAAAATGAACTAAAGCGTATAAATGATTATATTGTTCAAGAGGGGTTAAAAAATGCATCGGAGTTGCAGATGTACAACGGGTACATAGCTGCTCAAAAGCGTAAGCTGACATCGGATCGTAGAACGTACTTCTCACCAGATGTTGAGTTTGTGGGAGAGGTATCGAGAGTTTTTGATGAACAACGTAACCCTGCATCAGGTTTTAGTTTGGAAGATCAAACCAATTGGAGTGCAAGTGTTGTCCTTTCACTCCCTTTATACGAGGGGAGTGCTAGAGGTGCCCGTTCATCACATTCTCAGCTTAAATTGCAGCAATTGCAACTCTCAAAAGAGCAAGAGGAAAACTCAATAGAGCAACAGATCCGTTACGATCTCCATACTATCCGCTCTAGTTATCCCTCTATCGAACTGACACAACAAGCAGCAAAAGCGGCCAAAAAAAGTTTTGAGCTTGTGCAAAACAACTATGCAAAAGGGACTCGTTCTATGACCGATCTGCTTGTAGCCCAAAATGAAACCCTTTTGGCTGATCAAAGATCTGCAAGTGCCATCTATAAGTTTCTAACAGATCTGATGAACTTGCAAAGAGATATGGGAAGGTTTGACTTTTTTATGGATGAATCTGAGCGTAAATCGTTTACAAAAGAGTTTTTCTCAACTTTAGAAAATTCACATAACCAATCACACAAAACATCAAAGGCAAAAGAATGAATAAAACTGTTTTAAAAAAGGTTCTCTTCGGAGTTTTAGTTGTTGGCGCTTTCATCATATATTACATGATGGAAAACTTAAATTCAAATCAGCTGAGTGATGCCTTTGCATCAGGAAACGGGCGCCTTGAGATGACGGAAGTTGATATAGCTACGAAGTATCCGGGACGGGTAAAAGATGTATTGGTGCAAGAGGGTGAGATAGTTTCAAAAGGTCAGTTAATGGCTAAACTTGATACCAAAGAGTTAGAGGCAAGGTTAAAACAAACAGAAGCGATGGTGCAGCAGGCTATTCAGCAAAAAGAGTATTCAAAAGCAATAGTAGCTCAACGCAAAAGCGAATTGTCTCTTGCACAAAAGAATTTAGAACGTTCAAAATCACTCTATGTAAATAAAAATATTTCTTTAGTACAGCTGCAACAAGATGAAACAAGACTCAAAAGTGCAAAAGCAGCTCTAGCAGCTGCAAAAGCTCAGGTTGTCAGTGCCGAGGCTTCAATAGAAGCGGCAAAGGCGCAAGTAGAGACTATAAAAGTCAATATTGAAGAGTGTAGTTTATATGCTCCGATCAACGCTAGGGTGTTATATAAACTAGTTGAACCGGGTGAGATTGTCGGCAGCGGTACAAAACTATATACTCTTTTAGATGTAACTGATACATTTATGACAATATTTCTACCTACTGCTGATGCAGGACGTGTGGCAATAGGGAGTGAAGCACGTATTATGATCGATGCATTGCCAAACAAGCCGATACCCGCTTTTGTATCTTTTGTTTCTCCTGAGGCACAGTTTACTCCAAAGGAGATTGAAACTGATAAGGAGCGTGCAAAACTTATGTTCCGCATAAAAGTAAAGGTTGATCCAAAAATTATAAAAGATGGTTTTAAAAGTGCCAAAAGCGGTCTTCCGGGTGTTGCTTATGTGCGTTTAGAGAGTTCAACGCCGTGGCCACTATATCTTGAAGTTACAGAGAATAATAAAACTGCTCCATGAAACCGGTTGTCCATATAGAAAACCTTTCTCATCACTATGGTAATACGATAGCGGTAGATAATGTAAGTTTAGATATACCCTCAGGATGTATGGTTGGTTTTATAGGCCCTGACGGTGTGGGTAAATCAAGTGTACTTGCATTGCTCTCAGGGGTTCGTAAACTGCAAAAAGGTTCTATCGAAGTACTTGATCATAATATTGATTTGCAAAATGACAGAAATGCTATAGGGCCACGCATTGCATTTATGCCTCAAGGTTTAGGCAAAAACCTTTATATGTCACTCTCAGTTGAAGAGAACATCGATTTTTTCGGCCGTCTGTTTGGTCAAAGCAAGGCTGAGAGAAAAGCAAGAATTACAGAACTATTAGCCAGTACGGGGCTGACTCCCTTTAGAGATCGTCCGGCAGGAAAATTATCTGGAGGGATGAAACAAAAACTGGGACTTTGTTGTGCCCTGATTCACGATCCAGAACTTTTAATACTTGATGAGCCGACAACGGGTGTAGACCCGCTCTCCAGACGTCAGTTTTGGGAGCTTGTTGAGAGAATTCGAAAAAGACGTGAAGGGATGAGTGTCATTATTGCAACGGCTTATATGGAAGAGGCTGAGCGCTTTGACTGGCTTGTTGCGATGGATGAGGGTAAAATTCTCTCTACGGGAACACCTAAAGAACTTCTCTTACAAACGAAAACTACCAATCTTGATGAAGCATTTATCGCTTTACTTCCTGAAGCAAAACGACAAGGGCATGAACTTTTACAAATTCCTCCACGCAGAGTTCAAGAAGATGAAACTAAAGCTATCGTTGCCAAAGGTTTGACTATGCGTTTTGGCGACTTTACTGCTGTTGATGATGTAAGTTTCTCTATTGAACGTGGTGAAATTTTTGGATTTTTAGGTTCAAACGGTTGTGGGAAAACAACAACTATGAAGATGTTAACGGGGTTATTAACCCCTTCTAGCGGAGAATCATGGCTATTTGAACAACCGACAGATGCTCAGGATATGGCTACGAGAAATCAAGTAGGCTATATGACGCAATCTTTTTCTCTTTATAGTGAGCTAACAGTAGTTCAGAACCTTATGCTCCATGCAAGATTGTTTCACATTCCAAAAGAGAAGATTAAAAAGCGTATTGATGAGATGATAGAGCGTTTTGATTTAGAGCATTACAAAGACTCTTTAACGGCTGATCTTCCTTTAGGAATCCGTCAGCGCCTCTCTTTAGCTGTAGCGGTTGTACACCATCCTAAAATGCTTATACTTGACGAACCGACTTCCGGAGTTGACCCGATATCTAGGGATCGTTTCTGGGAGCTGCTGATAGACCTCTCTCGTAATGACGGTGTAACTATATTTGTCTCAACTCACTTTATGAATGAGGGTGAGCGCTGTGACAGAATATCACTGATGCATGAGGGGCGTGTACTTGCAAGTGATACACCTGAAGCACTAACAAAACAACGAAATAAAGAAACACTTGAAGAAGCATTTATCGAGTATTTGGAAGAAGCAAGCGGAGTTAAGGGAGAAAAAGAGAGTGAAGCTGAAGTGGTAGAGTTTGAACAGTCAAAACAACCGAACCGTTTTTTTAGCCCGCTGCGTCTTTTTGGTTACAGCTATCGTGAAACACTAGAACTTTTGCGTGATCCGATACGCCTTATGTTCGCTTCATTAGGTACAATTTTACTTATGCTCACTTTGGGATATGGGATCACAATGGATGTAGAGGATCTGCGTTTTGCAGTGCTCGATCAAGATCGCACACCTCAAAGCCGTGACTATATTCAAAACCTTTCAGGATCCAGATATTTTCTCGAACAATCCCCTATCTATTCCCAAGATGAACTTGAACAGCGTATGCGAAGTGGAAAGATTGCCGTTGCCCTTGAGATACCGCCCGGTTTTGGGCGTAATTTGAAACAGGGACGAGATGTTGAGATCGGTGTATGGATCGATGGAGCTATGCCTTTTAGGGCAGAGACTATTAAAGGGTATATAAGCGGGATGCATTATAACTATATACTTTCATTAGCTCGTCAAACTCTAGGATATACTCCAAGCTTGTCTGCTGCAAATATCGAAATGCGTTACCGTTATAACCAAGACTTTAAAAGTATCTATGCAATGGTTCCGGCCGTTATTCCGATGTTACTGGTTTTTATACCTTCTATTTTAATGGCACTGAGTATTGTACGTGAAAAAGAGCTCGGCTCCATTACCAACTTCTATGCAACTCCTGTGACCCGCTTTGAGTTTTTACTCGGGAAGCAGCTTCCATATATCGTGATCAGTATGATAGGTTTTTTAGGACTGATTCTTTTTGCAATATTTCTTTTTGGAGTGCCGCTAAAAGGGAGCTTGACAACTCTTATTGTTGGAGCACTGCTTTTTGTTACCACTACAACGGGGATGGGACTGTTAATATCTGCTTTTGCCAGAACACAGATTGCAGCGATTGCCGGGACAGCCATACTTACACTTTTACCGACAATCAGTTTTTCAGGATTAAAAGACCCCGTGAGTTCCTTAGAAGGGGTAGGGGCTTTTATCGGGGAGATATTCCCGGCAACATTTTTTATTAATATCAGTCGGGGTGTTTTTAGTAAGGCCTTGGAGTTCAAAGATTTAACCCATGACTTGATGGGATTAACTGCAGCCGTGATCGTAATTACGCTGCTTAGTGCAATGGCACTGAAAAAACAGGAACAGTAATGAAAAAAAGGCTATTAAACATATGGTATTTAGGTCTCAAAGAGCTTCAAAGTCTTTGGCAGGATAAAGTTATGTTGTTTTTGATCATATATTCATTTTCTCTAGGTATTTACATAGGTGCAACCTCTGCAAGTTCAGAGTTAAACAAAGTGCCTATTGCCTTTGTAGATGAAGATCGTTCACCTCTTTCAGCCCGTCTAATGAAAGCTTTTCATGAACCTGAGTTTCTCCCTCCAGCTGTTATCGATGCGGACGAGATCGATAAAAATATGGATGAGGGGATTTATACTTTTGTTATAACTATCCCGCCATCTTTTGAAAAAGAGCTTTTACAGGGGAAACACCCGACTGTGCAAGTTAATATTGATGCGACACGGATGTCTCAGGCGGGAATCGGAGCCGGGTATATCCAACAGATGATCAATGATGAACTCAATATCTTTTTAAACGGTTATAAAACAAGTGCATCATTGCCGATCAACTTGGTAACGAGAATAAAGTTCAATCCTACACTCGATAGTCTGTGGTTTGGAAGTGTAATGAAACTAATTGAGCAGATCTCAATGCTCTCAATCATACTCTCAGGTGCGGCACTAATCCGTGAACGGGAACATGGAACACTCGAACACCTATTGGTTATGCCGCTTAGTGCTACAGAGATAATGCTCTCTAAAGTATGGTCTATGGGGCTGGTAGTTGTTATGTCATCAGCACTTTCTTTATTTCTACTCATTAAGGGGATATTGGCAGTTCCTATTATAGGTTCGGAGTGGCTGTTCTTATTTGGTGCATTGTTAATGCTTTTTGCTACTACCTCAATGGGGATCTTTATGGGGACTGTTGCTAGAACAATGCCGCAACTTGGACTTATTGTTATCTTAACAATCTTACCGCTGCAAGTACTCTCAGGAAGTGTTACCCCTTTTGACAGTATGCCTGAAGGGATTCAGGATGTGATGCTTTTAATGCCTACAAGTCATTTTGTAAGTATGGCTCAAGCTGTTTTATACCGAGGAGCAGGTATTGATGTTGTATGGCCTGAGCTTTTAGCTATTGTTGCTATCGGTATGCTATTTTTCCTTATCTCTTTGGCAATTTTTCGTAAAAGTTTAGCGAGCGAATAGTGATACAAAAGTTTTTATTTTTTAGTTTGATGATTTTCTTGCCGTTATATGGCGATAGTTTATATATTTTGCATGATAACGATTTACCTTTTAATTCAGACGATCATTATACAAGCGGTGTACAGATTGGTTGGATAAGTGAGGGCTATAGCGGTGAGTTAAACGATAGCTTTACTCAAAGCTACATACAATCTTTAAGCAGCATTGTAGAGCTTGTCGGTGTCTCTTTTTCTGAGCGTAAACGTGCAGGAAGTATTAGTGTACAAGGGATGATGATCACTCCAAATGATCTAGAAAGAACAGATGCCATATATGATGATGTACCTTATATGGGGACATTAAGCGGTGCTTTTTCACTTTTATCATGGGATAGTGATGATTTTGATGAATACCGTTTTACAATAGGCGTAGCAGGACCAAATTCAGGAGCCGAGCAATTACAAAAAACTGTTCACAAGATAACAGGTTCGATCGATCCAAAAGGGTGGGACAATCAAATCGGAACGAGAATTATTATGCAGCTGGAATACGTGCATGGGATCAAACAATATACAGGAAACTTTGGAGATTCAAAACGTTTTGAATGGTTCAATAGCTATTATGCCGATGTCGGGAGTTTTTATTGTGGAGCGGGAGTGGGCAGTTCAGTCCGATATGGAGAGAATATGCCCTTGAATTTTAAAAGTTCAAGCGGATTGTTAAGCAGTTCAAAAAGCGATATGGTTGAACTTGAGCATAAAAACAGTTCTTTGGGATGGGATGTTCATGGGGGAGTTCATTTGAATTTCGTAGGCTATCTTTATCTTTATGAAGAGAGTAAGCGACTCGGATACAGTTTTGACAGACCCAATATATTGCCGGTATTAAATGCAGGAGTAAGTGTTTATCTTAAAAATTTTACGGCATCGTTAGATTTTTTCCCGTCTAGATCGACTGTTGCCAATCCTACATCGACAAGTTTTGCCAGAATAAATTTATCCTGGCAGTTTTGAGTAAGAAAAAAGGGATGTTTTGACTAGAAATCATCCCCAAATTCTAACTCCATCTCTTTTTGATATGCTTCATCTTTCTCTTTTTGCAGTTGTGTCTCTGTTAAAACCGCTTCATGGAGAAATTCACCGAAGAATGTTTTAGATTCCGTATTGGCTAAAAACAGATATATCCCTATAGTAAGTCCTGCTAAAGTTACTATTGTCATCAATTGCTGCGTTGTATTGAAAGTTTGAATAGGCTCTTTTATACGCATTTCACAAACACCGCCGGGACAATATTTTGGATCTTCTTTTATAACGGCTTTGTAGATCATACAACCGACACATATAGAAAAAGCACTTTCCATAAATGTTAAGGCAAGACAAAGTACACAAATTAAAACTTTGTAAAAACTGATATCCCAGTTTAGAACAAACCAGTAGGCCATTGGAAAAGCCATAAACCAACCGAGTGTCCATGCAAAACGTTTTTGCATAGCACCTACATACTCAGGTTTTTGGTTTTGGACAACAACTCTTCCCAAGAGCAGAGAAGGGGAGTAGTTTGGATTGATAACCCTTGCTAAGAAATCAAACCACATAAATGCTAAATACACTTTTGCCACTATTATATGATTGAATCCGATTCCGACAAAGATAACGATCATCCCAAGCAGGAAAAGTATCCCTGCCGAGGCTCTTGCTTCTCTTTCGTTTACTACTCTTATATCGTATCCGGGGACTTTCTCCCCGTATTCCCATAAAAAACTTTTTAAATTCATAACATCTCCTTTTTAGATGAGATTTAAAATGTGAAATTGGCCTGAAGAGTTATACTTGATTGGCTGTGTTTTGAGCCTATTTCAAATGGACCGTTTGTATCTGCAGATGTGAAGTTTTCTTCAACTTCAGGTGCATAAACAAATGCGGCATCGAATGAAAATTTCTCATTGAAAGCATAAGTACCACCTACAGTGTAATGTTGTTCAATAGTTGCAGGGAATCCTAAAAGGTTGAACATATTTAATGCAGCCCCACCGTTTACCATCCAGTCTAGTTCATCAATAGGATTTTTTGCATAGTTATACCCTAAACGTACCTGCCAGTCTGTAGATGCATATTGATACCCAAGAACATAAACATTCTGATCTTCCCAACCAAAGTTTTCATACCCTTTAGCATCGCTCCAAAGGATACGTTTGTAATCAAATGCAACAGTATGGGCATTAAAGTTATAAGATATACCTGCGCCATATTCAGCAGGCTGTTCAAGTTGTTGCGGGATTCCCGTAACTCCAAATGAGTCAAAAGGAGCAGTTGCATTTGTCAGTTGATCGTTATAGTCCATCTCAATTGCCGATTTATATACCGCACCAAGAGTAAGACCTGATACACCTAAGTTAGCAAAATCGTAAGCTGCACCTACAGAGTAACCAAAAGCGATATCTTGAGCGAAACCTGCACCTACGTTTGAGCCGCTATTTTGATAGTTGATATCGAGTGCACCGTATTGCATAATTCCTGTCACACCCAGACTCAGACCGTTATATTTGTATGCTACGGGGATACCAAACTGCATTAACTGTAAGTTTGTTACCATCTGCATTGTAGTTCCTGTTGTATCGTTACGATAGTCAGTACCCATTCCGGCAGTCCCCCAAATACCTATTCCGATATAAAGGTTTTCATCAATTTTAGATGCTATAGATACTTCAGGAATTACATTTAGATCTGCATCGCTTTGTTGATATCCTGCTCCCGCATTATAAGAAACATCAGGCATAAAAACTGTTCCCCCAAAAGAGATTTCAGTTGATTTTATAGAAGTGATCATTGCCGGATTTGCCAGTCCAGACTCTGCTCCATGACTCATACCGATACCTATACCACCCATTCCTCGTGATTTTGCACCAAGACCGATGAGGTTGTCACCGTTTGTTGCGTATAGAGCAGTCGTTCCTAAAATTATTGTTGCCACTATTGATTGTTTTATTGCTTTATTCATCTATTCTCCTTATGAAATTAAAATTATTTTTTGAATAATAGTGTATAATTTAAAGAAAATGAATGGGTAATTCTCTATATTATTTGCCTATTTGTATCAATTTGAGGATTTTTTATGAAGGAAACACTGATTCAGGAGTTACTTGAAAAGTATCGATTTGAAAATAAACAGGGGTTTAAACGCACTTTTTTGGATGAGGTTAAATTATTTCAGATTAATCATCACGAACAGGGTAAACCGTTACTTTATAAAAGAGGAATCATTTTAATAGCAAGCGGGCAAAAGAGAGGCTATATAGATAACCAGCAAGTAACACTTGGAAGTGAACACTACGTTATCATTGCTGCGGTACAACCTTTTGAATGTGAAACCTTTGTATTTGACAGGGTAATTAAAGGGCTCTATATAGATCTTGATATGCAAAGACTACAAAGAATTACCGCTTTGCTTGATGAAATCCCAAAGAGTAAAACTAAGAAGATGCCTCAAAATGTAGTTACTGGTGATATGAATAGTGAGCTTGACTTAGCTTTTAACAGCTTGATGAAAAGCTTGCTTGATCCTCAAGATACAAGAGTATTGGGTGAGCATATTTTAGATGAAATTTACTACAGAATTATTCAAAGTGAGGCGGGACAACATTTAGTGGAGTTATGTAGTAAAAATACTCAGTTTTCCAGAATATCAAACATTGTAGATGATATACAAGATCGTCTTGAAGAAACCATTAGCATTGATGAATTAGCACGAAAAACAGGGATGAGTAAAGCCAATTTTCATAGAAAGTTCAAAGAGATTTTTAATGACTCTCCGATTCAATATATAAAAAAAGTCAAACTAAATAAAGCAAGACAGTACATTTTATTTGAAAAGATGAAAGTTGTCGATGCGGCATATAAAGTAGGGTATGAAAGTCCTGCTCAGTTTAGCCGTGAGTTTAAAAGTCAATTTGGATTTCCGCCATCTGAGCTGAAGAAAATTGTTTTATAAACACGGCTATATTAACTAGGAGATACAAAGAATATACTTTTTACGATTTCTCTCCGTTTATCATTGTAGAGACTAACCCTTTTTCATCACGAGTTTCTGCCACTATCACACCAGCAATATGTAAAGGAACAAAATAAAGGATTATGTTATAAACAAGTTCATGTATCTCTTTAATTGAACCTGCAAACTCTTTTGTAAGTTCCAACTCTTTATAAAAGTGAATTGCAAGACCGCTTATAGTCATAAAAAATAGTGTTACATAGACTATATAGTAAGATGTCTTAACAGCTTTTTTATGTGTAGTTAAAGAGTTAAAGCTCTCTTTTTCACTTTTGTCCATAAAATAGAGATAGATTCTATAGAGAACTAAAAATGCCAGAGCATATCCAAGTATGATATGCCACTCCCACATACCTGCACGTATCGCTTTTGCAAGTACTTTTGCCTGTTCTGCTGTTATCTCTACATTGATCTCTGCAAGTTTTGTCATTAAGATTTCAGAGTTTGTTCTCCAACTTAAAAAAGTTTTTCTTAACAAAACCGTACCTAATAAACCAAGAACTACGATAGCGTTTAACCAGTGCCAGATTCTAAATTGTAAAGTGTATTTCATAAGAACTCCTATTAATTTATTGTACCTAATTATTACCGATTTTTTTCAACATAATTAGTTGTTTTTATCAAATATATTATTTCTAAATATGATGATTAAAATAAAAATAGCTATAAAATTAAACAATTATGTGAACTTATTATATGCAATAGGTGTTATAATGGATATATTATTAGGTTTTAATGGATAGGTGAATATAATAAGGTATTAAAATATCTGTATTTATACTCTGATACACGTAAAAGATAAAGTGAAGAATAGATGGAACAGCTTACCTCATTATTGAATGTAGTGGATGAAAAATCTTTATATGAAGTTTTTGAAGCCTCTTTTGATTCTGTAGTAGTAACAGATGCTAATTGGGATAAGGGTATTCAAATTCTCTATGTAAATAAAACATTTTGTGAAGCAACAGGTTATACAAAAGAGGAAGTTCTTGGAAAAAATCCAAAAATGTTTCAAGGGCCGGAATCAAATTATGAAGTTTTACAAGAACTCAAAGAGAAGTTGAAAAAAGGGGAGAAGTTTGTAGGACAAACAGTCAACTACAAGAAAAACAGAGCCCCTTATTATGTAAAATGGTCCATAACTCCTTTAAAAAATAAAGAACAAGTAGTAGTAGGTTATGTCTCTTTTCAAAGAATTACAGATAAAAAGGGACTAGAACTAAAACACGAAAAACTTTTAAGCTCGATCGTAGATATCTCTAATAACCTGATTTTAGTAACTGATCTAGAAGGTTTTATAGTTTACATAAACAACTCTTTTAGTGAAAAGTTAGGATACAAAAAAGAGGAATTGATTGGAAGACACTCCAGAGTTTTAAAGTCTCATGAACAAGATAAAGATTTTTATGCAAAGATGTGGCATTCTATTTTGACTAAAGGTAGGTTTAGTGATGTATTTGTTAGTAGAAAAAAAGACGGTTCACTCTTTTATGATAAAAAAGATATCAGTACAATTGTTGATGATATGGGAAATCCTATCTATTACGTGAGTATCAGTCAAGATATTACTGAGCAGATGGAGAAAGAGAAACAGCTCCAAACTCAAGCTTTTAAAGACACACTGACAAAACTTTACAATAGAAGAAAGTATAATGATGTGATCGAAGAGAAACTTTCCGCTTATCATCACAACGGGGATATTTTCTCTTTAATCTTGATCGATATCGACCACTTTAAAAAGATTAACGATACACATGGACATGATGTTGGAGACGCTATCTTAAAAGATTTGGCGAAGTTTTTAAAAAGCAATATTCGAAGTGATGATCTTATATTTCGATGGGGTGGAGAAGAGTTTGTGATGATTGTTAATAAACCTAGTGGATCAGCTTTTTTACTTGCTGAAAAACTAAGGGCGGCAATCAGTGAAACACCACTTGCATATATGAAGATAACGGCTAGTTTCGGTGTCGCTGAGATCACTCACGATATGGATGCTCAAACCTTATTTAATTCGGCAGATAAAGCCTTGTATCTGGCAAAAGAGAGTGGTAGAAATCAGGTGAAAGTTCACAAAAAATAGATTACTTTTTTAATGAGCGATAGATAAACTTACTAAGATCTTGAAGCTCCTTATCGCTCAGGTTTGTATATGGAGGCATTTTATTGCCGCCGTTGCGTATAGCTGTTTTGAGCTTTTGTTCATCGTTTTTATATTTGTCTGCAATCTTTTTAAATGAGGGACCCATCAAATCTTTTTCAACTCTATGACACCCTAAACAGTTATTTTTGATGGCGATTTTTTCCCCTTGAGTCATCGCATTGTATTTTCTTAAAACACGTTGCTCTTTTTCAAGATTTTCCTGTGTGAAATGTTCAAACATATAAACGGCGATCGCTTCTAATTCATCTTCACTCACTAAACCTTTTTGTGAAGGCATAAGTCCGTAACTCTTTAGACTCTCTTTATCACAGAAAGCTTTTGAAATACTCGGATAGAGGGCATAATCTTTTACAAACTCAATAGCTTTTGGAACTCTTTGGCTTTCTACATTAATCTCTGTAAAGTTTCTTACATGAAAAACTACAGCCATCATCGGCGGTGCTTTCTCATCTTCAAAAGTTTTTGGCGGCAAGTCTATATTATGACAGCTGCTGCATTTCTCTTTTAAAAGTTTTTCACCGTCAAGATTTTTGCTTTGATGGTGTTCGTTGCAGGCGGTAAATGTAAGAAGAGTGCCTAAAAGTAAAAGTTTGAAGTACATCTATCTATCCTAAGTTGTTTTTAAATTATATCTTATGTTTATTATAAATACAATAAATAATATAATTCTATTATGAACTGGTTGTTTTTATCATAAAATAACCTATAGAAACACCTTGCAATATGGTGATTATACTCAATAGTTTCTTGTTATCAAGTATTATAATTTTTTGATATAATTTCGCCAATTGTGAGGAATATGATGAAAGATAAACTGCTTATCGTTATAAGTACCGACAATGTCGATACCATTATTAAATTTCCGTTACTCTATGGAAGTGTTTCTATGCCTAGAGAATACTGGAAGCATGTTCATGTTATGTTCTGGGGCGCATCTATTGTCCCTGCTAAAAATAATAGTTTTGTTCGCGAAAAAGTCTTAGAGATGCAAAAAGAGAATGTGGAGTTCAGTTCATGCATTTTGTGTACGGAAGAGTATGAAGGGATTGAGCTATTAGAAGAGATAGGGATCAAGGTTCGTCATACAGGTGAGTTTTTAACTGAAGCGTTGAAAAATAGCGAATGGGCAGTTTTAAATATCTAGTCTTTAAAGGATAGAAAGATTGCATAATGTGCAAAACAAACTCTTAGAATGGTATGAAAAAGAGGGCAGACACTCTTTACTCTGGAGAAATACCACAGATATATACCATATTTACCTCAGTGAGATAATGCTGCAACAGACTCAGGTAAACCGTGTTGAGCAGGAATACTATCCACGATTTTTAGAAAAATTTCCCACCCTTGAAAAACTGGCAGATTCACCGCTTGATGAGGTATTTGCTTGTTGGAGCGGGTTAGGATACTACTCTCGTGCAAGAAATCTGCACGCTACCGCTCAAACTGTCCAAAATTCTCTGCCGTCTGATCTCAAAGAGCTGCTTAAACTTCCCGGAATAGGAAAATACACCGCAAGTGCGATCTGTAGTTTCGGATATAAACAGAGTGTCCCTGTTGTGGATACAAATATCGCACGGGTGCTCAAACGATTTTTTGCACTTTTAGATGTAAAAGAGGCCGTGATCTGGGAAAAGGCAGAAGAACTCTTAAATCATCAAGCTCCACGTGAACATAACCTTGCACTCATGGACCTTGGTTCAATGGTCTGTCTGCCGAAAAATCCAAAGTGTGACGAGTGCCCGCTCTTTGATGAATGTGAAGGGAAAAATGAACCTGAACTCTATACCGAGACTAAGAAAAAAGAGTATGAATCATTAGAGCTGTTTTACGCTTTGTTGGTAAAAGATGGTAAGATCGCACTCAAACTTTCCCACGGTCCTATGTATAAAAATATGCTTGAACTCCCAAGTGTTGAACCGGTTGAAGAGAACTTGATCGGAGTATTTAAACACTCTTATACAAAATACCGTTTAAGTGTACATCTTTATACTACAGAAGATATACAAGATGAGGTTGAGTGGTTTGAGCTCGATAAAATAGAGAGTGCACCTATCTCGTCACTTACAAAAAAAGCATTAAGGTTTATAAAATGATTTCAGCAAAATATTTACAGTATGTACAAACATTTTTACTCTCAGGATTTATGAGTTTTATAATGTCGGGTGCTATTAGTTTTATCAATCTCGGATTGGTAGATAACTTCATCTCTATTTGGATAAATGCATGGCTTGTCGCTTATGCGATCGCTTTTCCTACAATTTTAGTGGTCTTTCCATTCGCTAGAAATTTAGCAATGAAAATAGCCTCAAAGTAAGCGCTTATCTTGAGCGTTTGCGAAAAAACATCATCGCAATTAACATAAAAACTATTCCAAGCCCAATCATAGGCAGTAACAGCGGAATCGTTTCCTCCCAAGAGATATCTTTCAAAAATACCCCTTTAATTAAAACCAGATAGTACTTAAGCGGAAAAAGTGCCGAAAATGATTGTAGCCATGAGGGCATATTCTCAACAGGTGTTGCAAATCCGGAGATCAAAAATGACGGTAGTAGTACTACAAATGAGCCGAGAATTGCTTGTTGTTGTGTATTTGAGATTGAAGATATAAGCAGTCCCACTCCCGACATAGAAAATAAAAACACAACTACACCGATATAAAGCATAGATAAAGAACCGACAAAAGGAACATCAAATATAAATACTGCAGCAAAGAGGATAAGTGTAGACTCCAAAGTACTTATAAAAAGAGCAGGGAGCAGTTTTCCAAGGAGAATCTCATGAGAGCGAAGCGGCGAGACTAACACCTGATCAAATGTTCCAAGTTCTCTTTCTCTCGCTATAGAAAGGGATGTTAGCAGCATTGCCACCACCATTGTAACAGAGCCGAAAAGGTTTGGAACAATCCACCAAAAGTTATTGAGATTCTGGTTGTATAAAAAGTGGCTTTGCAGTTTAATAGGAAGCTCTTTTTGTTGTAAACTCGTAGCGTAATTGTTGATGATGTTTGTAAGATACCCCTCTGCTATCTGCGCCGTATTTGAATGACGCCCGTCAAAAATGATTCCTATCTTTGCATCGGCAAAATGTAAATCTTTTCCAAATCCTTGGGGGATAATAATCGTAGCTAAAATCTTTTCTCGATCTATAAGCGTTTCAAACTCCTTTTTCGTCTCTACCCGTTTGAGTGTCTCTATATAAGAAGAGGCTTTTAGGTGTTGGATCAGCTGTAGACTTGCAGGTGTAGCGTCTTTATCCATTACAGCTAAATTAATATGTTTAACCTCTAAGGTTGCGGCAAAAGCAAATATGAAAACTTGAATAAGGGGCGGTACGATCACAACAACAAGACTTTTTTTATCATTCTTGATTGCTAAAAACTCTTTTTTTATTAGTGCAAGCAGTCGTCGAATCATTCCAACCCTTTTTTACTTTTTTTCATAACAATTATAAAGACAAATACCCCTACAAGCGTCATTGCAAAAATATCTTTGAGAAAAAGTGAGGGGATGTTCCCTACTAAAAAGATAGTCTGCAAAGACTCTACAAAGTAGCGTGCGGGAAAGATGTATGTAACTAGTTGCAGCCAGTAGGGCATATTTGCGATCTCAAATAAAAATCCTGAGAGTAAAAATGCGGGAAGAAAACCGATTATAAGTGAGACCTGTGCAGCTACAAACTGGTTTTTAGCGAGAGTTGAGATCAGCAGTCCGATGTTAAGAGAAGGGAAAAGGTAAAATGCCCCAAGTACAAAAAGGAGAAAGATATTCCCCTCAAACGGGACTTCATACCAATAGTAGGCTACTACAAAACAAAGCAACATGGAACCAAGTCCCAAAATGAAGTAAGGAAGGAGTTTACCAACGATAATCTCTGCCATAGAAACAGGTGTCGCCATCAACGCTTCCATAGTCCCGCGTTCCCACTCTCTTGCAATTACCAAAGCGGTAAGCAAAGTTCCGATAAGCGTCATAATAACTGCGATCGAGCCAGGAAGTAAAAAATAACGGCTAGAAGTTTCCGGATTAAACCAGTACCTTGGTTTGATCTCAATTGGGAGTTTTGCAACGATCCCCTCTTCAACAGACCAGTTTTGAATGATCCCAGAGGTGTATTTTTGGAGTAGTCCTGCAGTATTTGGATCGCTTGCATCTACAAGGAGTTGGAATTTGTACTCGTTGTTAAGCCCGAAATCTTCATCTATTATAAGCAGGCCTTTAAGATGATTTGTTTCAATCTCTTTAAGCAGTTTCTCTTCGTTATATGCAAAAGTGGTTTTAAAAAAAGGTGAGGCTGCAAACTTTTGAAGCAGGGTATGGGAGCTGAGTGTTGCACTTTTATTGATGATCCCAAAAGGGAGTTTTTTTGCATCGAGTGAAACAGCATACCCCATTAAAAACAAAAGGATCAAAGGGAGTATGAAAGCGATAAGTATCGCACTTGGATCGCGAATGATCTGAAAACTCTCTTTTACCAAAAGTGCGCTTAGTCTGCGGAGTTTCATACCACTTCCCTTGTCTCATACCTCTCGATCAGCTCTATAAAAGCCTCCTCCATTGTGGCATTTTCGGAGACTTGGTATTTGAGCTCATCGGGAGTTCCCACGGCGATAGCTTTGCCTTTATAGATAAGCATTATCCGATCGCAGTATTGCGCTTCATCCATAAAGTGGGTCGTGACCATAACGGAGATCCCTTTTTTTATGAGCCCGTTAATGTGTGTCCAAAACTCTTTACGTGTGATCGGATCGACACCACTTGTGGGTTCATCCAAAAATAATACAGAGGGTTCGTGCATCAAAGCACACGAGAGTGCCAGACGTTGTTTGAGTCCAAGGGGAAGCAGTTCCGTTTTTGTATTTAAGTGAGGTGTAAAATCAAAAGTCTCTACGATCGCATCTATCTTCTTTTTTCTCTCCGAGCGAGAAAGTCCGTAAACACCTGCAAAAAACTCTAAGTTGTCTTTGACGCTGAGTGTTTGGTAGAGAGAGAATTTTTGTGCCATATATCCTATCTGTTCCCTTGCATTTGTGTTTGTAAGGTAAAGATTTTCACCCATGACCGCAGCAGTGCCTTTTGTTGGTGTAAGCAAACCGCACAGCATCTTGAAAGTGGTTGATTTTCCCGCACCGTTTGGTCCTAAAAATCCAAAGATCTCCCCTGCACCGATAGAAAAGTCAATATCATCGGTGGCGGTAAAATCACCGAACTTTTTTGTTAGATTCTTTGCCTCGATCAGCTTCGCATCTGTTGATTGTTTTTGCTGCATCTGCCCGGCGAGTAAAGAGGTGGCGATCGTTTTTACACCCAGCATCTTTATAAATGCATCTTCAAAAGTCGGTTCTGTTATTTTTGCAGTTGCTTTTAGATCGGCTTGTTGGAGGTATGAATGCGGGAAAGGGGTGTCTGGCATAAGATTTACACGGATAGATTCCCCCACTAAAACAGCATCCATAACAGAAGGTGATTCTAAAAGTTTGGAGAGCAAAGAGCGTTTTTCAATACTTATATTTTCAACAAGATAGACCTCATTTTCGATCGGTTTTTTCATAAGCTCAGGTGTTCCGTGATAGAGCATAGAACCTTCACTGAGTAAAATGATCTCATCACACTGATCAGCTTCATCAAGATAAGATGTACTCCAAAGTACGGCGACTTCATCATCTAAAAGGGTTTGAACCAGTTTCCATAAAGCACGTCTTGAGATTGGATCGACCCCTACGCTCGGTTCATCTAAAAGAAGCAGTTTCGGTTTTTTGATGAGTGCACATGCAAGCCCGAGTTTTTGTTTCATTCCACCTGAGAGGTCACCTGCTTTTCTACTTCTAAAAGGCTTGAGTTCAGTAAACTCTAAAAGCTCTTCTATCCTCTCTTTTTGGGAAGGGATATCCTGCAGGTTTGCATAAAGACTGAGATTTTCATCAATGCTCAGCTCCTCATACAAACCAAAACGCTGAGGCATATAGCCGATATCTTCTAAGAAATCATCTTTTGCAGAGGGGAGAGAAGTGCCTAGAACCTCCAAAGAACCCTCGGAGAACTCTAAAAGTCCCGCTATTAGTCGTATGAGTGTTGATTTGCCTGCGCCGTCAGGTCCTACTACTCCGGTAATTTTTCCAGACTCTATGGAAAAACTGAGCTCTTTGAGTGCAGGAGTATCTTGAACTTGAAAAGTTTTAGAAAGATTTTGCGCAGTGACAAGTTTCATAGAGTCTCTTATAATCTTTTGATTGTTACAGGAAGGCCTTGTTTCAACTGAGCCGTAGGGTTTGTAATGATAACGCGAAATCTATAGACAAGATCGGGGCGTAACTGCGGTGTTTCGATATTTTTCGGGGTAAACTCGGCAATTGGTGAGATAAACCCAACATACCCCTCATAAGGTTCATCTCTTGCGTCACTGTATACCAGCATCTTTTGTCCCTGTTTGATCGCTCCAAGCTCTGCTTCACTAATGTAGGCACGTACCCAGTACTCATTTTGCAGCGCTATCTCTAAGATAGTTTGAGCTGCAACTATAACGGAGTTTGGTTCTACATATCGGCTAAGAACTGTACCGTCTGTTGGTGCGTAGATCGTTGACTCTTTGAGATTGTACTCTAGTGTCTTTTTTTGAAGTTTGAGTGCTGCTATCTTTTTCTCTTGGGCTAAAATATCCTCTTTTTGGTAGCCGTTTTGCAGCAGTTTGTATGAGCTTGCGGCTTTGTTATATGCAGCTTGTGCTTTTTCATAGGCTGTTTTTGTTTGAATATATGTCTGTTCAGCTGTTGTTTTTGTCTTATAGAGTTGTTTTTGACGTGTGTATGTGTCTTTTGCCCCGTCAAGAAGCGCTTTGGCTTCTTGCATAGCTGCTTTTGCCTGCGCGATGTCCTCTTTTCTATAGCCTGATTGGAGTTTATTTAGTATGCTTGTTTCACTCTCGATCTGGGCTTGGAGTTGTTCGATCGCATAGAGCAGGGGTGTCGTGTCAAGCGTTGCTAAAACATCCCCTTTAGAGAATTGTTCCCCTTCATCTTTTGGAACTGTTTTGATCGTACCTAAAAAGCGAAATGAGAGCTTCTGTGTACGGTTTTCGATGTTTCCGTAAAAAGTGGATTGTTGCTCCGAAGAGTCTGAATTGTTTTGATAAACATACAATCCAAATGCACTCAAAACAATTACCAGAAGTAGAACAATTTTCTTCATTGTAAGCCTTAAAATTTGTCTGTTTTTTATTATAGCACTTTAAAGAAACGGACAAAGAGGTTTGAAAAAAGTTCTATTATGATAAGAGCTTTGCACCGTATGAATTATAACCTTCATCCTCTACATCTACAATGTATTTTGAAGCGTTTAAAGGGAGCCCCAACTTGTTTAGAACTTCATCTGTAAAATACTCAAGTGTATTTGCTCTTGGAAGCTCCTCATCTTCAAGACATAACTCGACAGCATCTAGAACTGCTTCACATGCCTCTTCTTCTGTGTCGTCTGAAGCTATACATCCTGAAATGTCTGGAACAACAGCCGTAAATTCATCTTCGTCTTGAAAAACAAATGCAACATATTTCAAAATATTTCCTTTTTTATTTCGCATTATGCACATAAAATGCTTTGATCACAATAAGGTTGTGTATAATTCTTACAAGATAGAAAATAGAGAGAAAAATAATGACGTATTATATAGTTAAATTACTTATCACGACGGTGCTGATCGTACTTATATCTGAAATAGGAAAAAGATACTCTTTAGCGGGTGCATTACTAGCTGCCATACCTTTGGTCTCGATCCTCGCTATGATTTGGATGTATGTCGATACGGGAAGTTCAAGCAGTGCAGTAGAGTTTTCCCAAAGAATAGTATGGCTCATAGCACCATCTATGACCCTATTTATAGCATTTCCAATCCTTATAAAAAAAGGTGTTGGATTTCCTCTGAGTATGTTGATTGCAACTACACTAACGATAGCAGCGTATTACAGTGTGATTTATGTAGTTGGGAAGTTTGGGATTGAATTATAACTTTATCAGATTTGTTCTCTGAAGTATCTTCAATACTACTATAATCCCCATTATAAAAAGGTAACCAAATTGTTCAAGACTAAGTGCCTTTTGCGCCATAATAAAGTGTATAGTCACTAGTATGATGGCTATATATATCACTTTATGATATTTGTAAAACTTGGAAAATAGTTTTTTAAGTGATGTAATGGCCATAAAAAGTAATATGAAAAATGCACTCATACCCAGATATATAAAAGGCTTATCTAAAGTCTCTTGAATGGCAAACTCTAAATCAAGCTCCATATCCAATATTATAAAATTCAGCATATGCAGTAAAGCGTAAAAAAAACTAAAAAGTCCGACAGTTCGGCGATATTTGATAAAGTTGACAATCTTTTTAACTAAAGAGATAGTAGTTGTGGCATATAAAAGGGTGATAGCTGTTGCCCCTGTTACAGTATAGATATATTTAATCGGATCATCTACTTCTACTATGAAGAGCATATATAATAAAAAGAGCAGAGGGGATAAGAGCAGGGTTATTAAAACAGAGTGTTTATTCAAAACTCTTTCCTAAGGTCCATATCTTTATACAGATCAGCCACCTCTTTTTCATAGCCGTTAAACATAAGTGTATCTTGTTTGAAAAATTTACCTAAAAGGCGTTCACGTTTTTGTGACCAGCGAGGGTGGTCTACATCTGGATTGACATTGGCATAGAAGCCGTATTCATAAGGTGCAGCTTTGCGCCATGTATTTAAGGGCATAGTATCTGTAAAAGTGATCTTTACGATTGATTTTATACTTTTAAAACCGTATTTCCATGGTGTTATAAGTCTAATGGGTGCACCATTTTGGGGTGGTAGTGTATGCCCATAAAGCCCTACAGCTATAATAGCCAAAGGATTCATCGCCTCATCCATCCTCAGACCTTCAACATATGGGTAGTCAATCGATCCTAAGCCATATCTTTGACTAGGGAACTGTTTAGGATCATAAAGGGTTTCAAAGCGTATATATTTTGCATTTGAGAGGGGTTTTGCATATTTTATCAGTTCTGAGAGTTCAAAACCGATCCATGGGACTACCATAGACCAGCCTTCAACACATCTAAATCTATAGATTCGCTCCTCAAGAGCAAACTTTTTTAGCAGTTTCTCCATATCTAGAATAAATGGTTTTTCGACAAGTCCGTCAACAGATATCTGCCATGGTTCAGATCTAAAATTTTTGGCTTTTTCTTTAACTGCTTTTTTACTTGTGGTGAATTCATAGAAGTTATTGTAGGAGGTGATTTGCTCATAAGAGTTTGGAGTGAGATTGTTTTGGTTTAAATCTTTTGTGTAGTGCAGGTTTGGCAAGGGTGTAAACTCTTTGGCAGCAAGTTCCATCACCGCAGAAGTACTTACAGCAAGGGCAGCGCCTAGTTTTAAGAACTTTCTTCTGTCGTTAAAGAACTTTTCATCAGTAACAAAACTCTCTTTTAATTCCCAGCTTTTTCTTTTTATATAGTTCATGAAGTATCCTTTTTTGCACTATACACCTCATATGTTATGCTTTTTCTTTATAAGGTTTATTTATAAAGTGATGTTAAGAGCTAAAGCTTAGAAAAAATCAAGTTCTGTGTTTGTAATTGTAAATGCGTTGAGGTTGAAGGATATTAAAGTTTAGTAACTTTATACCCCTCTTTTTTTAAAGCTTGCAGTAATCCATCAGGACCTACTAAATGACCTGCACCAACTAAGATAAACTCTGTCTTTTCTGTTGTGAGGTAATGTTTGATCTGTGGAAGCCAAGCGATATTTCTTTTGACGATTAGGTCGTTGTAAAGTTGCCTAGACTGTTTTTTAAGATCTAAAATGAAAAAATCTGAGAGCTCTTTCTCTTTTCCATTTTTCCAAAACTGAACAATTTTTGTAAACATAGTATCGAGCTCTTTTATATCGCTTAGTGTCTGGAGTACAAAATCATCTTCGTCATCCCCGCCAATATTTGCGATCATACCTACTTGCTCTTCAAGTGTTTCAAAATATTCACTCTTTTTTTTATCTGCTACAGCTTTTTGATAATAGTAGCGGTCTACACCATCTTGGGTAGCTCCTAATTCCATATATCGCATTTGCATCAATGCCAAGGCGACCATAGAGGCTTTCATCTGTTGCATATTTTGAAGACTTATATTATTGTCTTGGCAATACTCTTCTAATCTTTTATAAGTTGTTTCTTGAAGATGTTGTTTGAGTGTCGAGCCATCGTTGTAAAGCATTGATTGCATCATAAACTCTTGAAAACTTGGATCTTCCAGTCTGTCTATTTGAGTTTCAAATACAAGAACTTCTGAGCGTTTATAAGCGCTTTCAAACTCTTTAGGGAGAGGAAAATCAGCAGGACGCAATAGATGTATAGTACCACCGAGGTATAGAGTAGAATCACCTTTTTGTACTTTCCAAACAAAAGAATCTGCAAATAAGGAAATAGTTATAAGGAATAAAATAGATATAACTCTCATTAGAAGCCTTTAAAAAATAAAAAATTGTATTTTTCTGTTGTATATTGTAATAATAGCGTGAAGATATGTTTTTATCAAGAAGTTGTTTAAAAAGGAGGTTTTGAAACATTGGTGGAGCTGTGCGGAATTAAATAATATCTATAACAGGTGTATAAGTATGTATTTATATTTATATACACACAATGTTACACACAAATAATAAAGTTTAATTGTCTAATAAAGGAAAATTAAATTTTTAAAGATTTTGGTAACCATTTTTTTCCTACTTGAATATACTCATCATTCCCAATTTTTTTTCTATAATTGAACATGCTATGTAAACTGTTCCAAGGAGTTTTTCCTGAATTATTTGTTTTCTTATCTAAACCAAGTTTAACAGCTATATCCCAAATTTCTTTCACACCGAGGGGCCTTTTTTCTTTTTTAAAGACATCAGCAATTAGATCCCAATTAGTATAACTACCTTTCATTGAATTCCTTTGATTATTAATTTTGTTCAATTATAGCATGTTAAACTTTTATAGTTTAAAGTTCTTTCTTAATTAGTACGTGTAAGTATTCAAAAGTACTATTAGCTTTATGATTTCTATTTTCCGTTTTATCAGCTTTAAATCGTTGATATTCTTTTTTAATCAATTTATACTCACCATAATTTTCCATTATCTCACGAGTCGTGTCTTCACTCATTAAACCCTCATTATTGTAACTAAGAAAAATATATTTAAAATTTGCATTTTTTATAAGTTCATTGAAACTTTCTGCTACATCTTTTTTACTACAATATTGAGAACGGAAGTATTCTCTCATTCCAGTTTTACCTTTTGGTGTAAAATTATCATACTTTGTTATTGTATTTAACAAGTGATAGTTTGCGCCGTATTGTCTTTGATTGTATGGAGGATCTAAATATAATATATCCCCTGAAATTTTTTGAATTAAAGTATTACTATCTTCTTTATGAACAACATGCTTATTTGAAGAAAGATCAAAGTTTGCACTTTCAAGTGCCAATTCTTTTAAGGCAGACTTTTTTAACTTTTTTAAAAAAGCTCCATATACCGATGCAGTATTTGCGACCTTATCAGCACTTTCAAGTAAAGAAGCTAATAAAAAATAATACATATTTTCATTTATTTTTTTATCAGTCTTCCACTTTTCTATTTGAAGTCGTATAGTATCTATTTTTTTACCATTATAATCACTAAAATACTGTCGTTCACTACCACTTCCCATACAATAGTTATTATATATAAACCCATCTTCAATAAGAGGCAAGTTATTTAACTGAATAATATATTCTTCTGCTTGCTCAAGAGTAGATGAATTTTGTATATAATTCCTATTTAATATATAACTATAATCTTCAATATCATTACTAATTACTTGTTTAACATCGTTTTTGAAAGTTCTTCCTACTATGCCTGTGCCAGCAAATAAATCACAAAAAACTTTTTGACTAAGATCGTCCCCAACAACATTTTTTACTTCTTCTTCTATCCAAGAAGATAATTTTAATTTAGATCCTATATAGTTCACTCTATGTTTTCCTTAGTATCTTTGATTATTGATAGAGGACTAACTTCAAAAAAATCAGACAGTTTTCTAACATTACTTTTTATTGGATCAAAATCATCGCTTAAAATATTAGATAATTGATTTTTAGACATTCCCAATAATTCAGCTAATTCAGATTGTGTTTTAATCTGTTTTTTTGCCATCAGTTCTTTAATTTTAAATTTATCAATATTCAAATTATACCTTTATTTAATTAGAAATACAAATATTTTATTAACTTTGTACAATTATTTTTTAAACCATTCTGAATCCAAGTTTGTTTCCTGATGAATACCCAGGCCATCCAAATTCAAATTTTGCGTTTTTAAAGAAACTTTTTTGGAATCTCATGGTTTTAGTGTTTATATCTACATTCACCTGTAATAATGCCACTTGCTTAGCTATACAGTTCAATGATTCTTTCAATTTAGGGTCGTTATTAAGAGTGTATTTTATAGCCTCTCCTAAAGGAGAAATCACTAATCTTTCTTGATCTTGTATATTGAATTTTGTAGGTTGAGAATATTCTTTCCACCAATCAGATAATAATTCTTTAAGTTCTTCAATAGTTTTGCTATTACTCCAATTTTTGATATATTCTAAGTCAATAAGTTCAATTGGTTTTTTTAGAATTGTAGCTAAATCTTCAATCATTTTCGTCTGTAAATATTGATGTATTATAACCATTTGTTCCTTTGCACTATTTTTATTTACGATTTGAATAATCTGATATATAGGCTCTTCAGATATTTTTTTTGAATGCTTTCTTGTTCTTCGGTTTAAAGCATCTATAAGATTTTGAAGAAGAACTTTACCACCTTTACCTGATTTAACAGAAATAGGATAGTTTATTGAAACTTTTTCAGCATAAAAATCTATCAATTTTTCATTTGAATTCTTTGGAAATATTACTTTACTAAAATTTGAATTTTTCATAATCCATATTGCAGCTAAAATCTCTCCAAAGTCTTTCGATATAACTTTTAAGTCTTCGGTTGTAAATGTTAAAATAGGATCAATTTTAATAATATCTTTTTTTTGAGAAGCAAGGTTTAAAAGTCTTATTAACTCTGTAGCGACACATTTATCATATTTTAATTGAACTTTTTTTGTTACATCAGCTATTAATTCATCTATTGTATATGTTTTAGCAGTAACGTTTAATTTATCTGGGCTTAAATCTTTTGTAGCGAATAACGTACTTCCTGTTTTGGAATTTTCAACTTCATTATTAACCCAATATAACTGAGTGTTTTTAGGGATAGAATCTATTTGAACTGTATTTTCCAAAATATAAGTTGGACTTTTTGATGAACAGCTATGATCTGATTCTTTTACCATTATGTTAAGTGGTTTAAAATATTTTTGGTAGTCTGTTAAACTGCCTGACAACTTAAATCTTATATGATAGCAATGGCGTCCACTATTAGTTTTAATTACACCTTGCATATCATTGTGTTTTGTAATATATGCTTTTAGTAATTGATTTTCTTTTGACTTTTCAATCATAATACTCCTTCATTTTGAATCCAAATAATATCTGACAAGACTTCTCCATTTCCAAAGTTGAAGACTTCTAAATTCTTTATATTGAAATCTTGAACATATTGTTCAATTGCTTGTTTTAATAGCGATATTTCTGCTTTCATTTTCCAGTGTTGATGATTTTTATCATATAGGACAATAAAAAGACGGTTTTCCAAGTGCTTTCGTCCTTGTTGGCTTTGATTGTCATATAGCCATTGAATCAATTCTCTTTTGTTGTTAAGTGCATATTCAATATCTTTATTAAAACCTTTTGGAAAAATTGATGTTTTATGATCAAAGGGAATATCATTTATTCTAAAATCAATAAGTTTGTCATATATATTTTTATTTGCTTCGACATTTTCATGTGAACAAAAAATATCTTCAACACCCATTGCACTCCAATAGTTATACCATCTGTTTAAAGCATAATTTCTAAGACCTTCACTAAGGTGTTGTGTTTTTTCTAAAAGTTTTGAAACACTGTAAGTTTTATAGATAAAATTTGTTTGTTGGTCCCAGCTATTATCTTGCTTTTTCCCCCAACTATAACCATAAGGTAGCCTATTCTTTAATTCTTTTTCTAATCTTTCTAAATCCATATTTATTTCACATCTTGTATTTAATATATAACTTCAACAAAGTTAATATTATTTGTAATAATGTCAAATTCAACATATCGGAGTTGTAAATTATTTCGTCGATTGAAAGTATTAAATTCAGCCACTAGATTTAAATAATTTTGACTTGTTTTATTAGAAATTTTTCTTGATATAATCATTGGTTCCAAATCTGAAGGTCTATTAGGTAAATAGTATTGTTGAATCCAATCGACATATCTTTGAAGTTGTGTCGTAATTGATAAGTAAGCTTCTGTGGATTTTAACTCTATTGGAATACAAACTCTATTTGTATTTCTTACTGTAGACAACATAATGTCAATTCTTTGCATTCCTACACCACAAGATACTTCATTCCCAATCCATTCAATTTGTTCATTAGAAAAAGGTGTTATATTTTCTAAGTTTTGTAGTATATAAGCTTGTAGATGTATTTCAAATTGTAGGTTTCTTGAATATTTATTTATAAGTCGTGGTAAAAGATTAATATTGCTTTGACGACCCGTATATCTGTTTTGTTGAGTACAGGATTCAATTTTCTGAGATTGAGTATTAAAAGTAAAGTAGTTCCCAGTTAATACATTTCTATTATTTTTATTGCGAATAAGTTGTTTTATCCTATCAAATTCATAAATAGTAATCATTGTATTTCCACGATTACCTTTCAGTTTTCTATAAATTAAACTCCAAAGCATTTGATTTGGAGATTGAATACTCGATATTTCATCCAGAGCTTCCCACTCTGTAACTCCATCAGCATATACATCATCAGCTTGAAGTAAAATTCTAAAAGTCAAAGATTTTTGTAATTCATTCTTTAAGAACTGTTGGGAGTCATTATTATCTATAAATCCTCTTCTCTCTATTACTTTAAAAATTCCATAAAATTTACCTTCATAGATTCCCATTTGATAATTCTGCTGTAGATAAAAAAGAACATAATCATTAACTCTAATTCTATTTATGTCAGCGATCATTCCAACTAAATTATTTTCACTTTGAGCATGTAAAGTTGTAGTGCTGACATTGTTAAAATCTATTACCTTGTTACCTGCTCCTGTCCCTGCAAACAGATATTCTAAGTGATACTTAAATGTATTGTAATCTACTATAAATACGTGCGCTGTTGCCATCATTTAACCTTTTTAAAAACAAAAATATATTCATGCTTAAAAATATAGTAATCACTGTTTAAAGCTCTATATCTCCAAATACCACCACTTCCTTGTTTGCCTCTATTACCTTCAATGTTTTTTACAATAGTTCCTTTTAGTTTTACATTAAAGTTTTTTTGTATCATATCCATACAGTAGAACCCAAGAGGAATTACTTCGCTATTTTTATAAACATCGCCAATTACAACTGCAAAATATCTGTCATTTTCTAAATATTGTAAAAAATTTGTACATATATTTTTAAATTTTTTTAGAAATAGTTCAACATCATCAATTTGCGATAAATCATTGTGATTGTCTGTAAATTTTACAATGTCCATATAGGGAGGATGCATTAAGACAAATTGAACTTTTTCACTTTGGTGAAACTGTTGAGATGCTAAGTTTATATGTTTTTCTATAAGTTTATTGTTCAGTGAATTTGCATTCTCAATGTAATAATCAGGATATGTCGTTAATCCATCTTTCATAGAACTATGAACATAGTCAATCATATTTTGATTTATATCAAATCCAATATATTTTCTATGAAGGCGTTCACATTCAAATAATGTAGTACCACTCCCCATAAAAGGTTCTAAAATAGTTTCTTTTTCTTTTGTATAGCGTCTAATTAATTCATTCGGTATCTGTGGTACAAAATTGCCATGGTAAATATTTTTATGTTTACCAGATTTATCTCTTTCATTAATTATCCAAAGACTGTCTGTATTAATGTCAATCTTTTTCCATTCTTTTAAATTTAGGTCATTATATTTCATTGTCCATATTTTAGCTGTTTTTTCCCATAATAAAAAGTCTATTTGAATGTTATTTTTATTGTTCAAATTGAAGTTCGATTAATTCCCATTCATCTTTTTTTACTTTTTTCACTTTACCTCTAAAGTTTCTCGTTTACTAGCCATATTACAATCTCTTATTTAATCATTTAACGATATTAAATCACATGTAAACATAGATATAAGTAAAATCAATGTTTGCTTACAGAGCCTCTTTAATATATTCTTGAACGCGTAATAAAGATGTACATGCTTGCATAACATTTTTGTCCATCATCTCATTAGTAGCTTGTAAGCCTCTTGTAATTAGCTCTAATGTAGCTAGAAATTCACTTAGATAAGTTGCATCATCGATAAGACAAGAATATTTGTCTTTTAGAGTTTCTAGTATCAAGTAAGCACCTGCAAACATGTCATTTTCATGTCGATCTGATGCAATGGATAAGTTATTGATAACATCATCAATTATTCCAAAAATCATTGGATCATGTGTCACTATTGTCATTTTTTCTCCTTTTAACCTATATCACCCTCTAGTTCAGGTGGTAATGTAACCGTAATTTTAATTGGCTTATCATCTTCTTCTGGAGTGATGAGCATGTTGGTAAGTCCTGAAGATTTAAAAATAATTTCCGATGCTCGAAGCTTTTCTTTATTATCCCCATTGATTAAGATATTTTCCAGCTCCTCTGTAGCTAGGACACTTAGCTTTTTAAATTTTTCAGAGAAGTAGTATTTTTCAGCTTCCTTTATAGCAGTTTTAATTTTAGAGTCATTTAACAAGCTATAAGATTTTTTTTCTGCAAAAATAGGACTGTATCCAGCTTGTAACGCTGATTTTTTGGCATTACGTGTGACTACATATACTTCTACAAAATCTTGTTGCATTTTCGTAAGTGCTTTATTCATAGTCCTACTCTTAACCTACTGATTCCCTAGTAATTTATGATAAATTTCTACTTTTTTATCAATAAGGCTTTGGAGTTCAGTGAGTTTAGTTTGTGTAATAAAAATATCCTCTTTAGGATTGTCTAGCTCACTTTGATTAAGTTTACGGGGAAATATGCTTCCATCAATGATTATGCTACCTGATGGTTCTAAATTATTTAGTTTTTCAATCATAGTATTCCCGTTAAGATGTTTATTCTGAATACTGATAGGAATATCCATATTATGTTCTTGAAGTAAAGCTTCTAATTGAGGTAGGAATTTAGTCCATTTATTCTTAGCAGTTTTATACGCTTTTAGAGATTTATTTACATTCTCTTGTTTTTGTTTCAAATGAGAGATTTGTCTTTCAAGTATAGATACTAAGTCTCTATACGCTTCGTAGAGTGTTTCAATATCTACTTTATTATATTTTTCTTGTATCTGCTGTCTAGTATTCGCTTCAATTGCTTCCATAGCATTCTGCGGTCTATGTTCAATATAACTATAATCTAGTTCGTACATTTTTGTCTCCTATGTCTTTTTAATTTGTAGATGAATATTGATTTTTAGTTTAGTTATTCATGCAGTACCTCCTGAATAGTTTTTAGCTCTATTATTACTTCTTCAAGCTCTAAAGAGAGCATTGGAATTGCTCTAAGTTCACAACTTTCATAGTAGATAGGTTCTAAATCCAAATAAATGATGGGTATTGCATATTCAAGGTCTTTTATGTCAATCGGTTCTAATTCTTCATTAATTACTCTTGTATTGTAATCTACTGGAATAAAGCTATCAATATTTCTCTTTTTAACTTTCAAAAAAAACCTCCTTTTTTGTTGTCTATTTTTGTCTATGCAAGCAACATAAAAACACTTTGAAACTTCGTGTTCACCGATTAATTCATTAGATTTGTTTTCAATAGACATTTTAGTCTCGATAGACAATCCAATAGACAATTTCATTTATTGATTTTCGTCTTTCTCTTTTATAGTCATCATCACTTCTACATCTTTCTTGCAGACATAGATTTTTCCCCCTGAGACTGGGCAAACTGACGACAACTTACGCTCTCTGACTAACTGTCTTATCCTCTCTTGGGATAAGTTGGTTATTCTGCTTGCAACATAAGTGTCTATAAAATCTTGATTCTTTATTGTTAACATGACTTAACTCCTAGCCTATATTTGTCCATGAAGCAATTTTTTGACTAAAACGTATCATTACTTGCCTTGATGTCTATTCGTTTGTTGTTAGCTAAGTTTGATACTGTTGATAAAAGATTGATAGGCTGTTGTTTTTTTTGAAGATGATAGTAATAGTCGTATGCTGTCTTCGCATCTTCAATGTTTAATAGATAGATATGATCTTTTCCGTTATGAAAATGTAGATGACGTTTTAATTTTCCATCTTTCTTGATGACTCTATCTATTTTTACTTCATCAAATAAAATTCCATCTGATCTAGTTGGATGACCGAGTACATCTTTTGGAGATTCTAGGACTGTAGTTCCATCAGGTATATGTTCTCGATTTCCTTTAAGTAACACTGTATCGCTTTTATATGATTTAGAGTCCCTAGGGGTTATTCTTTTTAGTTTTTTCTCTAAGGGTTTATTCTCATGTGTTTCATTTGGTGTTTCAAAAGGTGTTTCACTTACACTTGATTTGATACTTATTTTAGGGGATATAAGTGTTTCATTTAGTGTTTCATTTAGTGTTTCAGAATTCCATGAGTTTTTGAATTGTTCAGCCTCATACTTAAATTCTTGAAGTCTTCTGTGTACTTTAGATCTGCTTTCCCATCCCCATTTTGATTTATAACTATTGATTGAACGCACTTGCTCAGTTTGAAAGTCAGCCATAAAATCTACAAATGCATCACTATCAGAGTAGGGTTTTGTAAGAAATTTTCTAAAGGCTTTCATTGGTATTTTTGTATATTTATAACCATTTCGTTCACCCATGAAAGGACTCCCTTAAGACACATAGATTTATACTATTTTGCTGATATTTGAGTGAACCCTGAGGAAAAGGATTTTGAGGCTTAAATTGAGGTAGGGGAGTATGAAGCCGAATTATAGATGAAAATTCAGGGCTCAAGCAAATATCAGATTGAGTATAAAAATGTGTGTAACTATGGAAATAGATCATTTAGAACTCTTTGTATAAGTTTATTATTGTTCTTCTATTGTCCATCAAAGTTCTTTTTTAACTCTTGACCACTATCTAAAGAATCAATAAAGGCATCTAGCCATGACTCTTTCCATACTGCCATACGTGTGGATAATTTAATGGGACGGGGAAGTATGCCTTGTTCCATATAACGATAAATTACTGGTATACTCATATTTCCCAGCTTTTCTTGTACGTCTGGCAATCTTAATAGTCTGTCTGCCATGTTTAACTCCTTAGAACTATAGAGAACTATAGATATTTTTTATAAGGAAATTAAAGCAAAAAAAAGCTCTAATAGCTGAATTTATTTTCCATAAATTTAATGGAAAGATGAATTCTATGATCTATGCTTGTAGATTTTTTTTATGATAATCAGTCAATTCTATAATGATTTGTTTAGCTTTAGTTTTCGTATATCCAGCATTTATAAGTTCAGATAACCATTTATTTTTATTTTGTACATTATGTTTATTAAGAGAGATTGCTTTATAGTGAATTATGTCTTCTATTTTTTCCAATGCAAGCAGTATATCTTCATCGTAATAATTATTAAATTCTCTAAGTGTCTGGAGGGCATTTATATATGGAGTCTTGAATTGCTCCTTATCATGAATTACTCTATAGTTCCCGATAGCAATATGTGCTATATGGTTAGAAATCATGGATGAAACAAAAAATAGAGTAGACAATTTTTTACAATTTTTGTCTGTCATATATTCGTTTAGATATTCAGGAACATTATGAAATGTTAAAAATTCATCTAAACTCATATGGTCATAATCAGGTGAACCTTGAAAGTTATTGATATAATCCTTATCCATTTTTCACCTCCTCAAGATAGTCGCTCCACCACTGCATAAGTTCCTTACGATCTTGTAAGTATTCTGAACGGTTGTAAGCTTGAGAAACTGAGTTACCTACACTATGAGCTAATTGTTTTTCAATTACTTCATGTTTAAAAGTTCCTTGCTCATGTGCTATGGTTGAAAACATTGCACGGAAACTATGAGGTACAAATTCCTCTTTACTGTAGCCCATACGACGAAATGCACCAATTAAAGTGTTATCTGAAAGCGGGGCAGTTTTGTAACGATATGACGGAAAAACATATTGCTCTTGACCTGTAAATGTGTGTATCTCTTTAAGAAGCGTGAATACTTGATCTGATAGTGGAATTAAAAACTCTTCTTTGGTTTTCATCTTGGAAGCTGGAATACGCCATAAACGATCGTTAAAGTCGATTTCATTCCACTCAGCATGACGAATGTTTGATGAACGTAGGAAAACATGAGGCAATACTTGTAAAGCCATTTTTGTAGAGTAATCACCTTGATATGACTCAATAGCTAAAAGTAAACCTTTGATACCTTTACGATCTGTAATTGTTGGATAGTGTTTTTTTGTTTTAGCACCTATAAGTTCACCGATACTGATCGATGCTGTAGGAGAAAATTCGACATCATATTTTCTTCTAGCTATGATAGTTTTGTAGATCTTACTAATTGCATAAAAAAGTTTATATGCACTATCATGTGCTCCTCGTTCTTCTACCCGTTCCACAATATCCATAATCTGGTTTGGTGTGATTTCTGCTACTTCTAAACTACCAATAAAAGGGTAAACATCATTTTCAAAAGCTCTATAGGTACGTTTGTAATGTACTTCAGTAATCTCTCCTCTCTCAAAACGAGAGTTTAGAATTTCATTGGCAACAAATTCAAAAGAGTGTGTAGTTTTTCTTTCTATAGCTTCTTTAATAGCTTTCTTTTGATGTTTAACGTCCTTTCGTACTTGAGAAGGATCATTTCCCTCGGCTACAATAGTTCGAGCCTCAAGTGTCTTTCTACGTGCATCAGCTAAACTAACATCAGGATACTTTCCCATAGAAAGCATTTTTTGTTTTCCATCTATCCTATAACGAAAACGCCATAGCTTTGATCCATTGGGATGCACTTGTAAAGTTAAACCTTTACCATCTGAAATACTATAAGTAGCATTTTCAGGCTTTGCTGATTTGACCGCTTTATCATTAAGTTTATTTTCTGCTCTTATCATGTGTGTAACTCCAATTAAAAGAGAGTAGAATTTATTCTCTACACACAATAATACTCTCATTTTTCAGAGAAGTAAAGAGAAGTATAGATAACTATGGAAATTGAAAAATGTTTTAAGTATCGATATTTATGGGTTTTTTGAATGTTTTTTGAATATATGAGAATTTTTGTTGGTGGAGCTGTGCGGAATCGAACCGCAGTCCGAAACTCAGCTACTCCTAACGTCTACATGCTTAGAGAAGTTGTTTAATTTAATCCTGCTTCACACAACTTGCAAAGCTACACAAGACGAGCCTCGGAGGTTCTTCTTGAGCTGAGACAGACCCAAGATATATCTACATAAGGGTTATACTTCGAATCCTGCCTATCTAGAGTCAACAGGTGAAGCAGCCCGCCTCTTGCGAGGGGTTAAAAACTTAAGCTACTGCTAAAGCTGGGCGATAATTTGTATTGTTTGCGTTTATTCGCAGATGAGCCGCGTAACGGAAGTGCTCAGTCCGACATGCAGTTAAAAGCTACCAAATCCCGTCGAAACCAGGTCAGCCCCATAATTGTAGAACTATGTTTAGATAGTATTTTGAAATTATATCGAAAGTTTGTTAAATTGGTTTTATTAATTTTCATACACCTTAATCTTTTTTAGTATATCCCATAGTTAATTTTTGTTAAGTATATAGAGTTCTATAATGATCTCTTATGATTCCATTTAAAGGAGACAAGATGTTTAAGATAGATAACCTTATTGTAATTACTCTCATTACAATGGTATTTTCAACATTTAGTTTTGCTGAGGAGAACAGTGCAGTTGCTTTAGCATATAAACATGACAGTTCAGAGCTCCAATGGGGACCTTGTCCGGCATTTCTTGGAAAGGAGTGTAAAATTGCAGTCTTACAAGGCGACCCTGCAAAAAAGAATACAGATGTTTTCTTTAAAGTACCTGCGGAATATGATATACCGTATCATTGGCATACATCTGCAGAGCGTATGGTACTTGTATCTGGAACAATGACTGTGAAGTATGATAATCAAAATGAGGAAGTACTAACAACAGGAACATATGCTTATGGACCATCAAAACATCCACATCGTGCGTATTGTGAAAAAGGTGAGTCTTGTGTTTTATTTATCGCTTTTGAAGAACCTATTGACGCTTTTGAAATAATGAAGTCTACTCAAGATTAATTGGTGATAAAAAGTTGTAAAATAAAAGTTGAAAGGATGGTGGCCAATCTCGGAATCGAACCAAGGACACAGTGATTTTCAGTCACTTGCTCTACCGACTGAGCTAATTGGCCATTGTTGTAAAGACTTAAAAGAAGTGGTGGCCTGTCTCGGAATCGAACCAAGGACACAGTGATTTTCAGTCACTTGCTCTACCGACTGAGCTAACAGGCCGTCTTTTAAGGCTGAAAGTATATCTATTGTGTTCTGAAAGTTAGCTTATATTAGAGGGATTGACCACTTTTTATAAAAAGCAACCAGTCGAAGCGTTAAAAAGAGAAAAAATAGTGCAGTGGTTGTTACCAGATTTAGCAGTGAAAACATCTCTAAAAGATATACGCTAAGTGCTATAAGTATGGCGATCGTACCGTAAAAACCTGTTTTTAGCACAAAAGGGATCTCATTAATGATTACGTCCCTTGCGATCCCTCCGCCCACGGCAGTGATAAATGAAGTTGCGATCACGCCTGTAAGATTGAAATCTGCTTCCAAACCTATAATAGCTCCCGATATACTAAACGATACAAGCCCTATGGAATCACTCAGTATAAAGAGCGGTTTGTTCTCAATAGAGTTGCGTTTGTGGTATTGAAATATGATAAGTCCCAACATCACAAGCAAGATAGTGAGTGCCGGATAGGTATGGGTAAATGTAAAAGGGGGACGATCTACGATCACATCACGAATTACACCGCCGCCGAGGGCTGTTAAAAATGTTGAGATAAGTATGCCGAGAAGATCGAGCCTGTTTTTCACACCGACAAAAAAACCACTCATTGCAAAAGCGATAATACCGATATATTCACTTATCTCAAACATGTCTCTAAAGCTTCCACAATAGCTTGTTTTTCCAGCTCTTTAACACGAGCTTCTAATGAAATTGGAGTTTCATCTTTTGTTAAGAGAAGCTCTTTTTGGAGAATAATCTTCCCTTCATCATACTCTTCATTTACAAAATGAATACTCACGCCGCTTTTTGTTTCACTGTTTGCGATCACTGCTTCATGAACAAATCTTCCATACATCCCAGAACCACCGTATTTTGGTAAAAGGGAAGGGTGAGAGTTGATAATATTAAAATCTCTTGTCAGTGCAGATGATAGTTTTTTCATATACCCTGACAAGACGATCATATCGATCTCATTTTCAGAACAGAGATCGTAAATACTTTGATCAGGATCGTTTACTGTTTTTGCATTTATTAGATGGTTTTTAAGAGCTAGTTTTTGTGCTTTTTTTAAAACATTTGCATCTGTATTGTTTGAGATAACCAAAGAGATGGCTGCATCAAGTTTATTCTCTTGTATAGCCTCGTAGATCGGGTCTAAGTTACTCCCGTTGTGTGAGGCTAGTATGGCAATTTTTGTCATCTGATTTTAAGTGTAATTAGTGCAAGAATATTTGAGAGGATGGCTATGATCCAAAAACGAACAATGATCTTGTTTTCAGCCCAGTTTTTCATCTCGAAATGGTGGTGGATAGGTGCCATTAAAAAGACTCTTTTATTTCTGAGTTTATAGCTTCCAACCTGTAAGATAACAGAGAGTGTCTCGATAACGAAAATAGAACCGATAAGAAGCAGTAAAATCTCACTTTTTGAGATAACTGCAAGGTAGCCTAAAAATGCACCGATTGTAAGTGAACCGCTGTCCCCCATAAACACTTCTGCCGGATGGCAGTTGTACCATAAAAAGCCTGCAAGTGCACCTATAAGCGCACTTGCTACAATGCTTACTTCACCGACAGGGATGTTTGGAATTAAAAGATATTCACTGATTACTGCATTACCAGTTGCATAAAGGATAATAGCAAAAGAGCTTAGTGCCGCAATCGATGGAACGGTAGCAAGACCGTCAAGACCGTCAGTCAGATTAACCGCATTTGATGTTGCAACAATTACCAATACCCATAAAGCTAGTGCAAAAACACCCATATCAAAGAGGGGTGATTTAACAAAAGGCACATAAAAATCTGTATTAAATCCTGCGAAGAAACAGAGATATGCAGCGATAATTAAAGCAGAAGTTATTTGTAAAACAAGTTTTGTACGCGCTTTGAGTCCTGCCAAGTTCTCGCTTTTTTTGATCTTTGCAAAGTCATCCTGAAAACCTATAAGTGAGAAAAGCAGAAGTGTAAGGATAGCACCCAGAGCAAAAAGGTTCTCAAAGTTAATAGTTAAAAGCGATGCAAATACTGTAGCACCAATGAAAACAATACCACCCATTGTAGGTGTTTTGGCTTTTTCCTGATGTCGGTCCGGAGCCCACTCGTTGATTGGTTGAACACTAGATGTTTTCTGTGCCCATTTAATAAACTTAGGCATTAAAAAAAGAGTAAATAAAAGAGCGATAAAGAACGCTATACCTGCACGGATAGTGATATATCCGAGAATATTTATGTCTAAAAATTGGTGTAAATAATAAATCAATATTTGTCCTGTTTAAGCTTTGTTTGTAAAAATGAAAGGGTATTATAGTATAATACGTTAAATTTTTATAGCTAGGAATAAAATTGAGTAAAAAAGCAGTTTTAGTGATTACAGATGGGATTGGCTACTGTGCAAAAACAGAGAGTAATGCATTTTATCACGCAAATAAACCTACATATGACAAACTTTTTGAAAACACTCCCCACTCTTTAATCGATACGTTTGGGTTAAGTGTTGGTTTACCTGAAGGTCAGATGGGGAACTCTGAAGTTGGACATATGACTATCGGAAGCGGAAGAATTTTATACCAAGATTTGGTAAAGATCTCTTTGGCTTTAGAAGAACAAACTTTAGAGCACAACGAAGAGTTGGTAAATCTTCTTGGAACTTCTAACAGATTACATTTAATAGGGCTTATGAGTGACGGTGGTGTACACTCTCATATCGATCACTTTATGGGAATAGCAGATATTGCGGCTAAAGCAGGGAAAAAAGTATTTTTACACCTTATTACAGACGGTAGAGACGTATCTCCTACATCGGCAAATAAATATCTTAAAATCGTGAATGAACATCTGAACGATAATATCTCTATCGCAACTATCTCTGGACGTTTTTACTCAATGGACAGAGATAACAGATGGGAAAGAGTTAAGCGCGGATACGATGCAATCGTACATGCTGAACCGAAAACTTCAATGAACCCTGAAGCGTATGTTGGACACTCGTACTCATTAGGTGAAACAGATGAGTTTATGGAACCGACTGCTTTTGAAGGTTACGAAGGTATGGAAGAGGGTGATGCTGTTCTTACTATCAACTTTAGAAGTGATAGAATGCGTGAAATGGTAACTGCTCTTGCTTCAAATGAGTTTAGCGAATTTGAAAGAAAAGCTATCAATATTAATCTAGCTACGATTACAGAATATGATAAAAGTTTTACTTATCCTGTACTTTTCAAAAAAGAAGCACCGAAAAATACTTTGGCAGAAGTGATTAGTAACAATAACCTTCGTCAACTACATACGGCAGAAACAGAAAAATATGCACACGTGACATTTTTCCTAAACGGTGGAATCGATGAACCGTACGCAAACGAAACTCGTGTCTTAATTCCATCACCAAACGTAAAAACGTATGATATGAAACCTGAGATGAGCGCACGTGAAGTGGGTGAAGCAGTTCTCAAAGCAATGGATGAAGAGTACGACTTTATCGTAGTAAACTTTGCAAACGGTGACATGGTTGGACATACGGGAGATTTCGATGCTGCTGTTAAAGCTGTTGAAGCAGTTGATGCTGAACTTGGCAAAATCTTTACAAAAGCAAAAGATAAAGAGTATGCATTTGTACTGACATCTGATCATGGAAACTGTGAAGAGATGAAAGATGATGAAGGAAATATTCTTACAAACCACACAGTTGGAAAAGTTTGGTGTTTCGTTGAAGCAGAAGGTGTAAGTAAAGTTGAATCTGGCGGTTTAAATAACATCGCACCGACTGTTTTAAAACTGATGGAGCTTGAAGTTCCGGCAGAGATGGACCATTCACTAGTTTAAGCAACTAGTTGCGTGAGCTCACTGCTGAAGTGAACATAGCGTTGGCGTAGATGGCGGAATTACTTCCGACATCGTAAATTAAATGAAAAGGGAGAATAATTTTAATGAAATTTAGTGGAAAAAATGTATTAGTTACAGGTTCAAGTCGTGGAATCGGTGCTGAAGTTGCAAAAACTTTAGCAGGTTTCGGTTTAAAAGTATGGGTAAACTACAGAAGCGGCGCTGAAGCAGCTGATAAAGTAAAAGAAGAGATCGAAGCAGCAGGCGGTTCTGCAGCAGTTATCGGTTTTGACGTAAGTGATGAAGCTGCATTTACTGATGCTATTAAAACTATTATCGATAGCGACGGAGAACTTTCATACTTAGTAAACAATGCAGGTATTACAAACGATAAACTTGCACTTCGTATGAAAACAGAAGATTTTATGTCTGTAATCAATGCAAACCTAACATCTTGTTTTATCGGATGTCGTGAATTTTTCAAAGGGGCTAGAAAGAAAAAATTCGGTTCAGTTGTAAATATCGCTTCAATCGTGGGTGAAACTGGAAATGCAGGTCAAACAAACTACTCTGCAAGTAAAGGTGGAGTTATTGCTATGACAAAATCATTCGCATTAGAAGCTGCAACAAGCGGAATTAGATATAACACTGTTACTCCTGGTTTCATCTCAACTGAAATGACAGAAGTTTTAAGTGACGATGTAAAAGCAGCACTTAATGAAAAAATTCCAATGCAGAGAATGGGTGAAGCTAGAGAAATCGCTGAATCTGTGGCATTTTTACTATCTGATCACGCATCGTACATTACGGGTGAAACGCTGAAAGTTAACGGCGGAATGAATATGGCATAAATCTTTATCTAAGATATTTATGATATAATTACGAGATTTTAAAACTTAAATATAGGAGCTATAATGGCACTTTTAGATGATATTAAAGAAGTAGTAGTTGAACAACTAAGCGTAAGCGCTGATGAAGTTAAAGAGGACGCAAAATTCGTTGAAGATTTAGGTGCTGATAGCCTTGACGTTGTTGAACTAGTAATGGCTCTAGAAGAGAAATTCGATATCGAAATTCCAGATGATGAAGCTGAAAAAATTCAAACTGTTGCTGATGTAGTTGCTTACATTGAGAGCAAAAACTAAGAAAAATTAGTTTTTATTATAAAAGGGTTTGCCCCTTTTATAAAAATTTGAAGTATTTTTACCAATTAATTTTTATAGTTAGTTTATAAAAATATTTAATTTATATTACGGAGATATTTAATGAGAAGAGTGGTAGTAACTGGGTTAGGTATGATTAACTCTGTTGGAAATGACAAAGAGAGTTCATTTAAAGCAATTTGTGATGGTGCATGTGGTATTGACACTATTACTATTTTTGACCCGGAAAACTTTTCTGTAAAAATTGCAGGTGAAGTAAAAGATTTTGATCCATCAACTGTTATGCCTCCAAAAGAGGTGAAAAAAGCTGATAGATTTATTCACTTTGGTTTAAAAGCTGCTGCTGAAGCTATGGAAGATGCGGCATTCGGTGATGATATTGATAAAACAAGATTCGGTATTTCAGCTGGTAGTGGTATCGGTGGTCTTCCATCAATCGAGAAAAACTCTGTAATTTTAGAGACACGTGGTGCTAGAAGAATTTCTCCGTTCTTTATCCCTGGAGCACTTGTAAACATGCTTGGTGGATTCGTTTCTATTGAACACGGCGTTCAAGGTCCTAACCTTTCTTCTGTAACTGCTTGTGCAGCTGGTACTCACGCAGTAAGTGAAGCTTGTAAAACTATTATGTGTAACGGTGCTGACAGAATGTTAGTTGTTTCAGCTGAGTCTGCAATTACTGGTGTAGGTGTTGGTGGATTTGCTGCTATGAAAGCACTTTCAACTAGAAATGACGATCCAAAACATGCTTCTCGTCCGTTTGATGCCGGTCGTGACGGTTTCGTAATGGGTGAAGGTGCTGCTGCTCTTATTCTTGAAGAGTATGATATGGCAGTCGCTCGTGGTGCTAAAATTTATGGTGAGATTATCGGGTTTGGTGAAAGTGGAGATGCTAACCACATTACTACTCCAAGTCTTGATGGTCCGGCACGTGCTATGAAAGCAGCATACGAGATGGCTGGTCGTCCAAAAGTTGACTATGTAAATGCACACGGTACTTCAACACCGATCAACGATAAAAACGAAACTGCAGCTGTTAAAGAGCTTCTTGGCGGAAAAGAAAATTGTCCTCCAATGAGTTCAATTAAAGGGCAAATCGGTCACTGTTTAGGTGCTGCAGGTGGTATTGAAGCAGTTACATGTTTAATGGCTATGAGAGATGGTATTATCCCTCCAACTATTAACTATGAAACACCGGATGAAAACTGTGATTTAGATTACGTTACTGAAGGTGCAAGAAAAGCTGAACTAAATGTAGTTATGTCTAACTCTTTTGGATTTGGTGGAACGAACGGCGTTCTTATCTTCAAAAAGATATAAACGATAAGGAAATAATGTGGCAACATACTTAGACTTTGAACACAAAATCAAGTTCATTCAAGAGGATATCATCTCTGCACAAGTTCGTCATGACTATGCAGCAGTTGAAAAGTTACAGGCAAATCTAGAGAGTGAAGTTGAAAAAATTTATGGGAATCTTACTGATTTTCAAAAATTACAACTAGCTCGTCACCTAGATCGCCCATATGCACTTGATTATATTAATTTAATTGTAAGAGATAAGTATGAGATCCACGGGGATAGACACTTCCGTGATGACGCTGCAATTATCTGTTATATGGGGTACATCGGTGACGAAAAAGTTATGGTTATCGGTGAACAAAAAGGGCGTGGTACAAAAAACAAGTTAAAACGTAACTTTGGTATGCCACACCCTGAAGGGTATCGTAAAGCTTTACGTGCTGCAAAACTAGCTGAAAAATTCGGTATGCCTATCGTAATGCTAGTAGACACTCCGGGTGCATATCCAGGAATTGGAGCAGAAGAACGTAACCAGTCTGAAGCAATCGCTAGAAACCTTTTAGAATTTGCTGAATTAAAAGTACCTACTATCTCTATCGTAATCGGTGAAGGTGGTTCGGGTGGTGCTCTTGCAATTGGTGTTGCAGATAAATTTGCTATGATGCGTTACTCTGTATTTAGCGTTATCTCACCAGAGGGTTGTTCGGCAATTTTATGGAACGATCCTGCAAAAGTTGAAGCTGCAACAAATGCTATGAAAATTATTGCTGCAGACCTTAAAGAGCTTGATTTAATCGATGATATTATTAATGAACCTTTAATCGGTGCTCACCGTGAAAAAGAAGCGGCTGCAACAGCAATCGCTGATTATGTTCTAGAGTCTCTTAAAGATTTAAAATCTATGAGTGAAGAAGAGCGTATGGAAGCTCGTTACAATAAACTTGTAAAACCGGGTGCTTTCGCAGAGTAATTTAAAATTACTCCTCTTTTTTAGCCAAAGGGTCAAACTTCGGACGTTTGAGCCTTTTAGCTTCTTTCGAAAAATTTATCAAATCTTCCACATTTTTTATATTTTCATCCAGTTTCTCTAACGATAATAAAAATAGTCCGTATGTAGTGAGGACATCGCTCATAGCTCTATGGTGCTGTGCATTTGGATTGAGGTTAAGGGAATCATTTAAATATGAGAGAGCGTATCTATATGAAACGATTGTTCTTTCTGCAAGTGCTAGTGAGCAGAGTGAACGGTTCAGTAGTGGTGGCAGTCCTATCTTCTCCATACTCTTAGAGATAAACATATAATCAAACTTTACGTCATGTGCTACAAATATAGCATCACCTAAAAAGATACGAAACTCTTCTAAAACTTTGTGAAGTTGTGGAGCATCTTTTGTATCTTCTGCTTTTATCCCTGTGATTTCAGTGATTGCAGGGTTGATCTGCTCTACATATACCAAAGATTCAAACTTGTCTATGATTTTATTGTTTAGCACTTTTACAGCTGCTATTTCAATTATTTGATGTTTCTCAATTTTAGAACCGTTTGTCTCAATATCTACGATACAAAACTCCGCTTCCTCAATAGGTATGAAACGTGTGTCAAAGTAGAAATATCCTTCATGCTTTACAATGTTCAAACCTTGGAGTTTAAAAAGCTCTAGTGATGTATCTAGCTCATCGTTAAGTTGATCTTTTAATGTTTTAAGAGATAAACCTCTTGTTGAGAGTCTTGAGATACTTTTATCGTCAAGACAGATATTATGTCGTAGCATTTTTGATAAACTCTTTCACTTTATTTGGATCTTTTTTACCATGGCTAATTTCAACACCACTGCTAACATCTACCCCATAAAAACCGTACTTTTTGAGTGATGCTACATTGTCTGGATCAAGTCCTCCGGCAAGGATAATCTTAGAACAGTCAACTCCATCAAACCATTCTATATTAATTCTTTTTCCTGCGCCGCCATACGCTTCACAGTATGCATCAACAAGTCTGTATTCTTCAGAAAACTGAGATATATCCTCTTTATTTTTAGCTCGAACAACTTTAATATGAGGAATTTCTAACTGTGCACAAAAATCTTCATCTACTTCGAAATGAAGTTGGGCAAGTGTAGCGCCAACTTTTTTACAAGTATCATTTACTTCTTTTGGTGAAACATTTACAAAAAGTGCTACTTTTTCTACAAAAGGGGGAAGTTGCTTAATAATCTCTTGTGCCTGTGTGATTGTGAGATATCTTGGAGATTTTTCATAAAATACAAAACCAAGAGCATTCGCTCCGGCTTCGATCGCATTCATTGCATCTTCAACTGAAGTTATTCCACAGATTTTTGTACGCATTGCCATAATCGGAAACTTTTAAACTTGTAAACTCTTGATAGCTTCAGCTCTGTTTTCATGTTTAAACACATAGCTTCCTGCAACAACAACATCTACACCTGCATCTTTTAGTGTCTGTACATTTTTATCACTTACACCGCCGTCAACTTCGATCAGACAGTTAGGATTGATACGATCACGCATCTCTTTTAGACGTGCAGCTTTTGGAATAACAGTATCGATAAAGCTTTGTCCGCCAAATCCAGGGTTTACACTCATAAGTAAAACCATATCTAAGTCTTGTAATAAAAATTCGATAGATTCAGGTGGTGTATGAGGGTTTAAAACAATAGCAGGTTTAATCCCGTAACTTCTGATCTTTTGAATAAGTCTGTGAGGGTGTTTCTCCTCTTCGATATGAAAAGAGATATACTCAGGTTTTAAAGGAGCAAACAGCTCAACAAAAAAAGTATTGTTCTCTACCATTAAGTGAACATCAAGTGGTTTCGTCGCAGCTTTTGCAACAGCCTCTACAACAACAGGGCCGATTGTTAGGTTTGGAACAAAATGTCCATCCATTACATCAACGTGAACTAGGTCACAACCACCTTCACAAATCTCTTGCACGTCACGAGCGAGATTACCAAAATCGGCAGACAAAATACTTGGAGCTACTTGCATCATTATAAAATCCATATTAATAAGTTACGAAATTATAGATGAAAATAGCTTTTATCTTGTTAAGAAAAATAAAAACCTGTCATTACTAAAGGCGAGATCAACTTCTACGGCACTTCTTCCTTGTGTAATTTCTAGGAGTGAATCAATATCCGGATAGGTTCTAGGTAATGTAATATCTACACTGATATTCTCATCAGCAAGTAAAGTTTTAATCTTACCGCCTACAATATTTACAAGTTCTGCAAGTGTATCTAAGATAAGTTCTTTATCGTGGGTCTCTTCGCCGATAAGAAGCTCACAAGCTTTTTGTGCAATACTCAGAGGAAATACTAAGATTACCATTCCGTCTATATCTCCGTAAAATCCGATAGAACTTGCAACTTTACCCTGTTTCTCTTTGATAATAATTTTGTCAACTTTGGCATTTTTTTTCACTGCTTGCGCATTTGTCATCATCTCAATAGTTGCAACGGATGCATCAATGAAGTTTGGCAGTTCGCTAACTACTTGTTTAGTAAGGGCACGTTTATTTTTTGTAGCAGCTGCACTACTTGCACCCAGATCGTTTAATAACTCTTTGTTTTGTAAAATATCATCCATCTGATTAAAAAACATGATACCTGCATCTTCAAGTGTCTCTTTAAACTCTTTTGGAGTTTTATCAAAAGTCATTCCCACAAAACAGATAGTAGCATTAAACTCAGCTGCTGAAGAAGCGAGTTTAGAGAAAAAGTTTAGGGCATGAATATTCATACTGACAACTTTATAGGCATCAAATATAAAGAGTCTAAACCCAATTTGCAGAGAGTTATTATGGTAGGCTATATTAAAGGTAGTCCCGATCTCTGCATCTAAAAATGAACTTACCGTATAGATGATGGCATTACCGGTAACACGAGTTGCGACCTTTTGTCCCATCTGTCCGAGATATGTATTTTCAATAATAAGATCGTAAGAATCTTTTGCTTTAGATTTTTCATCAAACTCCTCTTGCGTTTGTGCAATTATCGGGTTATGCCCATTGTCGTGGAGTTCTATAGCCATAGCTGCACGTTGTGATTTATCGTCACTAAAAAGAAGTACATTCTTTTGTTGATTTCTAAAGCTAGAGGTCAATAGTTCGGCAATTTCTAGTGTTTGAAAGAGTGAAAAGTTTAGACCGTCGGAATAAAACTTCATTATCGCTTCATATTTTTTAGGATCATAGTCACAAAAACCTACCATACTTTGGTTTTCACTTCTTACTTTTTGAAACATTTTTACAAAAGCGTCTAAACCGTTTCTATTAAAAAAGATCACTTTTTTTAGCGATACTAAAACCATCTCTACATTTAATTTTAGTGTAGCCTCAATATCTTCTACACTCAGTAGAGAAGTTACTGCATTCCCGTCTAAAAAACCTTGGGGATGGAATACTCCTATCCCGTTTTTTACAACTGCTCTCATTATTGTACATCCATTAAAGTAATAAAGTCGGGATAGATATCTTCAACAAAGTCGATCTGAAAGTCGACGAAATCATTGAGTGTGGCTTCTATAAATTCCGGTTTAGATAAAGTGTAAAATAGAAGCAGATGCATCCATTTACCAAGTAGGTTGATCTGTTCATCTTCTGAAGGTTTAACTCCCGATGCACATTGGACAATATTTGAAGTAACTTCATCCATCTCCCATTTTTTTGCGATCTCTTCACAAATATCGAAAAGATCCATCTTACATAATCTCTCTAAAATAGTGTTGTAATCTATCGCGTTTGCACTTCTTAAAAGATTTACATCATCTAACTTTTCCCCAAAAAGTGCATCTGCAACGATAATACTTGCAGGAAGCAGAGTGATTGCAGATTCAATATCTTTATTTTCAATATTGAGGTGTTTTAAAATCTTTTGCCAGTTTGTAGTAAGTATTGCCTGGAGTTCGTAAAAAGTGTGTGAGTTGAGTTTAAAAAGTGACCATTTTGCAGGGCTGAGTAAACTTATCATATAGTTATATACAGCTTGTTGGGAACCTGATAGCCCTAAAATACCAAAGATTTGAGATATGTCTTTTACCTCTTGTCTAAAGCCATAGATAGGTTTGTTGACAATATTTTTGAGATAACTGCTCATTGCTGCATCTTGAGATGCTACTTTAGCCGCTTTGCTTAATTCCCCTTGATTAAGAATAGCTACCGTTTGTTTTAAAACCTGAGGAGACGGGGGGATCTTCTCTATGAAATTATCTATTTGTGTTTTAGTAATCAACTTATCTACTTTTTATTTTGTAATTGGCTTAATTCTAGCTATAATTACATAAAAGAATTATAAATCGCTATTAGAGCGTTAGAATTATTTCGCTTAAGTTGAAGTTTTGCTTTAATTTGGTATAATTCGCAACTTTAAATATCATTCAAGGATACTGAAATGGCAAGAAGATGTGCTATCAGCGGCAAAGGGCCGATGAGTGGAAACAATGTTTCTCACGCAAAAAACAGAACTAAGCGTCGTTTTTTATTAAACCTAAGAACAGTGCGTATCACATTAGAAGATGGTACAACGAAAAAGATTAAGATTTCTGCAAGAGAATTACGCACACTTAAGAAAAATTCGTAGTTTTAGGAATATAGTTTGAATCTTTTAGAAAGGATTCGTAAATTCCTAAATTGGGAGATTGCTCCCAAACCCGACTCAAAACTTCTTCCGGAAGTTTACCCTCACCTAAAAGCATTTCGTTTACCCCTAATTTTAACCGTAGTAGTGATGCTAATCGGAACTATAGGTTACGTACTTATAGATGATTTTCCAATCATTGATGCGATATATCAAACAGCTGTTACATTTACCACAGTAGGTTTTGGAGAGATCCGTCCTATATCTGATGCAGGTAGAATTTTTACGATCAATCTGATCATTGCAGGATTTGCAGTATTTTCAAGTGCGATCGGTATTTTAGTTTCAGAACTAAACAAGGGGCATATAGTAGCTATACTCAAGGAGCGAAGAATGTTGTATAAAATCGCAAGATTGAAGAAACATTTTGTTGTGTGTTACCATAACGATTATACGATCGAAGTAACCAAACAGTTACGTAAAAATCATATACCGTTTGTAGTAATAGACCCAAGACCTGAAATCCATGAATGGGCATTAGAGTATAAATATCCCCATTTCTTACAGGCTGAACCGCATGCAGAGTTGTCGATGTTAAAAGCGCATTTAGCTTCTGCTAAAGGTATGATCACACTATCTGATTCTATTGCGGATAATATTGCTCTAATTGCATCTGTAAGATTGTTTGAAAAAGAACACTTTTTACCTCGTCCATATTATGTTATCTCTGCAGCTGAATCTATGAGTGATGTAGAAAAGCTGAAAAAACTGGGTTCTGATACGGTTGTTAGTCCTACAAAATTGACAGCTCAAAGGGTCTCTGCAATGGCAGCAAGACCTGATATGGAGAACCTTTTAGAAGAGTTTCTTTATAAAACAGATAATCCAATTGATATGCAAGAGATCGAGGTACCGAAGTACTCATGGGCAGTTCTAAAAAAGCTTAAAGAGACACATATAAGACAGATCGCAAACACATCTGTTGTAGGTATTACGAAAAAAGACGGAAAGTTTGTCGCAATGCCAAAAGGTGATGTTTTAGTTACAAGTGAATGTAGACTTTTAGTAATTGGAACACAAGCAGGTATTCGAACAACAAGAGACATTTTAAGAAAAAGATTGAAGCCTAAGGAGCTGAAGTTTGTATAAATTAGAGAAAATAGAGGGCGGTGTTTGTGCCGCTAACGGTTTTTATGCAGATGGTATTAGTGCCGGTTTAAAAGCAAACAATGCTAAAGACATGGCATTTATTTATGCAGATACAATGTGTGAAATTGCATCAACTTTTACAACAAATAAGATGGCAGCTGCACCTATTAAACATTTTAAGTCAAAGGGTGACTTTAAAACAAACTTTGTACTTATTAACTCGAAAAATGCCAATGCTATGACAGGTGATGCCGGTGTTGATGATATTGAAGAGGTTCTTTCTCACTTACCTAGCAAAGCTGTAAATCCTGTAATGAGTTCAACGGGTGTTATCGGTGTAAGATTACCGAAAGAGAAGCTTATCAACGGTTTAGCTCAGTTTGACCTTACACAACAAAATCCGACAAGTGCTGCTCAAGCTATTATGACAACGGACAGCTTTAAAAAAGAGATTGCATTTCAAGTGACACTACGTGACGGTAGCTCGTTTAACATCGGTGCTATGGCAAAAGGGGCAGGGATGATCAACCCTGCAATGGCTACAATGTTGTGTTTTATCACGACTGATGCAGATGTTGCAAACGCTACAATGCAAAAGATACTTGATCGTGTAGTTATAACTACATTTAATGCTGCTTCAGTTGATGGTGATACATCTACAAACGATACTGTAATGCTCCTTTCTAACTCTAAAAGCGGTGCTTACGATGAGGAAGCATTTGAGGATGCACTGCATCAGATCATGGAGTTTATGGCAAAGCAGATGGTAAAAGATGGTGAGGGTGCTACAAAACTCGTAACCTATAAAGTAACGGGTGCAAAAGATGACCGTGAAGCTGAAGTGGTTGCAAAAGCGCTTTCAAATTCATTACTTGTAAAAACTGCGCTTTATGGGGAAGATCCAAACTGGGGGCGTATCGCTTCAACAGTCGGTGCAAGCGGAGCAGAAGCAAAAGAGGAAACATTGACAATCTCTTTTGACGATGTATGTGTATATGAAAAAGGGAAGCTTTATTTTGATGCCGAGATGGAAAAAGTTGCGGCAGCAGTGATGAAAAAAGATGAGTTCACAATCTCTTGCGATTTAGGTTTAGGTTCAGGCGAATTTACAGCATTCGGCTGTGATCTTGGATATGAATACGTTAAAATTAACGCAGATTACAGAACTTAATAATCGTTTATGAGTTGAGGAGTAGAGTTATTCCTCACTCACTAACGCCTTATTTCTTTTTAGACTTTTTTTCAGCTTTCTCTTTTTTCTTGTAATCTTTAATGTTCTTTTTTATATCTTGTTTCAGCTCTTTTTTGAGCAGGTTTTTCAATTCTTTTTTAAGGAATTTTTTCACTTTCTTTTTATCTATCATAACGTCCCCTTTGAGTAATGTTATATATATGATAGTTCAAGATAACTTAGGTAATTATAAAAGTCATAGTGAGGCAGAAGGATGATATAATATTAGTAACGATTATCATAATTGATATTTAAGGTTAAATGTGTAAAATTTCAACCATAAAGTAAAAAAGGTTTTTTAATGAAAAGTATAAAAAAAGTATTTATTGTTTTAGCTCTTTTTAGCGCTGTTACTCAATTGAGTGCCACAACAATATTTGCACGTCAATACAATACAAACTGTAACACTTGTCACGTTGCACTTCCACCAATGCTAAACAGTACAGGAAAAGAGTTTTTACGAAACGGTATGCGTTTTTCTCAAAGCGATACAACAACATTACAAAAAGTACTCAGTGATGAAGAGAGTGTAGTACCTGTTGGTATCTTTTTAGGTGTGATGAATAAAAATGGTGAGGTTACCCGTTCAACGCCAAAAGGGGAGATGAAAAAAGAGAATGAGGTGAATAATCCGATTATGACACTTCTTTCATCTGGTTCTTTGAGTAAAAATTTCTCCATGTTTGCAGGGGCTAGGTTTGCATATATTTACTCAACACCAACTGCGAATGAGAGAGAGTTAAAACTGATACGAGAGAAGATATATATACAGTACAATCAAACAAAAACACATCTGATGCGAGCAGGGGTATTACTACCGTATCCAGATTCTTCTGAGAATTCAGGTTTATCTGATATGCCTGATCTTTATATCTCTCCAATTGATAGAGGGAATCTAAAACCGATATACGGGGCTGAATACTCTTACATGAATAACAGTGGTTTTACTTTTTCAGTACTTGGAGGAGTTGTTGGAAAACTAAATAATGAAAACTCCCTTATGGGAAGTATAGAGTATGAATATGACCTGTTAAGCATCTCTGCCATTGTAAATAAGATTTGGGCAACACAAAGTGATTCTGAGATTGCAACATATTCACCGTCAGAGATTATACTTGGAGAGAGGCTCTCTGTTATGGTACCTCTTGAGCTTGATTTAGAATATGGATATGTAAATGTTACAGGGGTATATGAGAACAATGACAGAGTAGCTAATGAAGACTATTATGGTCTGGAAACTTCTATCAATGCACCTGTATTTGAAAATGGACAAGTACGATTAATATACACCGTTGATAACGAACAAGAAAAAGGGTACGCTTTGAAATATTCACATCTATTTTTTGAACATATCTTTTTGAATGCAAATTATGTAAAAGTAAAAGCTACTGCAAGTGAGTTTGAAACAGTTGGTGTTGGGCTTAGTCTGATATATTAGAATCTGTTTATTTACTATTTAGAGATAAAATTTCTCCATGAAATTTCTGCTTTTAGTCTTTGTTTTCATCACTTCTGTTACTTTTAGTTCTGTGGCATTTGCAGAAGATCCGAGTACACACATCACTACCTCTATAGAGGAGTGTGAACTCAGCGAAGAGATACAGATAAGTGATGACAGAGATGATCTGGCATGTGCAAAAATTGACTATAAAACTGTTTGTATACAGGATATATGTACAAATCATCCACAACTCGATCTTTATAAAGAGTTGCTCTCACCCCCTCATTTAAAACCGCCAATCGTTTAATATACCTCAATTTTAACCAATTTTATACTAGAAAAATACTAATTAAGGAATATTATAATGATCAAAAAAAGTGGATTATTAGACGGTAATGAGATCTTTGTGAACAGTTATTTTAAAAAACACTCTGAAGAGTTACTCGATCTTGTTAAAAATGGACAAAATCCCAAAGCTTTATTTATAGGATGTGCAGATTCTCGGGTTATACCAAACCTGATTACACAAACTGCACCAGGTGAACTTTTTGTACTGAGAAATGTAGGGAACTTTGTAGCACCCTATAAGCCCGATGAGGAGTTTCACTCAACAGCAACAGGGATAGAGTATGCTGTTAATGCTTTAAATGTTTCAGAAATAATTATCTGCGGACATACCCATTGCGGTGCTATCGCTTCGTTATACTCGGAACTTGACGACGACTCGTTTATTCATACAAAAAAATGGCTGACACTTGGAGAGAAACCAAAAGCACTTGCAAAACTCGCACTTGGAAAAGATGCTTCTAAAGAGGAGTTGCTGCGTTTGACTGAAAAACTCTCTGTGATTTCACAAATTGAAAACCTCTTAACTTATCCATATATCAAAGAGGGTGTTGCAAATGAAACTATCCATATTCATGGATGGATGTACGATATTCAAACAGGGGCTATTGAGTACTACGATCCAGATGAACATGCATTTAAATCACTTATAAAAGAGGGTGATAATGTTGCAGTTTAATCATTTTCGCGGTGACCTTTTTGGAGGATTGACTGCAGCTATTGTAGCACTGCCTCTTGCTCTAGCGTTTGGAGTGGGTTCAGGTATGGGGGCTATTGCAGGATTATACGGGGCAATAGCACTTGGAATATTTGCGGCACTTTTTGGCGGAACAAAAACACAGATCAGTGGACCGACAGGGCCTATGACGGTAGTTGCTGCAACGGTGATCGCTGCACAAATTGCCCATTTTGGAACATTGGAAGCAGCCCTTCCTTCAATTTTAGCAACCTTTATCCTTGCCGGATTATTGCAGATCTTTATGGGTGTTATCCGTATAGGGACCTATATTAAGTATATGCCATATCCTGTGATCTCAGGTTTTATGAGCGGTATCGGTGTGATCATAATTATTTTACAAATTTTTCCTTTTGCCGGACTCGAAGCTCCAAAAGGGATCATAGAAACGTTAAAATCTTTAGATCAGGTTTTTACAGGATTTAACCCTGCGGCTGTTTTTTTAGCACTTGGGACAATAGCTACGATCTACCTGTTTCCAAAGGTAACCAAAGCGGTGCCTTCAACGCTTGTAGCGCTGATACTTTTTACCCTTGTAGCTTATTTCTTAGAGTTGGATGTAGCGGTAATCGGTGAGATCCCAACGGGATTGCCTACACTTCATTTAGACTCCTTGGTACCGACAAACTGGCACGATCCGATGCTTATTGTTGTTTCAGCAATTACTTTGTCTGCTTTAGGTGCGATCGACTCTTTACTTACGTCTGTTGTTGCGGACAATATGACAAAAACGCAACACCAATCAAATAAAGAACTCATCGGACAGGGAATCGGTAACTCTATAGCCGGTCTTATAGGAGGACTTCCTGGTGCAGGTGCGACTATGCGTACGGTTGTAAATATCAATTCCGGAGGAAAAACAAAGCTCTCAGGATTTGTTCACGGTGTTATACTACTTCTGGTTTTAATAGGTGCAGGAGTGTATGCGAAAGTGATTCCACTTAGTGTTCTTGCCGGAATTTTGATCACTGTAGGGATAGGGATTATAGACTATAAAGGTTTAAAAGATATCCGCTATATTCCACGTTCTGATGCAGTTATTATGATTGTAGTGCTTCTTTTAACTGTTTTAGTAGATCTTTTACAAGCGGTTGCTGCAGGAATGGTAATGGCCTCATTGTGGTTTATGAAGCAGATGAGTGAAAATGCTCATGCAAACGCAAAAGGGAAATTGCATACTCCAAGTTGTGAGGAGATGGGTAAAAAAGTGTATATGCAACATTTTGAAGGGCCTATATTTTTCGGTTTTACATTTGGATTTAAAGAGATAGTTCGTGAGATGCCGGAGGTTGAAGCAGTTGTTTTTAATATGCTTGATGTCCCGTACATCGATCAAAGTGGACTTTATGTGATGGAGGAGACGATAATCTCTTTAAGACAAAAAGGGATAGATGTCTATTTCTTTGGGATGCAGACACAACCAAAAGATATGTTTGAAAAAGTAAAACTAATCCCTAACCTTGTCGAAAAAGAGAATCTTTATGACGATTTTACAGCGTTTAGCAAAGCTGTAAAGATTTAGTTGTATTCGTTCTTAAAAGAAACGTAACGTTTAGCCGATGCGTAAAGCTCGGCTACCTCTTCATCTGTAAGTTCACGTACAACTTTTGCAGGACTACCCATAATTAAGCTTCTTGGTGGAAATTTTTTCCCTTTAGTAACTAAGCTTCCTGCACCTACGATGCTCTCTTTTCCGATTACGGCATTATCAAGTATAGTTGCACTCATTCCGATGAGACATGCATCTTCGATTTTACAGCCGTGAAGCATTACGCGGTGCCCGATTGTTACATCGTTTCCTATGATAGTTGGACTTCCATCCCCCTTTTTATATCTGTCTTCACCTTTATGGTGTGTAACATGGATCATAGAACAGTCCTGAACACTTGTTCTGTCTCCGATTTTGATGTAGTGCACATCGCCTCTTATTACCGTTCCAAACCAGATAGAACAATCTTCACCTATCTCAACATCTCCGATCACATCAGCTGATGGTGCAGTCCATGTATTCTTACCAATTTTAGGTTCATAATCTTTAAATTTATGTATCATTTTCTTTTACTCTTTTTAACTTTCTATAAATAATCTCTCAACTAAATGTTGAATATTTGTGGATGATTCTTTTCTTGTCGCTTTCGTGATCTTGTTCACATACTCTTCTAGGAGTTTATGGCTGTTGATCGAGCGCTCATCCGCTTTTACTTTTGTATATGTCCCATCGCTTTGAAGCTCATGTGCCAGAACGTTATCTGAGCATTGGAGGTTTAAGATCTGAATGATTTTTTTCTTTGCATTTTCATCTTTAACAGCCGTTAAAAGCTCAATACGTCTTACAAGGTTTCTCGGCATCCAGTCAGCACTTGAGATATACACTTGCGATGCATCGTTTTTAAAGTAAAATGTACGTGCATGTTCAAGATATTTCCCAAGTATTGAGATAACTCTGATGTTTTCACTAACACCTTCAATCCCAGGTTTAAGACAACAGATCCCGCGAACAATAAGATCAACTTTTACACCCGCCTGACTCGCTTTGTAGAGTGCACGGATCACATCGTCATCAACGAGTGAATTGATCTTTGCGATAATACGTCCGTTTTCACCTTGACGCGTTTCATTGTGGATAAGTGAAAGGATCTTCGGCTTGATCTGTGATGGGGCCATATAGAGTTCGTTAAGCTTCCCTTTTTTACTAAAACCTGTTAGGAAGTGAAAAAAACGTGTCAGATCGTTTGTCACCACATCTTTACTTGTCATATAACTCATATCTGTATAGATTTTAGCAGTTGAAGGGTTGTAGTTTCCAGTCCCTAAGTGCGCGTACTGTTTTAGTCTGCCGTTAATTCTGCGAGTTACAAGAGCAGCTTTTGCGTGAACTTTTAAGCCCTTGATACCGTAGATAACATGTGCACCCGATTTCTCTAATGCTTTTGCCCAGATAAGGTTGTTCTCTTCATCGAAACGTGCTTTTAGCTCAACCATAACCGTTACCTGTTTACCGCTTTCACTCGCATCCATTAACGCTTTTACAATTGGCGAGTTTTGCCCTGAGCGGTAAAGTGTCATCTTGATCGATACTACATCAGGGTCTTTTGCAGCAGTTTGAATCAGTTTTACGATCGGCTCAAAACTCTCGTACGGATGGTACATAAAGATATCTTGTTTATCTAGTACACCGAAGATGTTTTCATTACCGTCTAAAGGCGGTAAGTTTTTCGGTTTAAACGACGGTGATAAGAGATGTGCGTAATCTTTATTGCCCACTATTTGCCACAGACTTGAGAGGTTCAGGTCTGTATGGAAAGTGTAGATATCGTCTTTATAGATATTTGCATGACGGTTAAAGAAGTTAATGATCTCGCTGTCTGCATTACTTCCAACCTCAAGACGAACCATCTCCCCTTTTCTACGAAGCTTCAGACCCTCTTCAAGGATCTCCATAAAATCGTCAGCTTCCTCCTCCTCGATCTCGATATCTGCATTTCTCGTTACACGAAACGATGCATATTTCATCAGTTTGTATCCAGGAAAAAGCTCATCGATATGTTGCTCAACAACACTCTCGATAGGTATATAGATACCGTTTCCAAGCTCTACGTATCTGTTTAAAACACGAGGTACACGTACAATCCCAAAACGCTCAATACTCAAGTTTTCGGTATCTTGAAGTTTTACGATCAAACCGAAACTGAGGTTGTTTAGGTGTGGGAAAGGGTGTGTCGCATCAACGGCAATAGGGATAATAACAGGATAGATATTTTCTTGAAAGTACTGATTTACTTTATGTTTATCCTGATTGTTAAGCTCATTATAGCTTTTTACACTGATCCCCTCATTTTCAAGCTTTTTAAAAATCTCGGTTCTACAGTGTTCTACAACCTGCTGTTCTTGGTGAAGATAGGTTCTTATCTCTCTTAGTTGTTGCAGGGGCGTGAGTCTGTCTGCACCTGAGACGATGATCCCCGCAGAGAAAAGTTTTTTCAGTCCCGCTACACGGATCATATAAAATTCATCTAAATTTGTTCCGTAGATAGCAAGAAATTTTAAACGCTCTAAAAGTGGTAAGCTATCGTCTTGTACCTGTTTGAGAACTCTTGTATTAAATTGTAACCACGAGAGTTCGCGGTTATTATAAAAATTTGGATTTTTTAAGTTTAACATACAATCTAGCCCTATTAAGTATAGTTTTTATGTATTATATCTTAACTTACATTTCTATTTTATTACACCGCTCCCTTTATAGTTGGCAGAGTGGTAAATCGTAACGCCGTATTTGCGTGCATAGTACTTCATAAGTAGGCGTTGGAGTGTCGGTTCAATTGAGGGTGCGAACCAGGCATTGTTACTTATCGCTACCATAAAGTCGAATTCCCCCTGGTAAAGGGCATCGCATGTGGCTTCGTAACAGATCGCATTTCTTATCTTAGTTTTGTTGATTGTAAAGTCGGTCGGTTGCTCAGCTGTTACAAAGTCGCTTGCCCCTTGGAAAAATGTGTCGTTTACAAACTCTTTCATAAAAGAGGGGAGTGGAATATACTCCCCAAAAGGTACAAGGACAATCTTTTTAGCTACCTGATATTCACCCTCTTTAAACATATAGGTTACATTGTAATGTTTTCCCTCTTCAACTAAAAGTGCCCCCGCTATGATGGTAATATCATATGATATTTTTTTGAGCTCTGAGAGGAGTTTTGGGCTTTTATTCATAAATAAGGGAAATACAGATTCCGGAAGCACTACAACTTCATACCCCTCATATTTTGCCTGAGTAATCTCTTTAAATATCATCTCCACGGTAGGGTAAAGATTTTTTTGTTGCCATTTATCCTCTTGTTTTACATCTGTTTGTACCAGTTTAATGCTCAGGGGGATATTCTTTTGCGGCGGGTAACCGAAATTTATAGCAAATACCAATAATACTAAAGGGTAGTATTTGTATTTAGGGTAATGTTTGTATGCATAAAGTGTAGAAGCCAGGGCGAGTAAAACAAAACCAAACTGGTATTTATATACGCCTATAAAGCTGTCTATAAAAAGGAGTTCTGGTTTAAACCAGTTCCAGTCAAACGGTTCGAGAAAACTAAGACCAAAGAGAAGCGCTGCGCGTATGAAAGGGTTGGTTGTAAAGTACATAGGTAAAAAGAGCAGCAGGTAAAGCACTCCAAATCCCAAAGTAACGATCGGAGTCATAAAACCTACACCCTGGTACTCGAAACTGTACCCGATCCAGTAAAACCAGAGTATCCCTATAGTAAAGCCGGCAACCAAGACGGAGCGTTTAGGAATATATAAAACACTCCCTATCGCAACTAAACCAAGGAAGGTGTTTAAAAGTTTATTTTCCAGTCCAAAATCGCTTAAGTAGATAAATGTACTGAAAAAAAGAGCACTCACTAAACCAAATAAAATATCTTTTGTTCTTTTTGTTATTTTGTTCATAGTGAAATTTTACACAATTTTACTAAGATATTAGTATTGTTTTTGTATAATCTCTCAATTTTATTTAAATAAGGAAGTTTAAGGTATGGAATTAATCTCTCAATTATTACCGTTTGTATTTCTAATCGCAATTATGTACTTTGTGATTATTCGTCCACAGCAAAAAGAAGTGAAAGCTAAAAAAGAGATGATCGAGTCATTGAAAAAAGGTGATAAAGTTATCACTAACGGTGGTTTTATCGTAGTTGTTCACAAAGTTGAAGAAAACTTTTTTAGTGTTGAGATGAATAAAGACACAGTGGTGAAAATCACAAAAGACTCTATTGCAAAGAAGTATGAGGATGAAGCTTAATTATCGTATCGTAATCTTCGCTTTAGCAATCACTTTCGGGGTAGTTTTTTCTATCCCGTCACTGCTTCAAACTGAAGGTGGTAAAAAAATTACACTAGGTCTTGATCTTCAAGGTGGTCTTCATATGCTTCTTGGCGTTAAAACAGAAGAAGCTACAAAATCTCGTATAAAATCTATAACAGCAAGTATTAAACATTTCTCTGAACGTAACGACATTTTAATTGATGGACTTACTTTTGATGAGGGTACTATAAAATTTGAAGTTTTAGATAGTGATGAGATCGCAAAGGTTCAAGAGTATCTTAAAGAGATAGATGGTGCAGTAGTATCTTTAAATAACCAGATTATTTCAGTAAGCCTATCTCCTGAAGAGATCGAAAAGACAAAAAAACTGGCTATCGATCAAGCTATTGAGACTATCAGAAACAGACTTGATCAGTTTGGTTTATCTGAACCGGTTGTTGCAAAACAGGGTGAAGAGAAGATCTTAGTTGAACTTGCAGGGATTAAAACACAAGAGGAAGAGCAACGTGCTCGTGAACTTATCTCTCGTGCTGCAAAGCTTGAACTTATGGCTGTTGATGAGGACAGAGCTGCTCGTGTTTACAATATGAGCGCTAGTGATGCGGCTGCTTACGGTGATGTGATCTTAGAAGATGCAAAAAATCCGGAAGTTAAATATCTCGTTCGTGAGATCCCTATCCTTGATGGTGGAATGCTGACAAACGCGAATGTAGGGTTTGACCAAAACAATCGTCCTGTAATCAACTTTAAGCTTAATGCTGAGGGTGCAGAGATCTTTGGTGACTTTACAGGTAAAAGCGTAGGGAAGCGTCTTGCAATCGTACTTGATGGAAAAGTGTACTCAGCTCCAAATATCAATGAGAGAATCGGTGGCGGTTCTGGACAGATTTCAGGAAACTATACGGTTCTTGAAGCAAAAGACTTAGCAATCGCTCTAAGAAGTGGTGCATTACTTGCCCCAATTTATCTAATGGAGAAACGTTCAGTTGGACCAAGCCTTGGAGCTGATTCTATTAAAGCTTCATTGATCGCACTTATCGGCGGTTTTGTTTTAGTAATTATCTTTATGGTGATCTACTACCGTGCGGCAGGCGTTATTGCAAACATTGCACTTATTGCAAACCTCTTTTTACTTTTAGCGGTAATGAGTCTATTTGGTGCGACATTGACACTTCCAGGTATGGCGGGTATTGTTTTAACTGTCGGTATGGCGGTTGATGCCAATGTTATTATCTCTGAGCGTATCCGTGAACTTATCCGTGAGGGTAAATCTATGCACAAAGCTATTGAAGACGGTTATGCAAATGCTATGAGTGCCATCTTAGATGCAAACATCACGACGCTTATCGCTTCGGTAGTTCTGTATGCATACGGAACGGGTGCTATTAAAGGTTTTGCGATCACTATGAGTATCGGTATTTTAGCTTCTATGCTAACTGCTATTTTGGGTACACATGGAATCTATCAGATGTTAGAGAGTAAAATGATGAAAAGCAAAAACTATAAGTTTTGGTTTGGGATTAAGGGGCAATAATGGAATTTTTTAAATATACAAGACCATTTAACTTTATGGGCAAATCAAAATTTGCTGCAGTTATCTCGATCGTATTGATTTTAGCTTCGTATGCATTACTTGCTACAAAAGGTTTAAACTACGGTGTTGATTTTGCCGGCGGTACAATTGTTCAAGTAAAATACGACACAACTGCACCGATTGACGAGATGCGTAAAAAGCTTGAAGGCAACGAAGTGTTTGCAAACGCTTCTATCACTGAATTTGGTTCACCTGATGAGGTTGTAATCCGTCTGAAAACTACAACAGGAAGTGTGACGACAGATATCGGTGATCTTACTCGTGAGGCTCTAAAAGGGACTGGAAACTATGAAGTACGCCGTGTAGATATCGTTGGCCCTAAAGTTGGTAATGAACTTAGAGAAAAAGGGATCATGGCGATGCTACTTGCTATTGCCGGGATCTTAATCTATGTAGCATTTAGATTTGAATGGCGTTTTGCGGTTGCTTCTATCTTCGCATTGATTCATGACGTTTCAATCGCTCTTGGAGCAGTAAGCCTTTCTGGAATTGATGTAAACCTTGATGTTTTAGCAGCATTGCTTACACTTCTTGGATACTCGCTTAACGACACAATTATCGTCTTTGACCGTATCCGTGAAGGGATTGAAACAAGTAAGAAAACAGTACTTGCTGAGATTATCAATGAGTCTGTTACAAGAACATTGGCACGTACGACACTAACGTCACTTACGACTTTCTTTGTTGTACTGACTCTATTCTTATTTGGCGGTGAGATTATTCACCCATTTGCATTTACCTTATTAGTAGGTATAATTGTAGGTACATACTCATCTATCTTTGTTGCTTCTCCGGTATTGATGTGGTTTGGCTTTAGCGTTCAAAACTATCATGAGAAGTTGGCACAAAAAGCAAAAAGAGAAGCTGAGAAAAACAGAATGCGCGAGCAATTCGAATCTGGTGTGATGTAAAAAAAAGGAGACTATAGATGGATTGGGGTAAAGTAGTATACGTATTTTTTTCGTTAATGAGTTTAACGTCAATTGCGGGGTTTTTATATGAGAACACTGCAGTTTCACTGTTTATTGCGGCAAGTTTAAACCTTGTTTCAACAATTTTAAAAATCGGAGTGAGAAACCTACTTTCTGCAGAGCTTCTTGCATCTTCATTAGTAGCTGATTTACACCTTATACCGGCGTTTATCTTTTTAGTAATTGTCGGTGATGACACGTGGGCTATTGCACTTGCAATCGGTGCACTTATCGCAAACGTATTTTCTATGGGACTTGTGTATATTGAGAGTTCCAAAACACACGAAGAATATTAGGAGAATTTTAATTGGAATACAACGCTAAAAGTATTGAGCAAAAATGGCAAAACTATTGGAGAGAGAACGATAGTTTCGAGCCGAGTGAAGATTTCACAAAAGAGAAAAAATATATCCTTTCAATGTTCCCGTTCCCAAGTGGACGTTTACATATGGGACATGTAAGAAACTACTCTATTAGTGATGCTTTTGCACGTTATCACAGACAGCAAGGGAAAAACGTTCTTCACCCAATCGGATTTGACAGTTTTGGTATGCCTGCTGAAAATGCAGCTATCAAAAATAATGCAAACCCTAAAACTTGGACATACGACAATATCGATTACATGAAAAATGAGTTTTATTCACTCGGTTTTTCATTTTCTAAAAAACGTGAACTTGCAACTTCAGATGAACTTTATACGAAGTTTGAGCAAGCGTTCATTATCGATATGTATGAAAAAGGTCTTCTTTACCGTGAAAAAGGGATGCTAAACTGGTGTCCTCACGATCAAACTGTTCTTGCAAACGAGCAGGTAGTTGATGGATGTTGTTGGAGATGTGACACACCGATCGTAAAAAAAGATATGAATCAGTACTATTTTAAGATCACGGCATACGCTGATGAACTTTTAGCTGATCTTAAAAAGCTTGAGGGTGGCTGGCCGAAACAAGTTCTTACAATGCAGGAGAACTGGATAGGAAAATCTAACGGACTTGCGTTTGATCTATTCTTTGATGATGAATCAAAAGCTAAGTTAAACGGTGAATTTGAGAGCTTTGATGTTTTTACTACAAGACCTGATACTATTTACGGTGTAAGCTATACGGCACTGGCACCTGAGCATAAAATTGTTTCATATATGATCGAGAACAAACTTTTAAGCGATGAGAAAATTGCTGCGATCGAAGAGATGATCAATGCTTCAAACATAGACAGACAAAAAGAGAAAGCTGGTCTTTCACTTGATCTAAACGTTGTACATCCTCTAACTGGAAAGAAAATTCCTGTATGGATCGCAAACTTTGTTTTAATGGATTATGGTTCAGGTGCGGTTATGGCAGTACCAGCTCACGATGATCGTGACTATGAGTTTGCTACAAAATACGGCTTAGAGATTAATGCTGTTATTAAACCTTTTGAAGGCGAGTTAGAGTTAGATAAAAAAGCTTACACTGAAGTTGGTGAACTTTTTAACTCTGCAGAGTTTGACGGGTTGAATTCAAAAGAGTCTCAGGCAAAAATCATTGAGCATTTTGAAGCAAAAAATATCGGTAAAAAGACAACAAATTACAAGTTAAAAGACTGGGGTGTTTCACGTCAGAGATACTGGGGTGCACCTATTCCATTCATTCACTGTGACGATTGTGGTTTGGTGATGGAAGATAAAGCTAACCTTCCTGTTGCACTTCCTGAAGATGTTGAGATCACGGGTGAGGGTAACCCACTAGAGAAGCATCCGACGTGGAAACATTGTAAATGTCCAAAATGTGGAAAAGATGCAGTTCGTGAAACAGATACAATGGATACTTTCGTTGAGTCTAGCTGGTATTTCTTACGTTTCTGTGCATCTGAGTTAAACTGGGAAAAAGAAGCATTCTCGGCAGATCAGATCAAGTACTGGATGGGAGTTGATCATTACATCGGTGGTATCGAACACGCAATTTTACACCTTTTATATGCAAGATTTTTTACGAAAGTTTTCCGTGATTTAGGATACTTAGAGTTTGATGAACCGTTTGACAGACTACTTACTCAAGGGATGGTGCTTAAAGATGGTGCAAAAATGTCAAAATCTAAAGGTAACACGGTAGATCCAGATGAGCTGATCGCAAAATATGGAGCTGATACTGCAAGACTTTTCATCCTTTTTGCAGCACCGCCGACTCAAGAGTTAGAGTGGAACGACAGCGGGGTAGAGGGTGCGTTTAGATTTATTAAACGTTTTTACGAGAGATCAACAAACGTAGTAGCAACTGATACTATCCCGTCAATCGATCATGCGAGCCTTTCTAAAGAGGAAAAATTCGCACGTAAAAAAGTGTACGAGGCATTAAAACGTTCGGAAGAAGTTTATAACGAAAGATACACTTTTAACACTATGATCGCAGGTGTTATGGAAGCTATGAATGCTTTAAATGCACAAGAAAATTCTGATGTTTGGACGGAAGCTTACTGGATCTTTACATCTATTTTAGAGCCTGTAATTCCTCACACTAGTTGGGAGATTTCAGAGAAGTTCTTTAACCTGAATAACCTAAACGTACAAACAGTACTTGAAGAGGTATTTGTTGAAGACAGCATTACACTCGGTGTATCTGTAAACGGTAAAAACCGTGGAGAGATCGAAGTGGCAAAAGATGCAAGCAAAGAAGATATGCTCTTAGCCGCAAAAGAGGTTGTTGCTAAATGGCTAGAAGGTAAAGAGATCGTAAAAGAGATCGTAGTACCTAATAAGCTGGTAAATATTGTAATTAAAGGCTAAGTGTTTGAAAAAGTATTTGCTCTATTTAAGTATATTGTCACTATTTGTTCTGGGCTTAAATAGTTGTGGATACAAACCTAGCTCAAAATTTTCCCGTAGTGTGACGGGTGAAAAAATCTCCACAAGTGTAGAGATCTCAATGGTTGATCCCGAAAATACTGTGGTTATTAAAGATGCAGTAGATGCTGCCGTTGTGTCAGTATTTCATGCATCTTTAGTTGACAGAAAGTATGCCGATTCACATTTAACTATTAGAATGTCTGCACCTACATATACTCCGGTACAGTACAACAGTGACGGTTATGTTATTGCTTACCGTGCAAAGGTAAAACTCTTTATTACGAGAGAGACACAAAACGAAAGAAAAAAATATACATCTTACGGTACATACGATTTTAGTGTAGAACCAAATGCTATCATTACCGATCAAGAAAGATTTAACGCTATTAAATTGAGTGCTTCTAAAGCTATTACAGGCTTTATCGCAAAAGTTTCCGCAGAGGGATCTCTTAAAAAATAGGGAGAAGTGATGACAATACAAACGATCATAAACAATACGATCAAACGTTTGAAAGATGAAGGGAAACTTTTAACTCCCGATCATTACACTGAGGCTTTTTGTAAAGAAGCGAAAAAAGCAAATATGAGTATTGAAGATTGTGCCCATCTTGCAAGATACAAAGAGATGCTCAATAAAGAGCTGCAAAAAGATCTTCAAAACTACCGTCTTAATACTATGAATGAGTTTGTAAGGTTTTTAATCTCTAAGATAAACAGAACAAACAAAACATTATGTGCAGACACTTTAGAAGCGCAAACTCACCTGAGTAAAAGAATTTTACAAGTTATTGAGGTTTTACATAATAAAGAAGCAAGTGAGCTCGCACATAAAACTATCGATATGATGGAAAATGCTCCAAAGCCTGAACAACTTGATAACTACAGACAACGTTGGGTGAATTTTATCACTACTTATGACGATACTTTTTTACAAAAACTCAAATATCTCGGAGAACTTGATACCACTGATCTTAGAAAGTCAATAGAGAGTTTAAGGGAGCTTGATGCGAGTGTTCAAAATAGTGACGTTGATTTTGAAAAAATCTCCAAACTTCTTGTAGCGTCATTTGTACCTTCCATCGCATCAAGTGTAAACGACACGATAGCAGGGCTTAGCAATAGAATTATCTCCAATCCTGCACTTTTGGAAAATAGTGATATCGCTTCTGAGATTAAATCTGCAATTGCTCTTAGAATTGCTCTGGATAAAGAGAGTGTTAAAGAGATGATCGAATCTATTGACGGGGTTTTAGATAAACTCTCTATCCGTTTAATCGATATGATTGAAAAATCGGACAACTCAAATAATGAGATCCAGACAATTAAAAAAGAGTTAGAGTCTTACAACGAAAAAACAATCACTAACTTTACATTGGCACATAAAAAACTTTTTACGATCGCTGTGGCTTTGGAGAAAAATACCGCTACACTCAGTAGTGAACTCAAATCACACAATAGAAGTGTTTTGGAGATGAGCCAAAAGATCAAAGAGCTTGAAGACGAGCTTGAAAACGTAAAAAAAGAATCGAAAGAGGATTTTTTAACAAAACTCTATAACAAAAGAGCTTTAGATGAGTTCTTGGAGCTTAAAGAGGGTGAGTTTAAAAGGTATATGAGAAACTTTAGCATTGTTATGTTTGACCTTGACCACTTTAAGCAGGTTAATGATAACTTTGGGCATGAAGCGGGTGATGCAGTGCTGGGAGCCTTTGGAAAGATACTGAAAAAAGAGTGCAGAAACGTAGATATCATTGGGCGTTACGGCGGTGAAGAGTTTATGGCTATTTTAGGCGATACAGATCTAGAAGGTAGTGTGATCTTTGCCAACAAGGTACGTGAACATGTCGCAAGATCGAAGTTTATGTACAAGGGTGAGCGTATTGAAGTAACTGTGAGTGCGGGTGCTGCAGAGAGAAAAGATTATGTCTCTTTAAAAGATACGATAAACGATGCAGATAAACTTTTATATCTTGCTAAGAAAAACGGAAGAGACAGAGTGGAGTCAAAACAATAGTGTTACAACAGTTTTTAGAATCAAAACCGCTATATTATACAGAGATAGACTATACGCGTATGCCACGTGCCTACAAGTCTATAAAAGAGCAGGTAAAAATCCCTAAAATTATCCATTTAATCGGAACTAACGGAAAAGGGACAACGGGGCGTTTTTTAGCTACGGCTTTACATAAAAGCGGTAAAAAAGTTCTCCATTATACATCGCCCCATATTTTAAAGTTTAACGAGCGTATTTGGATTGAGGGACAAGATATAAGTGACGAGTATTTAGATTCACTGCATATAAAGCTCCAAAAGCTTCTAGATAAAGAGTTTATAGATACTCTGAGCTATTTCGAATACACAACGTTCCTTGCTCTTTTAGCTGCATCAGATTGTGAATATCTGGTGCTTGAAGCGGGTCTTGGCGGTGAGCATGATGCAACATCAGTATTTCCAAATATTTTAACCCTTGTAACTCCGATCGATAAAGATCATGAAGCTTTTTTGGGAAATACAATAAACTCTATCGCTACAACTAAATTAAAAGCGGTACAAACGAAAGCTATTTTGGCTAAACAGAAACATACTGAGGTGTATGATGTCGCAAGGAAGCTCGCATGTGAGAACTGCTTTGAAGTGAAAAAAGTTGAAGATTATATAACCTCAGAAGATAAAGAGAAGATCGACTCCTTTGCCAAAGAGAATAACTTAGCAAGCTACTTGGTTGATAATCTCTCTTTAAGTATCGCTGCGTTAAAAGAGCTTGGAATCGAGTACAATGTAAATCACTTTAAAAACGGAAAGCTTTTTGGAAGACTCACACGCTTAGCAGATAATATTTTGGTTGACGTGGGGCATAATGCTTTAGCTGCAGAATCTATTGCAAAAAGTTTAAAAGGTTCAAAATATACTTTAGTGTATAATAGCTACAAAGATAAAGATTACAGAAATATTTTAGAGATTTTAAAACCGATAATTCAAGAGGTATTGCTCATTGATGTTGATGATCAAAGAATTGAAGAAAAAGAAAAAATAGAAGCTGTCTTAGAAACTTTTACAATCCCATATAAAAAATTTGAAACACTCGAGAGTGAACGTTCATATCTTGTATTTGGTTCATTTAGCGTAGTGGAGGCATTTTTAAAGGTGTATCGTGAATAAACATTTTACTATAACGATTCATGACGATAACGGTGTACGACAATTTAATCTTCATAAATTTGTAAAAAAAGCGCTCTATTATGCAGCGATTTTTTTACTGACATTGGCGATGATTGCAGTAGCTACAATCTTATATCTAAACAGTGCAGTTGACTCGATGCAGATGAAAAAAGATGGAATTGAAAAGGCATATAAAGAGTTAGAGGTGCAAAACTCTGAACTTTTATCGAGTATGCAAGAGACACAAAAGTCTTTACATGTAAAAAAGCAGGAGTTAGAAGAGCTCTCTGATTCACTTACAGAGATTGAGCAGATGATAGGGCTTAAACCTATTAATGAAGAGAGTTTAGAAGAGAGGGTAAGTTTGGCAAAACTTAGCTCTTCACAACGCTTAACACTGTTAAATCTTCTCCCTAGCGGTTCACCGATTGAATATAAAGGGATTACAAGTAAGTATGGCTATAGAATCCATCCAACTTTAAACAGAAAAGAGTTTCACAGGGGAACTGACCTAAAAGCACCAATGAATACAGCAATTTATGCAACTGCTGATGGAGTTGTAGAGTGGGCAGGTATGCATAAAAGCAGTGGCTATGGAAGGCTTATTATTCTTGAACATGTGTATGGATTTAAGTCTTACTTCGGACATTTAAATAAAATTGTGATAAAATCCGGTCAATTTGTAAAAAAAGGGCAATTAATCGGCTATACTGGCAACTCAGGTATGAGTAACGGTCCCCATTTACATTATGAGATTCGTTTTATACACAGGGTTTTAAATCCATACTATTTTATTAAATGGACACAACAAAACTACAACGAAATTTTTGATAAGGAGAAAAAAGTTCCATGGCAATCTTTAATAACAGCGACGTCCCGGATAACATATCAACCGATTCTAACACAACCATCATCACAACTGGCGCAAAAATAAAAGGGGAGTTAGAACTCTCTTGCAATCTATATATAGATGGTATTTTAGAAGGTAATATAAACTCAACAAAAGAAGTAAATGTTGGGAAAAACGGTCACATAAAAGGTGAAATAGTTACCGAAAGACTTGTTGTTCAAGGATTTGTTGAAGGCACTATTGATGCACAAAGAGTTGAGATTAAAGCTGCAGGACATGTAAGCGGTGAGATCAAGTCAAGTGAATTAGTGATTGAAGCTAAGGGAATTTTTGAAGGAAACTCGATCATAAAAAATGACGCAACTATATAACTATTTTAAAACTTCTAAGGGTGATTTAGAAGTTTTAGTCTGTGAAGACCTCAAAGAATCACATGAGTTAGAGAGTGTAGCAAAGTTCTTTAATCAAGATGTGTTAGTCTTCCCGGATTTTCGTGCCGCACGTGGTGATGATCTGCGTTCTTACAAAGAGGAGCTCCAAGAGCTTTTAAATAAGCTGCGACTCTATTACGGTGCGAAAAAAAAGCCTCTTGTTATCTCTCCGCTTAAAACTTTACTATTTGAACTTCCTAAAGCAGAGTATTTAGACTCTTTAAAACTTGAGTTCGGCGGTGAAATAGATCTGAATTCATTTAAAGAGACGATGCTGCATTGGGGCTATACCTTTGTAGATATGGTGCAGGTTGAAGGGGAGATCTCTCACCGTGGAGATATTCTCGATATATTCATCCCCTCTACAAGCAATCCTATCAGAATTTCTCTTTTTGATGTCGAAATTGAACAGATAAAAGAGTTTGATCTTGATACTCAGAGAACTACAGGGGAGGAGTTAGATTCTATAGAGGTTAGCAGTGCCTTTTTTGCCCTTGATGAACAAAAGTTCAATGAGCTAAACGAGAAGATTGAAAACAGCGAGTATGATGCGCTCTCTCGTGATATAGCTTCACTTGGTTTTTGGCATCTTGATGAGATGGCTGAGAACTTTTTAGAAAATAAAAAAGTGAAACTCTCACGTAACTTAGATGACCTGCTTAAAGATGCTTACGGTATTAACAATCCGACTATCTCCAGAGCATGTTTTGAGCTTGAGCTCTTAGAAGAAAACGATGATATAAAAGAACTTGTAGTTGCCGATGTGACACAACTGCTAAAAGTTCATAAAGAGAAAAAGATCACTATTATCGCGGCAAACAAAGCAACGATCAAACAAGCAGGGATTTACGATACAACAAACATAAATATTGTTGAAGCGCCTTATATATTAAATGTAATTACACCTGATGAGGTGGTAATATCTCTAAACAAACCTGATAAAAAGCGCCGTCGCCGTAAAAGCTCTATTTTACTTGATGACCTAAAAGCGGGTGATTATGTAGTTCATGAAGAGTACGGTGTAGGTATCTTTGAGAAGATCGAACAAGCAGAAATACTTGGCGGTGTAAAAGATTTTGTCGTAATCAAGTATGTGGGTGATGACAAGATCCTTTTACCTGTTGAGAACTTGGATTACATTGACCGCTACATTGCAAGCGGTGGGGGTGTTCCGGTACTCGATCGTCTTGGTAAAGGAAGTTTCGGAAAACTCAAAGAGAAAGTTCGTAAACGTCTTTTAGAGATTGCAGGTCAGATTGTAAATATTGCTGCAGCTCGTGCCCTTATTAAAGCACCGAAAATCTCAATAGATCAAAAAACCTTAAAAGAGTTTCAAGCACTCAGCGGATTTGAATATACAGATGATCAAACGCAGTCAATCAATGAGATTATCTCACAGATGTCAAGCGGAAAAATCATGGATAGACTTTTAAGCGGGGATGTAGGTTTTGGGAAAACGGAAGTCGCACTCAATACTATCTATGCTGCGTATAAGTCAGGATATCAATCGGCTTTTATTGTTCCGACTACACTACTTTCTTCACAGCACTTTAGAAGTTTGGATGAACGTTTTCATGATCTTGGAATCCGTTATGCAAAGCTTGACCGTTTTGTATCTACAAAAGATAAAAACAACATCATCAAAGCGCTTGCAAGCGGTGACCTTGACTGTGTAGTGGGTACACATGCACTTTTTGGTTTAGAGTTTAAAAGCCTAGGTGTGGTAATTGTAGATGAGGAACACAAGTTCGGTGTAAAACAAAAAGAGAAGATTAAAGAGCTGTACCATAATGTGCATATGCTCTCTATGTCTGCAACTCCAATTCCAAGATCGCTTAATCAGGCGCTGAGTTCGATCAAAACTATGTCTCAGCTCTTAACGCCTCCGAGTGAGCGTCAGGGTGTCCGTACCTTTGTTAAAGAGTATGACGAGAAGCTGATCAAAGAGGTAATACTTCGTGAGCTTCGCCGTGGTGGACAGGTGTTTTACGTTCATAACTCGATTGATCATATGCCGATCAAGATGGGTGAGATTAAAGCGATTTTACCTGACCTTCGTATATTGATGTTGCACTCAAAAATTTCGGCAGTTCAGACCGAAAAGGAACTACTGAAGTTTGAAGCGGGCGAGTACGATATGATGATCGCCACTTCAATTATTGAGAGTGGTATCCATATGCCTAGAGTAAATACGATCATTGTTGATGGTGCTGATCGTTTCGGTATAGCAGATCTGCACCAGCTTCGCGGACGTGTAGGGCGTGGGCATATTGAAGGGTTTGCTTACTTTATCGTAGAGAACAAAGAGAAGCTTACAGATGAGGCGAAAAAACGTCTCTTAGCACTAGAGTCTAACTCATTCCTAGGAAGCGGTTCAGTACTGGCTCACCACGATTTAGAGATTCGTGGGGGCGGAAACTTGGTTGGTGATGCACAAAGCGGACATATTAAAAATATCGGTTACTCTCTCTATCTTAGAATGTTGGAAGATGCTATTAAAGAACTGAGCAATACGGTTGACGATAAGAAAATGAAAGTGGATATCAAGCTTACAATCTCTGCGTATCTTTCAGAAGATATTGTTCAAGAAGACCGTCTTCGTCTTGATATCTACAGACGTCTGTCACAGTGTGAAGAGGCTGTTGAGATCTATGAGATCGAAGAGGAACTTATAGATAGATTCGGAGAGCTTGATATCCCAACGAAACAGTTTATAGAGATGATGGTTATCAAACTTTTAGCATTAGAGAAAAAGATAAAAACTATTATGAATTACGGGCAAAATATTACGTTTACATATCTAAACGATTCTAAAGAAACGATCAAATCTGATTCTAAAGATGATGACGACATAATTAAAGCGACACTCTTTTATTTAAGAAACAATAAACCAAAGGTATTATAAAAATGAAAATAGCATTTATCGGAGATATCATCGGACGCCCGGGGCGTGATATGATTCAAAAACACCTGCCGAAAATAAAAGAGGAGTACGGTGTTGATTTTGTTATAGCAAACTATGAAAATGCTTCTCACGGGTTTGGCCTAACGACTAAAAACTGTGGAGAGTTATTCTCTTTCGGTGTAGATGTTATGACGGGCGGAAACCATACTTGGGATAAAAAAGATATTCTTCCATTACTTGAAGAGGATAATCTGCTTCGTCCAGATAACTATCCTGAAGGTGTTGTAGGGACTGGATGTGGAGTGTATGATGTCAGTGGAGAGAAACTTGCAGTATTAAACATTATGGGTCACTATGGTATGCCGTATGTCGATAATGCATTTCGCTGTGCACAAAAAAGAGTTGAAGAGCTGCACGATAAAGGTATTAAAAATATCTTTGTAGATTTTCATGCCGAAGCTACAAGTGAAAAACGTGCCATGATGATGTTGCTTCAAGGCAAAGTAAGTGGTATAATTGGGACACATACACATGTAAGCAGTGATGATTTTCAGATCGCAAACAATACGGCATATTTGACGGATATGGGTCTGACAGGATGTCGTGACAATGTGATAGGAATGGATGCTAAACAACCTTTAAAGCAGTTTCTAACAGGTTTAAAAGGGCATTTTGATATACCGAAAAAGTGTAAAAAGATTTTACAAATTGCGATTATGGATCTTAATGACGGAAAGTGTATAGAGGCTTTCAAACTGAAAGTTTTTGATAATGGCAATGTGATCAAAACAGATGCGTGGATCGAAGAATAAAGGAAAGTAATGTCTGCAAATATTGTTATCGTTGAAGATGAAGAAGATTTATTAGAACTCTTAGAATACACTCTGCAAAAAGAGGGATATGAGACGATAGGCTTCTTAAATACAAAAACAGTTGCACAAATCCTTGAGGAAGAGGAGATCGATCTTCTGATCATGGATAGAAACCTTCCTGGAGTGGAGGGGAGTGAATTTGTTGAAGAACTTCGATATGACGGTATAGACGTGCCTGTAATCTTTTTAAGTGCAAAAGATAAAGATGAGGATGTTGAAGAGGGGTTTGTACGCGGAGGGGATGATTACCTGACAAAACCTTTCAATATGAAAGAGCTTCTTTTACGTGTAAAATCAATCCTCAAACGTACATCGAAAAAAGTATCGGAAGGGAAACTCTCATACAGAGATATGGTTCTTGATAAGAGTACTAGAGAGTTGAAGGTTGACGGGAAAAACGTTGAGGTTACAAAACTGGAGTTTGATCTTTTATGTGAGTTTATTACAAACAAAAACTCTGTACTTGATCGAGATTATCTTCTTGAAAACGTATGGCAGGATTCTCAAAACTATCAGTACAAAACGGTTAATGTTGCGATTAATAGACTTAAAGAGAAGATAGATCCGGATAAAACAAAAGATTACATCCAAACGGTTCGCGGAGTAGGTTACAAACTATGTTAAGTATCAAAAATAGAATCTATATGCACTTTTTTATTATCGTAAGTGCTATATTTATTATTATTGGACTTATTTTAAAATACACGCTTGTAGATACAGAGCTGCCGAAAGATTTTTGGTTCTCATACTTTGAACTTGTTTTTATTTTGTATGTGGTGAGTTACTATATACTTAAAAAGTTTGTCTTTAAACTCGATAAAGATATAAATGCACTTATCAAATATCTCGAAGAGTTAAACGACAAAAACTACGATGCTCATCTTGAGATTCACCACAATTTGGAGTTCTTAAAAATCTCACTCCTTTTAAAAAACCTTGTGAAAAGACTATATAAGAAGAAGTAGTTAAATCTTCGACTGAATAGTCACTTTCTTCGCTTCAAAAAGTTCTATTGCTTTTTGTACCATCGGCTCTTGCGTAATGTCCGTGCCGTTTACTTCATCTTGGCGTGAAGGCTCATCACAGTTTGTCACACAACTTGCACTTCCACCCATCTCTATATCTGCAGTTGTTGAACCGCTTTGCGGTGCTTCTTGGTATGCAGCCTCTTGCATCGGAGGTGGAGTTTGTATAGTTTGTTGTTGTGCTTCATTAGCCTGGAACTCTTGACGAGGAGCCTCTTGTGGTTCAGGAGCTTCTTGAACCTGTGGAGCAGGTTCTTCTTTAACTTCCTCTACCGGTTTGCTACAGGCTATCCCCTTGATTTGAGTTTCAAAACTAAACGTTTCACGCACAAGTTGTTTGATTACCGAGTAGCCGTGCTTGAGAAGTTTTTTACACTCTTCATTTGCACAACTTTCCCAAGTAAGTACATTGTCCTCGTAAGATATAAAGGTGATGTTCTTTTTAAAACATTCTCCAAGCTCGTAATTGCGATCGGCAATAGCAGCTACAAGTGTGTCAAACTGTTCTTGATGTGGATTTACCACGGCAGCAGGTGCTGGTTCCTCTACTATCTCTTCTTGTACGGTTTGCGGCTCTTGAATTTCTTGTTGCGGAGCTTGTGGTTCCTCTTGTATATGTTGTTGTACTTGCGGTTGCGGCTGTTCTACTTGAGTAGCCATTTCAGGTGTAGTGCTTTGCATTTTAATGCTTGCAAGTGAGATATTCTCTTTTGGAACCTCTTTTTCAAATGACTCGATCATCTGATCGATCTCTTGGATTTTTAACGCTTCGATCATTTTAAAGAAGATCATAGAAAGTACAAAAGAACCATCTGCATTAATGCTAAAGAGGTACTTTGATTCACTTAAAATTCTAAAAAATCTGTCAAGTACAAGTGTTGAGAAAAGAGCATCATGATTGTACATCTTCTCTTTTAGGTATGCGATCAGCTCATCAACAACCATCTCACTGTCATAATCTTCAAGAACTTTTGTAAGCTCTACAAGTTTTGCATAGTCTTTCGTAAAAACTGCATTGAAAAGCTGTGCGATAAATTGAGGATCAACAAGGCCGAGCATATCTGTAACTGTTGGGATATCTACATGGCTTTTAGAGTAGATGATAGCTTGATCAAGAAGTGTAAGAGTATCACGAAGTGAACCGCTTCCACTGCGGGCTAAAATCTCTAAAGCATCGTGCTCATAGGCAATACCTTCTAAGTTCAAGATATGTACAAGGTGTTCTGTAATCTTGTTTGTCGCAATGCTTTTAAAACGGAAGTGTTGCGTACGGCTTAAAATAGTTGCCGGAAGCTTTAGCGGGTCAGTTGTTGCCAAAATGAATTTTACATATTCTGGTGGCTCTTCAAGTGTTTTTAGAAGGGCGTTAAATGCCTCTTTTGTCAGCATATGCACTTCATCGATAATAAAAATTTTATAACGCGCTACGGCAGGGCGGTATTTTGTCTGCTCGATCAGATCACGGATATCATCGATCTTACGGCTTGAAGCCCCATCCATCTCAATGATGTCCATATGGCGGTTTTCAATAGCCATGGTACAGTTTTCACAGTTGCCGCAAGGGTGATGAGAAACTCCCTGCTCACAGATAAGTGCTTTTGCAAAGATACGTGCAGTTGAAGTTTTACCGCTTCCTCTTAGACCTGAGAAAAGGTATGCGTGTGAAAGGCGGTTTGAGTCGAGTGCGAGTGAGAGGGTTTGGGCAATCGTATCTTGCCCGATAAGCTCGTCAAAGTTCTTTGGACGATATTTTCTCGCTAATACTTCAGATGTTTCTTTCACACTTTTCTCCGCTTTTATAGATAGAGAGATTTTAGCATTTAAAGTGTTAAAAGAAGATTATTGAAGTGTTATAGTTTAGCGACGCTTTCTTTAAATAAATTTCCGCGGTGAGCATAAGATTGAAACTCATCTAAACTTGCTGCAGCAGGGGAAAGTAGGGCTACTTGGTCTTTTTGCAGTGCTTGATCTATAGCACTTACCGCATCTACCAAATCTCTACATTTATGCGATGGAATATTGTATTTTTGTGCAAGTGTCATAAGTTTATCTTTGTTTGAACCGATTGCATAAACTTTAAGATTTTTCCCCTGTAAAAATTCAAAAAGTTCACTAAGATCTACACCTTTGTCATCACCGCCTAAAATAAGGTGGATAAACTGATCTTCATAGCGTTTTACAGCTGCAATCGTAGCATCTAAGTTTGTCGCTTTTGTATCGTTTACCCAGAGGCGTTTATGGGCATCGTAAAATTCTTCCTGGCGATGTGGATCGAGCACAAACGAGTTGATCTTGTCATACTCTATACGATCAAAAAGCACTTTGTCAACCGCCATCGCCAAAAGAGCATCCATTAAGAATGCCCCTTTGAAGTTTACTCTCTCTTTATCAATGCCGAATTTCTCAGCCAGATCGGCTTCGTTTTTATATGTGATGATATTTGCCGCACTTGCGTACTCTTTATAAGCTTCCGGGATAATAGCCGTAGAGCCTTTCTTCATCATTTTTAGAGGCTTGAGTTTTGCATCTATGTACTCTTGCATGCTTCCGTGCCAAGAGAGATGATCAGGGCTAAGAGGTAGAAGTATGTAGATATTTGGTGTAGCTTCATTTGTGTAGTGCATAGTAAAAGAGCTAGTTTCAAGTATCCAGATCGGAGCTTTTGTATCAAGCGAGCCAAGCGGTGTACCGATGTTTCCGCCAGCTACACTTTTTTTGTCCTCTAAAAGATGCTGTGTCATCTGTGTAGTTGTTGTTTTACCGTTTGTTCCGCTGATCCAAATTTTTAGATTCATCACATCTTTGAAGTAGTCGTATTCGCTGATAAGATTTTTTGCACTCTTTATGAGCGGATGGTGCGGAGGCATTCCCGGTGAAGGGATCTCTAAGTCAGAAAAGTCGGGATTAAATTCGCTTGATGGGCGGATGAGACGTTTCTCCTCATCAAAGTAAGGTTCTTTTACATTATCATCATAAAAGATAGAGTTTTTTATTTGCAGCCCTAAGGGTTTTGTGGTTACACCGTAACCAAAGAGAGAGACTCTTTTCATAGTTCCAGCCATTTATTTGCAATTTTTCTAAGTGCTTCAGGATTTTCCGATGCAAAAAATTTGAGTGTCGGCTCAGGATATTTTTTGCTTAGATCAAATCTTTGATTTAAGTATTCTACGATCGCATCACCTGAGTGGATAAGTTTCGTATTTTCACCGAAATGGTTTTGCAGTTCCTCTGCGATAAGTGGAAAGTGTGTACAGCCGAGGATCAAAGCATCGGGAGATGATACATCTTTAAAATAGTGTTTCATTGTCTCGGCTAAAATAGTGCTGTTGTTTAGTTCCTCTTCAACGATAGGTACAAACAGAGGTGTTGCAAGTGAGTTGATGTTTGTATAGGAGAGGTTTGTTAAGCCGTTTTCATATGCTTTTGAGTTCACAGTCGCTTTTGTTCCTAAAACTAAAACATTTGCGTCTTTGTTTTCAAGTATGTTTGCACAAGCTAGTACGCCAGCTTCAACTACACCGATAACGGGACAAGATGCTGTTTCGTTCATCTCGTTTAAAGCATAAGCACTGACTGTATTACAAGCTACTACGATCATATCTAGATCGAAGTTTTTGAACATCTCAACCGCTTCGATTCCGTAGCGGATAATAGTGTTTTTATCTTTTGAACCGTAAGGGACACGAGCCGTATCGCCATAGTATACGATCTCTTCAAAAAGTTGGTGTTTAAGCAGCGATTTTACAACCGTTAGTCCACCAATACCACTGTCAAATACACCAACTTTCATACTCTTTGTCCTTACTTATCTGTATTCATACTCTCTAAAAACTCAGCATTTGTCTCTTTTTTACCCATAGTTGTGTAGATAAATTTAAGAGCTTCAACCTCATTATCTTGTTTATGAAGCATTTGGCGAAGGATAAATACTTTTTGTAAAGTATCTTTACCGATAAGAAGATCATCTTTACGAGTACCAGATTTAAGGATGTCGATTGCTGGGAAGATACGTCTGTCTGCAATTTTTCTATCAAGAACAACTTCACTATTACCAGTACCTTTGAACTCTTCGAAGATAACTTCATCCATACGGCTTCCAGTGTCAATCAGGGCTGTTGCAACGATCGTTAAACTTCCGCCGTTTTCGATGTTACGAGCAGCACCGAAGAATCTTTTTGGTTTATGTAAAGCATTTGCGTCTACACCACCAGAAAGTACTTTACCACTTGAAGGTGTAACAGTATTGTATGCACGAGCAAGACGAGTGATTGAGTCAAGGAGTATTACTACGTCACGACCAAGCTCAACGCGACGTTTAGCTTTTTCGATTACCATCTCTGCAACTTTAACATGGTTTTTTGCAGGCATATCGAAAGTTGAACTATATACTTCACCTTTAACGCTACGCTCCATATCAGTTACCTCTTCAGGTCTCTCATCAACTAGAAGTACCATTAGGTCAACTTCTGCATGGTTTGCAGTGATACCGTGAGCAATCTCTTTTAAAAGTTCCGTTTTACCTGAACGTGGAGGTGCAACGATAAGACTTCTTTGCCCTTTACCGATCGGAGCAAAAAGGTCCATCATACGACCTGTAAAACCTTTTTCTTTGTACTCAAGTTTTAATTGTTCTTGCGGGTAAAGAGGAGTTAAGTTGTCAAAAAGTGGACGTTTTTTAGATTCTTCCGGTGGAAGTGAGTTTACAGCTTCTATTTTAATAAGTGCGTAGTATCTTTCTTGATCTTTTGGAGGACGAACCTGACCAGTTACTACGTCTCCGTTTCTTAATGCAAAACGGCGGATTTGTGTGTTTGATACGTAAGCATCATTGATTGATTCGTTAAAAGATTTATCAATAGAACGGATGAAACCGTATCCATCTTGCATAATCTCGAGTATTCCACTAAAGAGGATATATCCCCCTTGAGCAGTTTGTGCTTTTAAGATCTCAAAAATAACATCCTGACGTTTAAGTTCATTTGGATGTTCAACACCAAGTTCCGTAGCGAGTGTTACTAAGTCTTCAATACTTTTAGTACGTAACTCTTCAACACTAGAACCGCTTACAGGAGTATGTGTTCTTTTTGAATTATTAGTTTTGTTATTTGTTTTTGTTTTACGGGGTTGTGATTGAGTGTTTTCGCTCATGAAAAGTCTACCTTGATTTTTTGGGATTGTTATGTGAGAAAGATTTAAGATAAGAAGCGTATCTTTTATTTAATGGTGTAATTTTACAATATTACAGCATCTAAAGTCAAGTTTTTAAGTTTGCGATGCCGTCAACGACACTTGAGATCTCTACTTTCGCTTCACTTAAAGTTTTTTGCGTACGCTCTGCGAGTTTTCTTACTTCATCAGCTACTACGGCAAATCCGCGTCCGTGCTCACCGGCACGTGCAGCTTCGATAGCGGCATTAAGAGCTAAGAGATTTGTCTGTTCTGCAATGTCGGCAATAGTATCTAAAATTGAATTGATATCTTGGCTCTGATGTTGCACGTTTATTAGTCTTTCATCAAATGCCGCATTTTCTTGATCTAAGTTTTCTTGTTGTGTTTTGTAGTTTTCAAGATCATAAACTATACTCTCTTTTTCTTCTTGAAGTGCTTGGAGTTGAGTATTCATCTCCTCTATCTGAGTTTCAAGTGTACTTTTTTCTTGAGAAAATTGTTGCTTTAGCTCTTCTAGTTTTTTGTTAAAAGAACTTTCCGCGGAATTGAGCTTACTTTTTTGGTTTTCCAGTTCAGAAATATATGAAGAGTTACTGTTTTGAAGTTCGTTAATACGTGCTTCAAGTTGTTGGTTCTCTTTTGCAAGCTCTTGTGCTAAAAGGTTCTCTTTTACTTGGACTTCTTTTGGGGCTTTGTTTTTTGAACTAAATACAAAGGCTGTGATAAAACCTATCATTAAAGAGATAATGGAAGCAATAACTGCATCGAGCCAAGAGTTCTCTTTTATCATTTTATCTTTGTAAACAATTTTCTCTTTATAAACCACTTTTTCATTTTGAGTGTTTTGGTCTTGAATAAGCTTCTTTGCATCTTCATTGATCTTTATATAAAGTTCTTTGATCTCGTTAAGTTTCGTGCTCTCTATTTTGTTTTCCAGGTTTGAAAGGTTGCTGAGTGTTTTGATGCGTATATCTTCTAACGAGTTAACTTTTGTCTCATCAACGCTGAGTGCCGAAGTGATCTTGTCGTGTGTTGAGAGGATGAGATAGTATAAAGAGACTTTCTCTTCTGTACTTAAACTCGGTGAAATGGCGTCTATTTTTGTATTGAGTGTTTTATAGTTCTCCTCAATCTCTGAAGAAAAAAGGCTTGCTGTAAATAAAAGTATAAATAGTATATTTTTCATACCTTATGATACAGCAAATTTTATACCAGTTTTTAGAGTTCCAGAGGGGTTGTCTTCCAGCTTATAAATGCCCATGAAAAAGGTTTGGGATGTTTTTGTTCTTTAGCGATAAAGTGCTCATAGTACTCTTTTGCTTTTTCCTCTTCAGCTTCCGTAAGAGAGCCGAAACTCCAACGGAGAGATTCGACAAAGCTCTCTTTTGTATAGCTTTTTATACTCCCTTTAGTTGCAATATAGTCGATCTTTGCAAGATACTGTTTTGTGTAAAGAATAAGGGGAATATACCAATAATCCGGTTTTTGCACAATCGGCTTTTGAATATAGTTGACAATATCCATATCAACATAGCTCCCGCCAACTTTATATGTCAGATAACATGCTTTTTTTGCAATATAGCTCATCTTAAAGAGAGCACTTTGCATATCACTCACCTCCATGCTTCGTGAAGCAACGGCAATATCGATGTCTGGTAAAAACGACCAGTCGTCATCCCATCCTATATGATAGGTAGAAATATTCTCTATTCCCTCTTTTTTTGCATATTTTTCAAGCTCTTCAAGCATAGATTTAGAAAAATCGATCGCTATGACGTGTTTTGCTTTTTTTGCCAGAGGAATAGCTAAAGTACCTGGGCCACATCCGATATCTAAGATCACATCATTTGGGTCTATCTCCATTTTCGAGATAAACTCGTCGACATACGCCGACTTTTGCATAGAGGGGGCTAACTCTTTTGACTTTTTATCCCATTCATTATGATCTTTTCCTTTAAAGATGGTGCTTTTTTTATGATTAACATACATCTGAGCAAAATCTATCGGTTCTAAAAACATTTTTTATCCTTTTAAATTTATATATTCTCTGCATTTTTTATGACACAGATAAAACTTTCACGTGTCCATTTTCTGTAGGTACAGTTGTAACACGACCTTGCTATATTGCTTGAGTGCTCATTCTCATCACTGTCGAGTAAAAAACTGTGACATCTCGTCGCCATTAGAAGAGCATTGCATTGATCATCTTTTCCATAAAGAAAGTTATTGTTACTATCAAACATTTTCAATACTCCAAAATCTGTTTTCTGCTGAGGGGTTTATAAAAGTTGTTCTCCTCTTCTAGAAGAAGCACACATTTGTGGTCTATACATACACCCTTTAAAAACTCTTTTGTATAAATAGGGTATGAGGGATTTACTTTTTTACCGTTGATAAGTAGAATCTCATCAAAATGTTCGAGAGCTTCAATGTCATCATAGGTAGAGAACTCCTGACCTATATCTATACGACCTTTCATAGCACCGTCGTTTCCTGATATTCTTAGCGCTACACCTGCCAGTGCTCCTACAACTCCTTGGTCATTCTCTTTGAGGGAGAGTAGGAATATTTTGTGTTTTTGGGCTGTTATATATGCTTGATGGGGTGTCATAAGAGTATTTTTTGTCTTGACACCGTACTCGATAAGATCCTCTTTGCTCACAATATCTTTATATTGACATATACAGAGTGCTGGAGCTGATGAAGGTGCTGATTGTTTTGTAAGGTGTGCTATAGCATATACTTTAAACTCTTCAAGCTCGACAGGGTTAAACTCAGCGCTAAAACACATAGAACTGTTGTGTGAAGTGTAGGGCACTCTATGATCTAGCAGGAGTTGATGCCTTGTAACAGGTGTGGTTTTAATATTTTTTGCATCAAGATGTGCTCGAAGCTCTTCACATATCTCACCTGTTGAGGTGAAATATGCTATCTCGTCTGTATCATCTATCGCGATATATGTTTGAGACCTTTGCATCGTAACAACTTTTAAAATTTATAATCCAACGATGCGAAATATTCGCGTCCGGCCATTGGGTATGCCATATCGTAGCGGATAAGTTCATCGGTTAAGTTTTTAACACCGATTTGCGCCTGTAGATTTTTTGTCGGTTGGTAGATAGCTTTAAGATCAAAAGTGAGCATATAAGGGTTGATAACGTACGATTTATCCAGTTTTTGCTCATATGCACCTTGTCTATATTTTGTGTTTGCATAGAGTGAGAAACCTTCAACAAGTTCTTTTTGAATAAATGCAAACACTTGATTTTCAGGAACATCGACAAGTTTCACATCTGCATCCGTTGTGTTTTTAATTTTGAGATATGTGTAGTTCCCTCCAACTTCCAGAGTGTCGTATTTATAACGAAGTTCAATCTCGGCACCGATATGATCAAACGTACCTATATTTTGGTTTTGATTTAAAGAGGTATTTTGATCCCATACGACACTTTGAATCGTGTCTTTTACCTTTGTATAAAAAGTGTTTACCTGAGCAAAATATTTATCCTCTTTTTTTGTATAGCTAAGTTCATAATGGATCGATTTCTCATCTTTTAGATCAGGGTTTGGTACTGCCGTTCCCAGTCTTCTTGAGTATCTGTCTTTCATAGAAGGCATATATGTTTTAGAAGCGGCACTCAGGCGTACTTTTGAAGTTTTGTCTATCTTATAAATGAGTGCCAGTTCCGGATTTAAACTACTTTGTGTCGTTTTTTCCAACATATCCTGATAGTCGGTATTTGTGTCATATATTTGATCACCGCTTCTTTGATCGTAACTTAACGCACCTAAAATTTGGAAGTTTGAATTGATATCGTAAGTGTCTTCAAGCCCTAAAGATATCGTATGATCGGCATATTTCTCTTCTAAAGTTTCAGAAGAGTCTGTTTTTGAAATATCGTAAGCTCTATGCACATCTTTTTTATAGTTTGCTGCAGCTGTGAAAATATTGTTGTCGTTTTGTACTACATACTCCAAACGTGCACCGTAACTGTAGTCGTCATATCTACTTTTCCACGCCCATTTCTGCGATAAAGTGGTAAAAGTATTGTCATCGTAAGAGTATAAAGAGTTTTCACTTGTATCGTAGTAGGCAAGGGCTTTTATGTAGCTTGTATCAAAGTTTTTCTGTCCAACTATAGAGATAGTCTCTTTGTTCCAGTAGGGCCAGTCCCAGTTTTTGTTTTTTGCAAAGTCCGTATCTGTTACAGGAGGCTGTTGCTTTTGTCCTTTTTGGTTTGCGTAAGTAATCGCTACTTCACTTTTATCATCTGCAATGTAGCCAACTTTTAAACTTACTTTTTTGTCTTCGTTTTCACTTCTTAAGCGATCCCCTGCAGGTTGTGTTGGTGTTGCTTCATACTCATCGCTTATTCGGAAATGATCTTGTTTAGAATAAGAGGCACTCAGCTGTGCATAAAAGTTTTGTTGTTTTGTTCCTACATTAACGTTCTCTATATGTCTGGCCATTTTCATTTGAGAATCAAAAACAATAGTCCCTTTCACATTCCCTTCAAGCTCCTTTGTCGGTTTTTTCGAAACGATGTTTACGACACCGCCCATAGTATTACCGCCGAAAACAACCGAAGAATACCCTTTAGAGATATCAATTTCACCGATATCACCCGTTAAAAAACGGCCGTAGTCAAAGTTCCCGTCATAAGGTACATAGACAGGGATACCATCTATGAAAACACCGATACGGCGAGAGTCAAAACCCCTGATGTAGAGTGTTGACTCTCCACGTCCACCTTGTATATCCTGATTAATACCGCTAACATTGTCAAGCGCTTCATTTACACTGAAAGAATCGTGCTTAGATATTGTATCTGAAGAGATTTTTTCCTCAAAAACATTCACATCGTCAATAGTGCTTTTTACACTTACCTGACCCAATTCAAAACTATCTGCCATCGCAATAGATGTTAATGCAGATAATAATAAAACCTTTTTTTTCATTTTTTCTCCTTTTTATTTAATATATGGTTGAATCTCTTTATGAAAGAGTTTTAAAGTTGTTCTTATTCGTCTTGCATCGACAGATGCAGGTTTTAAAACTAAATGTAAATTTTTTATCCTCCTCTTAATTTCTAAAATTTGAGCTTTACACTCATGTACATTACCGACAACGGCACAGCTCATAAATTTTTTTGCATCAAAAAACTGGTACCTTTGATCGAGCAGGGCAGTGTAATTTGCTTGATTGAAGCTGGGTTGTTCTTTAAAAGCATTCAAAGAGCGCATCGACTTTATAAAATGATCTGTTGCCACAACTGCATTTTCATACGCTTCAACTGAATTATGTGAGGTATAAAATACACGCATAAGTACCACTTCGGGCTCTAGACCTGAGAGTTGTTTATAGTATGCAACCGCTTCTTCACACTCTTCAATCGTCGCCCCTTGGGAGAACATAAGCCCATAGTTGTTTTTTGCTGCAAACTCTATGCTCTCTTTAGAGGAAAAAGTGGCGATATAAAACGGGATTTTTGATTGGATCGGTTTTGGGTAAAACTCCTCTTTTTTATAGAGTGTTTCATCAATCTCTTTAACATTGTTAAAGAGTCTTACTCGAAGTTCCTCGGAACTTGCCTGAAAGTTTTTAAGATCAAGTGCAAAACCCCCTTTTGCAAACCCTGCATTTACTCTCCCTGTACTTAAGTTATCTAGAGTAGATATCTCTTCTGCAAGTCTTAGCGGATGGTAAAACGGAGCTAAGAAAGCTGCACTTCCTATACGGATCTTAGAGGTCTTGGCAGCTACATATGTCATCATCAACGACGGATTTGGAATTACGCTAAAAGAGTTGAAATGGTGTTCGGCAAACCACACTTCATCAAATCCAAGAGATTCTGCATAAACGGCTAGTTCCACATCGTTTAAGATCGCTATGTGAGGATTTTTATGATAGTTTTCAGTAAGTAAAAAAACTCCCAGTTTCATACATTGACCTGTAGCAGTTCTGTTTTTACATCATGCCAGTGGTGGCGTTTGATCGCATTTGTATTTGTACGACGGTTTATCATACGGATTGAAAGGGGTTCGATCCAGTTCCAAAACTCCTCTAAATGCTCTTTTGGAAACTTTAGCTCTTTTAGTGTTTTTTTATACATCGCAAGCCAGATCTCTCTGTCGTTTTCATTGATGGGTATCTTAAAGTGGCGCTGTCTAAGATGAGGATCTCCATGTTGAGAAGTAAAGACTGCTCCACCTCCGAGTGCTTCGACAAAGAAGTCTACACTTCTATCTATCACTAGCTTTAACGCTTCTGGATGTTGAGGAAAAAGTGTTTTTATATTTGTTTTGAGCAGTAGATGGTGATGGTGTTCTACCATCTTTCTGATATACTCGGCACCTAATGTTTTAAAAATCTTATTTGAAGGAAAAGGTACGCTTGGGTATATGATGTCAATCATCGCATCTACAACACGTATCTCATCACCGCCGAAACGGGGCTGAGGTTTCTCTTTTATCTCATTATTTAGCTGCGTAAAGGAGATAACCCTCCCGCTATGACAGCTGTTTTGTTCTTCTGTTTTATTCATTGAAGTTTTCCTTTCCTTGGATTTTTTCGGTTTAAAATTTAAGAGTTACTTCTAACCCGAGTGTACGGCCTCGATCAAAGTAGTAACCTGTTGTATATTTTGTTGCGTAATGGTTGTTTGTAAGGTTACGTCCGTAGAGTTTTGCAGTAGTCGGTACTCCGTAATAATTAAACTCTTTTACAACATTGGCATCAAAACGTGTATAGTCACCTAAGTCTGCATTTGAGAGTCCCATAGGGCTTTTAGAACTTGTATAGTTACTTACCTGTTTCCCTGAAATATTAAAGAGGTAATCCTCCCATCTGTGTGAGAGCAGGGCAGTAAAAGTATCTTCAGGCACTACAACTCCCACTTCATCCGTTACACCTGCAAAATCTTGAGTCTCTTTAGAGAGGATTCTTGTCCATGAAAACTTGTAGTTGGTCGTCTTGGCAATTTTCCCTTTGAGTGTAAGTTCGAGCCCTTTTGTATGAGAATTTACCTGTTGGTAGTAGTAATACTCCTCTCCGTCAACAATGTATGTATTTGATGTGGCACGTTTTTCATTCTCTACTTTTGTGTCAAAATATGTAATGAGAGAGTTAAATGAGCGGGTAAACTTTGAATCGAGTGAGATCTCATAACGTGTTTGTTTTTCAGGATCGAGTTTGCTTCCGTCTTGCGTCTCTAATGTAAAGTCACCTGAAACCCCTTGGTCCCCGTAAAAGTAACGTGCACTTAAAGTTTGTGAATCTAAGATGTTATAAACGGCACCAACTGTGATGATTGACGCTGGTGCTAAATCTACACCGTTGTTTGCATCAGGATTAGCTAAAGCTTCCGATTTTGCCGCTGTAGAGTTTTTTATGTGTTTTTGATCCCATCTGTATCCTGCATCAACCACCAAGTCACCGTCAAATAAACTTTGTTCTACCGAAGCCGATGCACCTTTAATAGATGTATCGTATTTAACATACGGATTAAATAGATCAGAACCAAATCCGTCACTCTCAACATATTGTCCGCCAAACTGAAGTTTTGTATCTCCAAATGTAGCGTTGTGTCTTAAGCTGTATGATTGTGTTTTCTCTTCATAGTTACGTGTTGAAGCTGCAGGCAATACAAAGTTTTCATTATGCTCCAGCTGTTCATATTGTGTATGTGCAAGAGAAAAAAGTGTCACTTGTCCTTCGCTCCAAACCATACTCCCGTCAACTGAAAGAAGAGTCGTCTTGAGCGGATCGTAATACCATTTTGCATTATCGAGAGTACCGTCAAGTTTCACACCCCTTTGCATCTCTAAAGTACCTATATCTTTGTAGGCCATAAAGTTCAGGTTAAATTTTCCGTTACTGAGTCCACCGTTTACCATACCCGATGTACTCTCAGTCCCGTCAAACCAAGTCTCTTTACTTCTTCGATCGAAACGTGAAACCATCGCACCTATATATCCATTCCATGAATCACTGCTTCCAAAACGTGTCCCGGTGTACAGCGACTGGCCGTTTGCATAAGGCTGACTTACAGCTTTTTCAAAAAAAGCGCTTAAGATCCCCTCGGTCTTTTTAGGTTGTTTTGTACGGATAATGATATATCCGATATTTACACCCGAACCACTGTTAGAAGCACCGACATTTATAGATGGAGCGATTGAAAGAGCTGTAGCACTTCTTACAATTTGGATCTCCTCAATAGCGATGAGTGGAAATTTGTAAAGCATACGGCTAGCTGCGGGAGGAAGAATCGCCCCGTCTATAATATAGGTGATATTACTGCTACCGCGCATTTTTAGATCATATGGGCTACGGCGTCCATGATAACTTAGATCCATCCCCGTTGCTTTATTTAAAAGATCAATTACATCTTTTGGATTATAGGCTTCAATATCTTTTTGTGCAAGAACCTCTGTGCCTGCTTTTGTACTTTTTTGAATTTTGTATAAGTTTGTCGGACTCTCTAATTGAAGATCGCCTCTATGATCTGCATCAGAGTTTACATCGATTGTCTCTAGAATAGTTTCTGCAGCAGTAAGTGAAGTTGTTGTAAGTAACAATGCTGTTACAAGACTAAAATATGTTTTTTTCATTAAAATACCCCTTTGTATATTTGTTGATATAACGATTTGTTTTAAAAATTTGAACCTTTAAAAAAAAGTTTCATAAACTTTTTCTCTTCCTCTTTGAGTGAAATATCCAAAACATTCGGATAAAATGTATGAATAAGCCATCGAATCCCCATTAAACGCATGAATGACGGTGGACGAGTTATATAGTTAAAAGGTTTTGACGGTACGAGATATACCTCTTTGTTTTTTACAGCTTTGAGTGAAGCAAACCTTTTGTCTCTGTAGATATTTGTATAGAACTGCGGTTCCATAACTATAAAGAGATCAGGTTTGGATAAGAGTACTGTCTCTAAAGAGATCTGCTCCATCCCGTAGTTTGAACTCATTTTACAATCAAGGGCATTTTTTGACCCAGTATATAAAAAAGGTTCAAGGTGAAATGAGCCCGGGCACTCACTGCGAAGACCATCAATACTCTCGGCAAAGTAGAAAGTTTTTTGCTTTTGTTGTTGCAGCTTACTTTGGAGTGAGTCTATCAGTGATAGTGTTTGTTTTGTGTACTCGATCAGCTCTTTTGCTCTTTGTGTATTGCCGCTGAGTTCCCCATAGAGTTTGAACTGTCCTATAAGATCGGAGATTGTATTGTTTTTTATAAACAAAACGGGGATCCCCAAAACTTCAAGTTTTTTAAGGATCTTATCTGCTCCTGTCATTCCACCCCATACGATAATAACATCAGGTTTTGCAGCCGCTAAGAGTTCAAGGTTAGGAGATTTTCCCTGACCGAAGAACCCACCCACTACGGGTTTTGTATAGGCACTTCCAACATATGGTTTTTGCTCTTCGCTAAATGGAGTGTTCAGAGCTGCTAAAAGATCTGGATCAAATGCCAGAACACTCATAGAAAGGGGCGGTGAGGCTGCATAGATTTTAGTTATTTTATCGGGAACATTTACACTTCGTCCATAATGATCAACAATCACTTTGGCTTGCAGATGCAGTGATAAAAATATAGCTATCAGTAGTAAAAGTTTCATTATATACCTTTTGAGAAGCTCGGTACACACAACGGGTTGTTGTTATGGTGTACAATTTCTGCTTCTATATTGTAAAGATTATTGATCATCTCAGGTGTGATCACCTCTGTCGGTGAACCGCTAGAGAGAATCTTTCCATCTTTCATACTCACTACACGAGAAGAGACCATCATCGCATGATCAGGATAGTGGGTGGTTTTTAGGAATGTATACCCCTCTTGCGCGAGGCTGTTTATCATCTGTAGCAAACGGATTTGATTCCCGTAATCAAGACCAGAAACCGGTTCATCCATAATGAAAGTTTTTGCTTCCTGGGTCAGTGCACGGGCAAGTAGAACCATCTGTTTTTGCCCGCCGCTGAGCTGTCCAAAAGGTTTGTTTTGCAGATCCGCAATACCGATTTTCTCCAAGGCTATTTTTGCCATGGCAATATCATGTTTGCTAGGAGATGCAAATAGTCCCATTTTAAAAACTCTTCCCATAACTACCATATCGAGTACTGAATAGTTAAACGGGACATTATGATACTGAGGAATATACGCTATTTGCGATGCTATCTCATTTTGTTTATAAGATTTTATATCTTTGTCGTGTAGTAAGATCTCCCCTTGATCCTTTTTCAGCAGACCTAAAATAAGGCGTATAAGTGTACTTTTTCCACATCCGTTTTTCCCTAACAAAGAGACAACTTCACCTTGATGCAGTTCAAAATCAAGTCCGTGAAGCACTTTGTATTTCGGATAGGAAAAGTGGAGATTTTTTACTTCTATGATAGGTTTTAGTTCCATGCTGCCCTCGCATTCTTTAGTACAATAATAAAAATAGGTATACCGATAAGTGATGTAAGTATCCCGATGGGGATCTCAACACTCATTGCCAGACGGGAAACAGAGTCGGCCAGAAGCAAAAACAGCCCGCCAAATATAGCTGAGAGAGGAAGTAATAGAGCGTGTGAAGGACCAATCGCCATACGTATAATATGTGGGATGATAAGCCCTATCCAGCCGATAATTCCCGCCATAACAACACTAAGTGAACTAGCAAGTGTCGCGAGTACTATAGCTAATATCTTTATCATCTTTACATTCACACCCAGTGCTTTTGCTTCCTCGTCCCCAAGGCTTAAAATATCGAAATATTTCCCCATAAGTACCATAGAAAAGATACTGATAAGCATCGGAATTGCTACAAGCACTACTCCGTCGAGTTCAGCCATAGATAAACTCCCCATTAGCCAGTAAACAATAGCGGGCAGGGTAGAGTAAGGATCTGCAACATATTTGATAACTGATAAAAAAGCGGTAAAGAGTGAGCCGCTAATAACCCCGCCGAGAACCAGCATAATGCTTGATCGGGAGTTGTTGACCATAGAGCCTATCAGCACTGAGAAAGCCACAGCGATAAACCCGAAAGTAAAAGCAAGTATTTGAATAAAAAACCACTCCTCAGTGAGTAACATTCCAAGTGCTGCTCCAAAAGATGCCCCCGCTAACACACCTAAAATTCCCGGTGAAACAAGAGGGTTGACAAACATCGCCTGAAATACTGCTCCTGAGGTTGCCAATGATGCACCGATAAGGATTGCTAAAAGGATACGGGGAAGGCGAATCTCTAAAATAATATTGTCCAAAAGGGTAATAGTGTCCGCTTCAAGTGTAGTGTCCATGCCGAAAACCTTATAGTTTATATAGCTTTGGAAAGTACTAAGCTCAATTGGATATTGCCCCCATAACAGCAAGAGAGTTGCTGTTATAAGTAAAAGTGTCAGCCCTAAAAAAATAAACTTGCCGTTATGTACGTGTGTCATTTAAAGCCTTAGTATTTTAGATTTAAACTTGCATACATTCCAAAAGGTGCACCTGTCTGATATGTACTGCTAGTTGAGTCAGCTGCAAGTGCATTATCGGCTGCAATGATTGTCGAGATATATTTTTGGTTTGTTAAGTTTGTTGCCGTTAGTCTAAAAAGTGTATTTTTAGAGCCGAACATTTTTGGTGCTTTGTAGGCAACATCTAGATCAACGAGTGTAAAGGCATCGATTTTTTCAGTATTTGCCGCATCACCGTATCTGCTAGACGTGTATCTCACACTTGGTGTAAATGTCCAGTCTTTGAGAGTATAAGAGAGTGCTCCTTTCGCCATAAACTCAGGTGCATCAGGAAGCTGGTTCCCTTTAATATCTGTCGTCTCTGTCGCAGAAGCTTGGAAATCCTCTGTAAAGTAGTATCTGTTGTATGAAAGTGAAGCGATAAACTCTAAACTCTCTGTAATTACACCGTTAGCTGCAAACTCAGCACCATATCCGAGTGCTTTACCCACATTCGCTGGATAGTTTACTCCGTTTGCATAGATATTTGCCTGTTTATTGTTTACAAAAGATACAAACACACTAGGGTTTAGTGTAACTGCTCCTGTTTGTACACGAGCTCCAAGATCGATGTTGTCAGATGTTTCTAGTTCTAAGTCATCCCATAAAGACTGGAGTGTAATCCCTTGTACGACAAAAGCTGCTCTGTTACTTGCATATGTCGGGAAAAGATTCACATCAAATCCGTATGTTCTAGAGTAGTCTACATAGATTGTATCTGTAGAGCTAAGATCATATGAGAGATAAAGTGCAGGGATAAAAGTGTTAAATTTCTTTTCACCTACACTTGCCCATGAATCGAGTGTAGCTTGTGTAAGTGCAACATCATGATCCATACTTGTAGCACTTGTAGTACCGGTATAGCTATCGATTGAAGCAAGGGTAAATGTCTGGTATTGAAGCCCTACGCTGTAGTGAATCTTATCGAGATCACCGCTAAGTTCAACAAACGGTGCCTGAAGTGTATGGTATGAAGTATCAGCTAAGATACCATACCCTTTATATGAAAGATCCCCGTTGCCGTCTACAACATATTTTTTCTGATCTGTCGGAGGTCCGGGAGGAAGTTGTTTGTGGTACCAGTATCCTACTTTTGCATTTACGGCGTCACCGAAACTATGATCATACGATGCGATTGCACCATAAAGATCATGCTCCATCTGCCAGTTCATAACCATAGGTGTAGAGTTTTTTGTTTTACTGAACCAGTATTGTCCTTTGTCTGTTTTATAGTAAGGTTTTAAGACGATAGTATCATCTTTACCGGCTTTATATGTAAGATCTGCTACTACGGCAGTTGTATAAAACTCTTGTTTGTTCCAGTCATAATAGTTGTTTGATGCCGTAGTCGGTTTTGTAGTGGCAAAATCTTTTGAGAAATAAGTGTCTAGATCTTTTGCCTCGGCATAACTTAAACTTGCATAGTTATGGTGCTCGTCAATATTTCTAATCACATAAAGCTCTGATGAAAATCTCTCATTTGGTTTATAAGAGAGCCCCAACATCCCGTTAAACCTTTGTTGATCACCTTCCCCTTTAGTTTTGTCGTTTTTTAGAGCAGACACTGAACCAAATACACGCAGATCACCCATAGCCCCACTATCGAAACGTACAAAAGTTTTACTAAAGTTATTGCTCCCGAGTGATTGTGAAAGGTGAGCACCCGCTTTGTTTTTTGCTTTTAGGATATTGAGATCTATTTTTCCGATCAAAGATGAAAATCCTAAGTTTTTATTAACACTGAGGTACCCTTTATGCAGATCTACAGATGAGATGTTTTCAAGATCAACCATCTGTTTTCCCCCACCTGGATTACTTGAGATTGGAGTTCCGTTGATGAGATAAACTCCACCGGGACCTGTTTGACTTTTAGCACGGATACGGATCGGATCGTGATATGCTGGTTCGTTTGAACCTGTTTGATCAACAGGTGTAAAGTTTACAGATGGTGAAAACTGAATAACCGTGTAAGGGTTCATATTCGCTTGAGTTGAAAGTGTAGATAAACTTTTTTGTGTAAAGGTTTGTTTATTCTGTTTTGAACCTTGCTTTTCATCTGAAAGATAGAGGCCGTTTTCCTCCTCCTCTATGTTGGAATTAACAACAATTTTTTCAACACTTAGCGGTGTTGCATGTAAAGCGGTAATCGCGACAAGCGATAATAGTGGTAGTTTTAACTTCATTTTTGATTTTCTCCTAATATAGTCTGAATTTGTTTGTCTGTGATTTCTACTTGTAAAAACAGTTTGTAAAAATCTTTAATACGTTTGTTGAGGTCTATGTTATACACCCCTGGATGAAAAGTGTTCGCAAGCCACTCTATGCCGATAATTCTCATAAATGAGGGTGGACGATCTATCCAGTTAAAAGGTGTATTTGGTACTAGATAAACACGTTTGTTTTTAACTGCATCTAAGTTGTTAAAAAGTTCATTGTGAAACAGGTTTTTATAAACCATACGGTTTTGTGCGATGATCACTTCTGGATTATATTTGTAAAGTGTTTCGATATTGATCTGTTCGAGCCCTTTAAGGTTACTTTGTTTGCACTTGTGTACATTTTCACCTCCTGCAAAGTTCATCGCTTCTACATGAAATGACTTGTCACACTCTGTTTGTAATCCGTCATTACCTTCTGCATAGTAATATCTAGTGGTTTTGACCCCTTCTAGTTTGCTTTTGATCTCATCTATACTCTTTTGTGCATAAGTACTTAAGAGTTTTCCTCTTTTTTGTTCATCGATAGTATCAGCAGTTACTTTGATGGCACGGGGTATATCTTCGATCTCTCTAAAAGGGACCGTAAAAGTTGGGAACTTTGAACGTTTAATAGACTTTTGAACCGTTGCAACCATCATATCATCAGCCCAAACTAAAATAAGATCGGGACGGCTAATAAGAAGTGTTTCAAGGTTGATGCCAGCTCCTGTAGAGTGGAAAGTTCCAATGACAGGTAGAGATAAAAAATATGGGTCTAGATACTCTTTTGTCGCAAAGTTATTTGGGTTTTTTGCTTTAAAGTTAAGTCCTACCATTTTCTTTGGATTAAGTGCATAGATAAGGTAGTTCATAGGTGGTGAAGAACCAAATACTTTTGTAACCTTATCGGGTGTTTGTACTCGCTTATGATAAAAATCTTCTATAGTTTTTGCCTGTAGAGAGACAGCCAATAGAAATACCATCAGAGGTATAAAAAAATTCATTTAAATTTCCTTTATGAGTGTTGGAGTGAAAATGCAATAGGAATTTTCAAATCAACTTTTTGATTTATGTGAGGAAACTCTCCGTCTAGTGACGACACTGTATGAAGAGCTCTTTTATCCAATACAGAGCTATCGCTGCTTTGAACGAGTTGTAGGTTTGAGACTTCTCCGGTTGTGGAAAGAGAAAAGGAAACAACTACAACCCCTTCGAGGTGCAATCTCTTGGCAATTGCGGGGTATTTAAGAGCATTTTGGATTAAAGAACGGATAAGCGCTAACTCACTTTTCCCTATGTTTCTCTTGGCATGATCTTTCATAGGGCGTTTCTGTTCGGACAAAGGAGAATTCTGCGGTGTTAGTATTTTCCGCTCTTCAATCTTTTGCTCTGTATCGGGAATTTGAGGCGTAAACGCCTCAGCAGGAACAACAGCTTGTTTTGGTTGCTCCTGCTGAAGAGTTTTTTTCTCTATGGGTTTTGTAACAACTTTTTGAATCTTTTTAGGTTTTTGTTTTATTATCTTTTTCTGTATGGGAACACTTTTAGGCTTGGTTTTTACAATCTCCTTTTTAGGTTGTACTGTCTGATATGAAGATAAAGAAACAACTGTTGTACTCTCTTTCACACTCTCTTTTGGCTGAATAAGATGTACCGATGCCAGCTTTATAGTGAGTGCAAGCAGTAGTAGATGTAAAAATAACGATATAAAAAAAGCTTTCAGTTTTAAATATTTATTTTGTTGTATATTATATGATATAACGCTAGTTAAAGAGAGAGTACTCATATTTAAACTGTCCTTTTTTTGTTTTTTATCATTATGTTTTTTTAGATATAGCGAATTGTAGAGAAAGAAACCTTAAACTTTTATTTAGTGAAAAATTATGATCCTATGATTATATTTGAGTAGTCTATCAATGCATAAGCGTTTGCATTGAGTTGTAATTTCTCCGCTTCTGCGTTAGGAAGTAAAGAGATAAGGGAGTATTTTTCATTAATTTGTAAAGAGACTTCACTGTGTGTATCGTTACTGATGAGTGATTCAACTTTTCCTTCAATTATGTTTACATTAGCCTGAGCTTTCGGTTTGTTGGCAGTGATCTCAATATCGCTTGATTTTATAATTGCATATACTTCAGCGCCAACGCTTAGGTGCATATTATCGGCAGATTTGGCTGTAATAGAAGAGTGTAGCACTCCACCGCCGCTAATCTCCATAGAGATAATTGCATTGATTTTGTTTATAGTAATTTGTGTAATTGTTGAAAGGAGCTGATTTCTTGCACTTGTTGTTAAAAAGTGACGGTTTAAAATCTGTGCCAGATGTTCCGGATTATCTCCAGCTTCCGAGAATCTGTTGATAAATTGACGGTGAAGTTCATTGAGCTTTTTATAGGTATTGATTAGCTCATAGGCATAATCGGTGAGTTTTGTTCCACCGCCCCCTTTACCGCCGATAGTTCTGTTTATGATAGGATGGTCTGCAAGTTCATTCATAGAATTTATGCGTTCCCACGCAGCTTTGTAGCTCATTTTCATCTCTTTTGCAGCTGCATTAATAGAACCTGTTTGTGCGATTTTTTCTAAGAGTTCAATTCTTCCCGAACCTAAAAAACTTTTATCATCTTTTGTCAGCCAGAATCTTCCATCAATTTTCATATACACAAACCTTTTATCAATTATATTCGAGAATTTTACCATATTGTCTGTAAAATATGTTTATGAAAAAAAGAACTACAATATTAGTAACAAACGATGATGGATATGAAGCAAAAGGTTTGCTCGCGTTGGCGAGTACTTTAAAAACGCTAGAGGATGTAGAAGTGGTAGTGGTTGCTCCGGCAAATGAAAAGTCGGCGTGTGGGCATTCACTGACACTGGTAAGACCGTTACGTTTTATCTCTGTTGAGGATGATTTTTATAAACTTGATGATGGGACACCTACAGATTGTGTCTATCTTTCACTAAGCACGATGTTTGAAGAGAAGAAGCCCGATCTTGTGATAAGCGGTATCAACCGCGGCTCAAACATGGGTGAGGACATAACTTATTCTGGAACAGCTGCCGGAGCAATGGAGGGGGTACTTCACGGAATTCCTTCGATTGCTATTTCTCAGGTGATGGATTTTACGAATCCTGACGGTGATTTCTCTTTAGCACAAAAAACTATTAAAAGTCTAGTTGAAAAAATATTAGCAGGGAAATATCCTCTGCCTGATCGTGAATTTTTAAATATCAACATCCCGCCTGATGTTGATGAGGCTGAGATAAAGGTAACCTATGCAGGATACAGACATTATGAAAACGATTCCCACGTTCATAGAAACCCACGTGGAGAAGAGTACCATTGGTTAGGTTTGCATCCGCTTTCATTTTCACCTAGAAAAGGGGTGGACGTGATGAGTGACTTTGAAGCGATTGAGCAAGGGTATGTTTCAATTACACCTATTATGCTTGACCTTAGTGCTTATAAAAGTATGAATAGCTTACAAGAGTGGATCAATGGCTAGATATACAAGGACAAGGCTTCTTTTTGGAAACGATTTTGAGAGATTGCAAAATGGAAAAATCATTCTACTTGGTGTCGGAGGGGTAGGCAGTTTTTGTTTAGATTGTTTGTATAGAAACGGCATTACTGATATTACGATCGTAGATTTTGATACTTACGATCAAACAAACCAGAACCGTCAAATGTGGTCGGAACTCCACGAACATGAAATAAAAGTGGAAGCTCTTAAAGAGCATTATCCTGAGATTAAAATCATTCATAAAAGAATTGATGAGGAGTGGGTAAAGAACTTCAATTTTGATGAGTATGACTTAGTTTTGGATGCGATCGATGACACAAAAGCAAAACTCGCTCTTGCACAAAAGTGTTACAAGAAACTGATCTCTTCATTTGGAAGTGCGAAAAGGGTTGACCCTACAAAAGTACAGGTTGCAGATATCTGGAAAAGTTACGGAGATAAGTTCGGCTCAAAGATCCGTTATGAACTCCGAAAAAGAAAGTTCTCTAAAAAATATAAGGTGATCTTTTCATCTGAAGAAGCGCAGATAAAAGAGAAGGGCAGCTTTATGGGTGTAACTGCTACTTTTGGTCTTACGATGTGTGCAGAAGCTATTAAAATGTTAAGGAAAAAATAGTGTTTGATTTTATGGATAGTGATTGGTTTACTATAGGATTGGAGATAGTTTTTTTACTTTTGATCTCTTATGACGTGAAACGTTACAGAGAGACGAAAAAAGGGGAGTTCCTCGTTAACATCGTGATCACTATAGGTTTTGCAATCTGGACGCTGTATCCATACTACAACTCTTACTTTGGATGGGAGGATTCTCAAAAAGAGAAGATGTTGTCAGTGTGTGAGAATGATGCGAATAAAACAGTATGTATCTGTATAGATGAAAAAGTTTTTAAAGAGTACACACATCAAGATTATATGGCAGTTGACAAGAACTCTTCAGAGTATTTAGAGTTTATGAAAGAGGCTAAAGAGGATTGTATGGATGATGGATGGTTTTAATCTAGATTCTCCTCTTGTATGTGAAGGGATTATAGGTGATGGTTGCGGCGGCGGAAGGATCTTCTTTATAGAGGATCTAAAACTGCAAGTGTATGATCCTTTTACCAAAGAGAGCAGGGTACTTTTAAATGACCTAGAGTGTGTGAAGAGGATCAGTAAATCTGGCTGTATAATCACTATAGAAGAGCAAACAAAAACTATAGAGTTTGATCTCTCTACTTTAAAAAGTTAATTTTGCTATAATTATGGGAAGAATCAATAAAAGTATTATTTAGGAAAAGATAAGATATGAGTAATGTAGAACCTATGACAATTTTCGGCTATGAAAAATTACAAGCTGAAGTAAAAGATCTTAAAGAGGTAAAGCGCCCAGGTGTTGTAAAAGCGATCGAAGAAGCGCTAGAACACGGTGACCTAAAAGAAAATGCTGAGTATCATGCAGCAAAAGAGATGCAAAAAAATATCGATAACCGTTTAGCGGAACTGCAAGAGCTTTTAGGAAATGCACAGATCGTAGATCCTAGCGAGCTTGAACATGCGAAAGTGAGTTTCGGTTCAACTGTTATTATGACAAACTTAGATACTGACGAAGAGGTGACATATACTATCGTTGGCGGTGCTGAAAGCAACCCGGACATGGGGCTTATCTCATTTAATTCTCCGCTTGCTAAACAACTTCTTGGAAAAGAGGAGGGGGATGATGTAAAAGTTCGTCTTCCTGGCGGTGAAATGGAATTTGAGATCGATGAAGTAAAATATCAGGAGATTGTTTTTGACTCACATTAATGTAGGAGTGATCGGAGCAAGCGGCTATACAGGTTTAGAACTTGTAAAAATGCTTGTAAAACATCCAAATTTTAAACTTACATACCTTGCAAACTCTGAGGGTGAAACTACTGCAGATGAACTGCATCCTTCACTTAAAGGAGTATGTGACTTAGAGGTGCAAAAAGCAAGTGTTACTCAAGCAAGTAATGAATGTGAACTTGTATTTTTGGCGTTACCTCACAAAACGGCTATGGCGTATGTAAAACCGTTGATCGCAAACGGTGTTAAAGTGGTGGACCTTTCAGCGGATTATCGTCTCCCTTTATATACATATGAAGCGTTTTACACAGAACATACTGATGTTGCAAACTTAGAACACAGTGTATACGGACTTCCTGAGCTTTTCCGCCAAGAGCTAAAATCTGCAAAGCTAGTAGCAAATCCTGGATGTTTTCCGACGTCGGCAATTTTAGGGCTACTGCCTTTTATGAAGTATCGTGTAGAGCATACTCCGATTATTGTAGATGCAAAAACGGGTGTGAGCGGAGCAGGAAAAAAACTGAGTGAGACGACACACTTTGTCAATGTAAACGACAATCTATTTGCATATAATCCTTTAATGCATCGTCATGCACCGGAGATTGCAGATAAACTCGGTGTAGACTTTGAAGAGGTGAACTTTGTACCACATTTAGTGCCTCTTACTCGTGGTATGATCAGCTCTATTTACATTCAGGTAGAGGGTGATTTTGATGAAGAAGCAGTGTTAGAAGAGTACTATAAAGATGCTCCTCACGTGCGTATCTCAAAGGTGCCTACAACTATGAAAGATGTAGCTGGCACAAACTTCTGTGATATATATGCAAAAAGAAAAGGGAATATGCTCTTTATCTCTTCTGCAATTGACAACTTAATGCGTGGGGCTTCATCTCAGGCGATTGTTAATGCAAATATTATGATGGGTCTTGCTGAAGATGCGGGGATTCCAGATATAGCGTATGTCCCGTAACCTAGAGATCAAAGAGGGTGCATTTGTTATCTCAGATGCACACTACTCTGCTACACGTCCTGAGCTTTTAGAATTTATAAAGGCTATCCATTCCAAAGAACTCTCTCCAACGCAACTTATATTGATGGGTGATATTTTTGACGCTCTTTTTGGCTCAATTGAATATACCTATAAAGATAACACTGAGATGATTACACTCTTAAAAGAGATAGCTAATGAGATCGAGGTTATTTATCTTGAGGGGAACCACGATTTTAATCTTCAAGCGGTATTTGACAATATTAAAATCTATCCAATTCAAAAACAGCCCGTTTTAGCAGCCTGCCAAGATAAAAAAGTATATCTGGCGCATGGAGATTTCGATGCTCCGCTCGGATATCAGCTTTATACAGCTCTTATTAGAAACCGAGTAGTACTAAAAATACTAAAACCGATTGACAACTTTTTTAACCATTTTATTTTAAATTTTGTCGATCAACATTTGATGAAGAAAGATGATTGTAAAGAGCTAGGGTGGTTTGATGATTTTATAAGAAATCGTTTTAAAAACCGATTTGAATGTGACTACTTTATAGAGGGGCATTTTCATCAAAATAAAACGTTGCAACTTGACGGGTTTAGCTATGTTAATTTAGCCGCTTTTGCTTGCAATCAAAGATATTTTATTGTAAAATCTTTGCAAAATAATACAATATTGGAAGAGAAACAATTTTCCAAAGGGATTTAAAATATGGATGATAACTCCTTAAAAATAGGCTCTAATGAGATGGAGCTTGTTGACTTCCGTATCTTCAAAGAGGAAAACGGAGAGATTTATGAGGGTATATACGGGATTAATGTCTCTAAAGTTAGAGAGATTATCAAGGTACCTTCTTTAACAGAATTACCGGGAACACCAGAGTTTATCGAAGGAATCTTCGACCTTCGTGAAGTTGTAATACCTGTTGTAAATCTTGCGAAATGGATGGGTATCAAAGAACCGGAAAATATCCATCAAAGTTCAAGAGTAATTATTACAGAGTTCAATAATGTACTTATCGGCTTTATTGTGCACGATGCAAAAAGAATTAGAAGAATATCTTGGAGCAATATTGAACCGGCAACTTTTATAAGTTCGGCTAGCGGTTTAGACGGTAATAAGATTACTGGTGTTACAAAAATTGAAGATGACAACGTTCTACTTATTTTAGACTTAGAGAGTGTAGTACAAGAGCTGGGACTTTATGAACCTGACACTGAGATACAAGTAAAAAGTTTAGAGCACTTTAAGGGGATCGCTATGGTTCTTGATGACAGTGCAACAGCTAGAAAAATTGTTACAGATGCCTTAGAAAAAATGGGCTTTGACGTCATCGGTGCAGTTGACGGTGAAGAGGGACTTAATAAACTAGAAGAACTTTACAAAAACTACGGTGATAATTTAGAAGAACATTTAAAGATTATTATTTCAGATGTGGAGATGCCTAAAATGGACGGTTTCCACTTTGCTGCAAAAGCAAAAGAAGATGTTAGATTTAACCAAATCCCGATTGTATTTAACTCATCAATCAGTGATCACTTTAGTGAGAACAGAGGTCTGGATGCCGGAGGGGAAGCTTACTTAGTGAAGTTCCAAGCCGGAGAATTTTATGAACAAGTAGCACGCGTAGTACGTGCACATATGAAGTAGGAGTATAAAATATGGATGAATTTCAAGAGATACTGCAAGACTTTTTAGTCGAGTCGTTTGAACTTGTTGAAAAGTTAGATGAGGATTTGGTTGAGTTAGAATCTAATCCTGAAGACTTAGACCTTTTAAACGGAATTTTCCGTGTAGCACATACTGTTAAAGGTGCATCTTCTTTCTTAAATTTCGATATTTTGACACATCTTACTCACCATATGGAAGATGTTCTAAACAAAGCAAGACACGGCGAACTTGTAATTACTCCTGATATTATGGATGTTATTTTAGAGTCAGTTGATTTAATGAAACAACTGCTTGAGCAGATCCGTGATACAAGTGAAGACGGAGGAATTGATGTTTCTGCATGTGTTTCAAGACTTGATAAAGTAAGCGGCGGTACGGGAGAAGTAGAGACTCCTGTAGCAGAAGCTCCAGCACAAGAAGCACCTCAAGAGGTGGAAGAGGTTGAAGAGACAACATCAGACGATGACGAAGATGAGCTCGATTATGAAAATATGTCACCGGAAGAGGTTGAAGCTGAGATCGAGAGACTTTTAAATCAGCGTCAAGAAGAGGATAAGAAAAAACGTGAAGCAAAAATTGCTGCGGGTGAAAGTGTTCCTTCTCTAGAGCCGGATGCACAACCTGATGAAGAGTTTGCAGAGGAGCCAAAAGAGGAAACTCCTCCTCCGCCACCGCCTCCGACAGCTCCAACACCTCCAAAAGCAGCCGCTTCTAGCGGTGGAGATTCAGAACCAAAAGCAGCTGCACCTGCTAGAAAAGCACCTGCTGCAGTTGAGCAGACTATTCGTGTAGATGTTAAAAGACTTGACCACTTGATGAACCTTATCGGTGAACTTGTACTTGCGAAAAACAGACTTATTAAGATTAACGACGATGTTGAAGAGCGTTATGAAGGTGAAGAGTTCTTAGAGGAGCTTAACCAAGTTGTATCTATCGTATCTCTTGTAACAACTGACTTACAGATCGCTGTTATGAAAACACGTATGCTTCCTGTTGGAAAAGTGTTTAACAAGTTCCCGAGAATGATTCGTGACTTATCTCGTGAACTAAACAAAAAGATAGAACTTGTAATTTCTGGTGAAGATACAGAGCTTGATAAATCTATCGTTGAAGAGATAGGGGATCCATTAGTACACATTATCCGTAACTCTTGTGACCACGGTATTGAAGCACCTGCTGATCGTGTTGCAAAAGGGAAAGAGGAAACTGGTACGATTATGTTAAAAGCGTACAATGAAGGGAATCAGATCGTTATTCAAATTGATGATGACGGTAAAGGTCTCGATGCTGAAATGTTAAAAGCAAAATCGCTTGAAAAAGGGATCATAACAGAAAAAGAAGCTGAGACTATGAGCGATAAAGAGGCTTTTGGGCTTATCTTTAAACCTGGTTTCTCAACAGCTGCGCAGGTAACGAATGTATCGGGTCGTGGAGTTGGTATGGATGTTGTAAAAACAAACATCGAAAAACTCAACGGTATTATCGATATAGACAGCGAGATCGGAAAAGGGACTTCAATGAAGTTAAAGATCCCTTTAACACTTGCTATTATTCAAGCACTATTAGTTGGTGTTCAAGAAGAACATTATGCGATTCCACTAGCTTCGGTTTTAGAGACTGTTAGAATTTCGACTGATGAGATCTATACGGTTGAGGGTAAAAGCGTTATGAGACTTCGTGACGATGTTTTATCGCTTGTTCACATCGGTGATATTTTCGAAGTTGAGAGAATTTTAGACAGCAGCGAACACGCTTATGTTGTTGTTTTAGGACTTGGAACAAGTAAGCTTGGACTTATCGTAGATACTTTAGTAGGGCAAGAGGAGATCGTTATTAAATCTCTTGGAGAGTACCTCAAAGGTATTGACGGAATTGCTGGAGCTACAATTAGAGGTGACGGTGGCGTTACACTTATCGTTGATGTTGTAGCACTTATGGAGATGGCTAAAGATGTAAAGGCTACGGCTTTAACTGAAGCAGCTCAAGCGGGAAGTGCGGCAAATGAGAAAAACTCTGCAAGTGACTATACTGTTATGATTGTGGATGATTCAAAAACAGATAGAGCTATTATGAGAAAAGCATTAGAGCCGATGGGTATCACTCTTGTAGAAGCTGCTGATGGACAAGAAGCACTTAACATCTTAAAATCGGGTGATCATAACTTTGATGCTATGCTTGTTGATATCGAGATGCCTAGAATGGACGGATACTCTTTAGCAAGCGAGATCAAAAAGTACAATAGATATAAAAACTTACCACTGATCGCGGTAACATCACGTACTGGTAAATCTGATCGTATGCGCGGTGTTGAGTCTGGAATGGTTGAGTATATTACAAAACCTTACTCTTCTGACTACCTAGCAAGCGTAGTACAAAGAAACATTAACTTTAAATCGGAGTTCTTATAATGGCTGATAAACTAAAAGATATTCTAAATAAACAGTCTCAACAACAAGATAACGTTGTTGGGCAACTTGATGATGTTGTACAGTTGGTTGGCTTTATGATAGGTGATGAAGAGTACGCGGTGCCTATATTATCGATCCAAGAGATTATTAAGCCATTTACTTGGACGAGAGTTCCTCAAGTTCCTAAGTACGTACTGGGTGTATTTAATCTCCGCGGTGCGGTAATCCCTTTAATAGACCTACGTACAAAGTTTGGTCTTCCAGCTAAAAAGCATGGAGAAGATACACGTTTTATCGTAATGCGTTACGGTGATGATGTAGCAGGATTTGTAATTGACAGATTAACAATGGCAATACGCATTAAAAAAGAGAACATAGGACCGGCACCAGATACTATCAATGATGAAGAGACTATCATCGACGGTGTTGGAAAACAAGAAGATAAAATTATTACTCTTTTAAAAGTAAACAAGCTATTAGAGAGAGATTTTTAAAGTTACATTTGATGGAAACTTCTCTACAGGTTGAACTCCATGGCAGTAAGTTACTACTAAAGTTTTTAGGAGAACTTACTGTATATAACCTCTCTAACCTTGAAAAGAAAATAGATAGGTTGGACCTTTCAAAGTTTACTCAAGTAGATTTTGATCTACTCCATTTAGATTATATTGATAGTGCAGTAGCACTTTTTATCGATCAGATTCTGCAAAAATTAGAAAATCAAAATACCTCTTATCAGCTACAACTACAAAATGAGACAATACAAGCTACTTTAAACTTGGTGAAATCAAAACGCCTTGAGATAAAAAAAGAGTTCACCCCTAGAAAAACAACAGTTTATGAACGTCTCGGGAAACGAGGCTATCATTACTATACCTCTCTTTTAAATTTTGTAAGTTTTTTAGGAAAAGTGTTCGTATCATTTATGTTGTATCTGAAAAAACCTCATAAGATTCGCTATAAAGAGATATTTTTTGAGATCAATGAAAGCGGTGTAAAAGCAGTGATGATTATCGCACTGACAAGCTTTCTTGTCGGGCTTGTTGTTGCATATCAGGCGGCATACCAGCTAAAGATATATGGTGGAAATATATTTATAGTCGATATGCTGGGAATCTCTATTTTAAGAGAACTAGCCCCTTTAATTACGGCAATAGTTATAGCGGGACGTAGTGGATCGGCATACACGGCACAAATTGGTGCTATGAAGATAACTCAAGAGATCGATGCTATGAGAACTATGGGGTTTGAGCCTTTTGCATTTTTAGTTTTGCCCCGTATTATAGCTTTGAGTATAGCTATGCCGCTGCTTATTTTTGTTGCGGATATGATGGGGATGCTCGGCGGTGTGCTTGTTGCGAGTCTGGACCTTAAAATTACAATGGAACTTTTTTTAGAGAGGTTTCATGAAGTGATCGCTGCGAAACATTTTTTTGTCGGAATTTTTAAGGGACCATTCTTTGCCTTTTTAATAGCTTCAATTGCAATCTATAGAGGTCTGATCGTAAAAGATGATACGCAAAGTATAGGGTTTAATACTACAAAGAGTGTTGTAGAGGCGATTTTTGCAGTAATTGTATGTGATGCTATATTCTCTATAGCTTTTACAAATCTGGGGATATAATGAAGTTGATTGAAGTAAAAGATCTTACAACTGTTTTTGGTGAAAAGATTGTTCATTACGGTATCAACTTAAGTGTGAATGAGGGGGAGATCTACGGTATAGTAGGTCCCAGTGGATGCGGAAAGACAACCCTGCTGCGTGAGATAGTGATGTTACAGGAGTTTCATAACGGTTCTATTGAGGTTCTGGGTAAAAAGATAGAAAATCTCTCATCCAAAGAGATACTTGCACTAAAACGTCAGTGGGGTGTTTTGTTTCAATTCGGTGCGCTCTTCTCCTCTTTAACTGTAGCGGAAAATATAGCACTGCCTCTTGTTGAATATACATCGTTATCTAAAAAGATGATAGATGATATTGTACGTTTTAAGATAAGGCTTGTTGGCTTAAAGCCTGAAGACGGTGAACTTTATCCCTCGCAAATAAGCGGAGGAATGAGGAAAAAAGCTGGTCTTGCACGTGCACTCGCACTTGATCCGAAGCTGCTGTTTCTAGACGAGCCTACAAGTGGACTTGACCCGGTTTCGGCAAGGGAGTTTGACAATTTGATCTTGGATTTAAGAAAGATGTTAAACCTGACTATTGTAATGGTTTCTCACGATTTGCGTTCAATTTACGATACTTTAGATAAAATAGCTATAATTGATAATAAGAAAATTGCTTTTGAAGGTTCTCTTGATGAGATGGACTCTGTTGAGAACCAATTTGTAAAAACATTTTTTAAAGAGAAACTATGAACAATAAAGTAAACTATACACTTATTGGTTTTGTTGTCTTACTTGCTTTTATCACGTTGGCGAGTTTTTCGTACTGGATGCTAAAACCTTCCCATGAAGATGAGATAAAACGTTACGTGATCTATTTTAATGAATCGGTGTTTGGTTTGAATCTGGACGCCCCTGTAAAGTTTCGCGGCATTAGTGTCGGAAAAGTCTCCAATCTTCGAATTAATCCACATAACTCTGAACAGGTAGAGGTTCAGGTGGCTATTTTAAAAGATACTCCAATCAAAGACAATATAGTTGCAGTACTCACGGCACAAGGTATTACAGGGCTGACATATGTAAACTTGACTGTTGGTAATGAATATGAGAGAAAGATAGTGGAGATTGACGGTGATGATTACCATGTGATAGCTACAGCACCCTCAATTTTCCAAAACCTTCAAAAGTCATGGGGAAATGTATCGGAACATATGACGGCAACCTTGTTTCAAACAGAGAAACTTTTAAAAGATGAAAATCAAGAGAAGTTTATGAAACTGGTATCATCAACTACACGAACTATTGATAAAATAGGTGATGCGTTAGATGAAAAAACAATAGCCAATTTTCAAAGTGCTATGAAAAACTTGGATATAGCAATCCAGAAGATTGAAGGGCTTGCAGATCATACGGTTAAATGGGAAGACAATGTTTCTAAAGCATTATATTCTATCAAGCATAGCTATAACAAAATTGACGGTACGATGACAGAGTTTAAAAAGGCTCTTGCAAGCGGAGATTTTAATTTTAAAGAGATATCTTCAGAAGTTGTTCCAAATATGAACAATGCTTTACTGCAGTTACAAGAGACGATGATACAGTTAGATAACTCTTTAAAACAATATGATAGAAGTCCATCAGATATTATATTTAAACGTGAAGAGATAAAAAAAGCTCCGGGGGAGAGATAAAATGAGAATAGTTCTTTTAGCTATAACGGTTTTTTTACTGAGTGGATGTAGTGTAACATACCCTTCAATGACAGACTATAGAATCGATCCTGAAGTTGAACTTCCAGTAGATCAAAACAGATGTAAAAAACACTCTATAAAAATCTCACCCGTATTTTCAAATGTATCTTTAAGTTCTACAACTATGCGTTATAGTGTGGGGCGTTATAAAGAGTACTCATATACACAGTCAGCTTGGGCAGATACTCCAAATAGGGTTATTGCAAATAAACTTGTAAATGTCTTGGATGAAGCGGGATTATTTGACGGTGTGTATGGATATAAGTCTTCTAAAAAAGGTGACTTAGTTCTAGAGATGAGTATCAATGAGTTTATTCAGTCGTTTAATGCAGCTGAAGATAGCTCTGAAGCGAAGATAGATATCTCTTTTAATCTTGTAGAGAGAAAAAGCGGGAAGCTAATAGCTTCGAAGAGTTTTTATAAAGTTATGAAAACGAAAACGGCTGATGCCGAGGGTGGTGTGGAAGCACTCAATATTTTATTAGGAAAAGTTTTGGAAGATACAGTTGTTTGGTTAAGTGGAAGTGATAGATGATTCAAGAGAAAGAGTATAGAAAAAGAAGAGAAAGATTTGGAAAGAAACTAGAAAAAAATTCTTTGGCAATAGTGACATCGGCTGAACAAAAAGTGCGTTCAAACGATACGGAATTTCCATATAGACAAGATAGTAATTTTTATTATTTAACAGGTTTTAAAGAGGACAACAGTGTCTTGGTCTTTGTCAAAGAGCAAGAGGAGGCAAAAACCTATCTTTTTGTTATGAAAAAAGATCCGACTCTTGAACTTTGGACAGGAAAACGACTGGGAGCTAAAAAAGCTAAAGAGATTTTCAGTGTTGATGATGTGTTTGAGATAGATCAGCTTGATGGAAAACTCAAAGAGTTCGCAACTGCAAAAAATACTTTGTATTATGATTTTAAAATCGAAGCTGAGTGTATTAAAAAATATAAAAAACTCTCAAATACGATCAGAGATGTTAAAGATGCCGCAAAGATTGCAGAAGAGATGAGATTGATAAAGTCAGCAGCTGAAATTGGACTTATAAGAAAAGCACTCTCAATTACAAAGCAAGCACACCACAAAGCGATGAAGATGAGTAGCAGATGCTCTTTTGAGTATGAGCTTCAGGCGGAAATGGAATATATCTTCAAAAAAAATGGTGCCTACAGCGATGCATATACTTCGATCGTAGCTTCAGGGGATAATGCCAATACTCTGCACTATATAAATAATGACCAACCTTTAAACAAAGGTGATCTGATCTTAATAGATGCAGGGTGTGAATATGAGTACTATTCAAGTGATATAACTAGAACAATCCCTGTAAGCGGTAAGTTTACAAAACCGCAAAAAGAGTTGTATCAGATGGTCCTGGATGTTGAGAAAAAAATTATATCTATGATCAAGCCGACACTCCTTCGAAGCGAATTGCAAAATGAAGCTGAAAAAATGTTGTGTGAGGGGATGGTTAAACTCGGTATCTTAAAAGGGAGTGTGAAAAAGCTCCTCAAAGACAAAGCTCATAAAAAATATTTTCCACACGGAATAGGGCACTATATGGGACTTGATGTACACGATCAAAATCCATATAAAGATAAAAACAATAAAGAGATACCACTCAAAGCGGGAATGGTTTTAACGATAGAACCCGGCATATATTTGCCTAAAGAGGATACGAAAATTCCAAAAAAATATCGTGGAATAGGGATAAGAATAGAGGATGATATCTTAGTAACAAAAACGGGATATGAGAACCTCTCAAAAGATGTTAAAAAAGAGATCGAAGAGATAGAGACACTTAATCGTTAAGTGTCTGAAAATTTTTTTGGTATCTCTCGTTTAGAAAAAGGAGCCAAAGAGCAAAACTTGTCTCTGCGATGAAAGGGATTAAGTATGCTACTTCGATAAAAGAGAGGAACGCTGGAAATAAGAAGTGGATAAAACTGCCTGCTAGATATACAAGTGAAGCTAAAATAAGTCCATAGCCGAGTATCTTCGGCAAATTGAATGAACGCAGAATAAGAACTCCGATAATCCCATTTGATACCGAAAAAAATATCAAACCTAAATCATAACCGTATGAATGAATATCCAAAAAAAGCCTCATTAAATAAGTTGTCTGTGTTATTGGTAGTGCATTGTTAAGTACTATAACAGAGGCAAAATAGGAAAATAAGAGAGCAATAGTTACTATGATAGCATGTACAACTCTATACACTAAAGCATTTAAAGATAAGAGTTGATTTACGGGTTGAAACAGTTTATAGAAGATAACGGCTAATGCCACATCACTTAAGAGCATCACTAAGTCGAGTACAAAGCCTAAATGGTAGAGTGGTAAAGATGTTGTTATGTTTTTGAGAGTCGATACAGAACTTTCATAGTCGATTATAGGAGCTCTTACAAACAGCTCACTCGATATGCCACAGATAATTATTATAAGATATAAAACTCCAGCTATTTTTGAGAGTTTTATATAGTCTGTTGTTTGTGCCATGTGAACTCCAAGAACTAACTACAAGAGTTTATGAATTGTAAGAGTAACTCCATCCAGTTAGGTTTTTGATTTTTGCTTCGGCAAACTCATTTGAATCTGCTAAAAAGTCTATAACATGCATAGGTGTATGAGGCACACTTGCTCTGTCTTGTTGTTTAAACAGTGGCATTGGCATTGGTGTATCCTGTGCGTTCGATATTGCAAACCCTACTGCTGTTAACTGGCTCAATACTTCTGTCGGATTTGTGATCTTATAGTCACTGCAAAACTTATCTAATACAGGTTGTTTTACTTCATCCGGTAGTGCTTCGGGTGTATTTAAAAAGATTGTGAAATGAATAGGTGTAGCTCTGTATTTCTCAGGGGCAGGTGTCGCCATAATGATATACTCTACATTTTTTAAGTGTTCTTGAATCTCAAAAGTATCTAAATATTTATCTGCTCTTATTGATTTTGCTTCCATAGTTTTATCTTCTTATTTTTTGTAAATTATAATATTTAATGGCACAAAATATGCTTAATATTTAGCTCTAGATGATAAGGAGCCACAGTGAAATTTATAGAAGCTTTGAAACTTAAAAGCAAACTGTTTTTTCTTTTCGTTTTTATCACGATAGGACTAATATTTGTGGGAATCGTAGGTGCTAGTTATATTAGTGCCATGAAAAGAAATGTGGACTCTTTATATTTTGGTTCATTAGTCCCCGTTACTGAACTGCATGAGATTGTACAAACATATCACGGCGGAATATCAGCCCCTCTTCATAAAGTGAGCAGAGCAGAGATATCTCGCTCACAAACAATGCGAGAGCTTGAAAAATCATTAGAGCATATAGAGCAAAAATGGAAGAGCTATTCGCAACATTACAAACATACCGAAGAACTCGACTATATTGAATATGTAGATATGGAACTAAGAAGCGCTAACAGGGCCTTTAAAACAACATTGGAGTATTTAAAAAAAGGTGGAAAGCCGGAGAATATTGCACTAAACAGAGTTGAAGAAAAGGTATCTAACCTTCATTCAATAATTAAAAAACTTATCAATTACGAGATTGAAGTCGCTCAGTTTGAACGCAAAAAATTTCTTAACAAGTATGAAGATATAGCCTTTAATATCGGGCTTACTCTTGTTATTGTGATCTTAGCTGTACTGCTTATTACTATGTATGTTTTTAGAAGTATTCAAGAGGACCATACAAAACTTCACGCAATCGCAAAAAAGTTAAAACAGGTAAATAAAAAACTTGAAAATGCATCTTTTACCGATAGTTTGACAAACTTATACAACAGAAGATATTTTAATCATATCTATGAGCGTGAGCTCAAACGTGCAAAAAGACATAAGAACTACATTACATTTATGATGCTGGATATTGATTTTTTTAAACAGTATAATGATACATACGGACATGTTGAAGGAGATTATGCACTTAAAAGTGTCGCTAAGGTTTTAAAAGATACACTCAGACGTCCGAGTGATTATGTATTTCGTCTCGGCGGTGAAGAGTTTGGAGTCTTGTTTAGTGAGACAAATGAGTCTGACAGTGCAAATCTTGCAAGAAAATTATGTCAGGTAGTAAAACAGAGAGAAATAAAACATGAGCAATCTGATGCAGATGAATTTGTAACTATTTCTATCGGAGTAGTTTGTTGTATAGCAGATGAAGCTTTAGATGATGAGGTTTTGATCTCTCGTGCAGATGAGATGCTTTATAAGGCAAAAGAGAATGGGCGTGACGGATACCAGATCACGACAGATGTAAGTTTAATGAAAGTGGTTAGCGCGTAAAGATGTATGATATTATAGTAGCACTTAGCGGACTTGGAATGTTCCTTTTTGGTATGGGATATATGGAGTTAGCCCTCAAAGAGTTTGCGGGAATCAAATTTAAAAGATGGCTAAAACACTCTACCCAGACAAATATAAAAGCTATTTTTACGGGTGGTATTGCTACTGCACTTTTACAAAGTTCCTCTGTAGTCACACTGATGACACTCTCTTTTGTAAGTGCATCACTTATAAGTTTAGAGGGTGCGATAGGGATTATATTTGGTGCAAATATGGGGACAACAGCAACAGCTTGGCTGGTGGCAATTTTAGGGTTTAAAGTAAAGATAGAGGTGTTTGCCTTACCTATGATAGGAGTTGGCGGGATTGTCCTGATGTTTGCACGACATTATAAATTGATAGCAACTGCTAAAATCTTTGTCGGATTCGGACTCTTATTTATGGGTCTGGATATCTTAAAAACGGCTATTGAAGGATTTGCTGTAGGGATTGATCTTGCCTCATATAAAAGCTTCCCTCTTATTGCATTTTTAGCATTAGGAATGGTGATCACTGCACTTATTCAGTCCAGTTCGGCGGCAACGGCTATTATTTTGAGTGCTTTAAGTACCAACATCCTTACATTTGAGATGGCGGCAGCTATGGCAATAGGGACAAATATAGGGACAACGGCAACGGCAATACTCGGTGCTATCGGTGGTGTCTCCTTTAAAAAACGGGTAGCTGCAGCACATCTTCTTTTTAATATTATCACGGCTATTATCGCTTTTATATTTTTATCGCAACTCAGTTATTTTATCTTAGATATTCTCCAGTTTAAAAATGATCCTGTAACTGCACTCGCACTCTTTCATACGATCTTTAATGTGTTAGGGGTATTACTGTTAAGCCCTTTTATAGATAAAATAGCAAACTTTTTAAATAAGCTTTTTATTGTTCGACATGAGGTTGCAACAAAATATATTCATATGGTAGAGCCAAGTGTAGCAGAGAGTGCTTTGATCGCAACGAGAAATGAGATCGCACACCTTTTTATGAAATGTATTAAGTTCACATTCTTTCTTATTAATGTAAAACCGAGTGAGGTACTTAAAACTGATAAAACAGCTTATCAGATAATTAATGATGCGACGCAAGAGTATGACTATGATTACAATAGTAAATATGAAAAGCTTAAAATCATAGAGTTTGAAACAATAAAGTATCTTAATAAAATCAGTGAACTTGTACTTACTGAAAAACAAACAGGCGCTTTAGACACACTTTATAGCTCTTTAAGAGAGTCTGTATATGGTGCAAGAACCATAAAAGATATAAAGCATAATATTGACCAGTTTACACAAAGTGATGATCAAAAGACACTTTACTATTTTAATTTGATCAGAGAGAATCTGATTAAAGCGATTCAAAATGCCCTATTATTTGAAAATAAGGAGATATCACACGAAACTATTATGAGAAATCATGAGGAGATTCTCAAAGAGAATAAAAGTTTTGTCAATAAAGTTACAAGAAATTTTGAGAAAGAGGGGCTTGATGAAAAAATGGTTGTTGCTTTTCTAAACTCTAACCGTTCAGTTCTGCTCGCAATTAACTCATTTATTGATGCTGCAAAAGTTCTAGAACTTGTATTTGAGATTGAGGTGAAAGAGGAGGAGCAAACCGAGGCACAAGAGAGTTAGTGTTTTGGTTTAAAGTTATACCCCGCGTCTACTAAGAGGGGACGAAGTTTCTCTTTTAACTCCCCTTGAAACTCCATAAATCCATCTTTAAAAGCTCCGCCGCAGCCGAGCTTTTTCTTCAGTTTTTTAAGAAGTTCGGCAGATGCAGATTTATCCAGCTGGAATTCACCGACCAAAGTAACGACTTTTCCGCGGCGTTTCTCTTTAGAGAAAAAAAGTTGGTGTTTTTGAGGTTCCAGCACTCCCTTTTTAGAAGTGTTTTTCTTCTCTTGTACCTCAGACCAGCCATCATCGATATCTGCACCGATGAAAAGGTCTAACTTTTTTCCTCTTGACATTTTATTGTGTCACTTTTTCAGCTAACACGCTCATAATTGCAGGATCGTACTTGTTGTTTTTTACAGCTTCCACAACTTCTACAGCGGAGAGCTTAGTGTTGTTGTATACAACTACTACAACTTCATCCTCAGGTTTTAAAAATGTAGTCTCACCATACTCTGTATAACGCGTAGCACCGATACTCACAAGTAGTTTTGTAGGATTACCACAAGCATTGATGTACTCTTTGATAGGCTCTAATGGACCAAACTCTTTTTGTGTATTGATCTGGTTTTTGATCCAGTCAGTTAACTTTGAGTAAAAGTAGCTGTAGCCGTTTAGTTCTACATCTTCACCGTAAGCATGCACTTCACCATCACGTCTTAAAAAACTAGCAATTGAGAAGTTATCCATAATACCACCCTCGGCAAATTTATCAATTGCAAAAAGGTTATCGCTTACACCTTTAGAGTTAGCACCCCAGTTTTTTTTGTCACTTATCTTTGAAGCACCCGCTACACGGATAGAGCAGTCATTATATGCACCAAAGTGTGTAGGTGTGATCGATTTGATCGCATCACCCTCATATTCTAACTCACAAACAAGTCCAACCTCAGGTTCAGCTTGAACATTTACATCCTCTTTTGGAAGAGTAATTGTGTCACTTGATAGAGGGTATGTGTAGAGCATCTCTTTCGGTTTATAGTTTAAACTCTCAGATGCAGTTTTATCACAAGGAAGGTAGAAAGGAAACATCCCTTTTGGAGCTGCTTCATCTTCTGTGATTACATCTTTGAAGTCTTCGAGTTCACCTGCTTGTGCAAGGTGAAGAGCAAAGTTTCCGGCAATACCTAAACCTAAAAACTCTTTATACTCCATTATTTCTGAGCCTCTTTCATTGCAGCAAACTCTTCGTAAGTACCTTCAAAGTCAGTATATGTACCATCATCGTGAAGCTCGATAATACGAGTAGCAAATGCATCAAGTAACTCACGGTCATGAGATACACAGATAACGTTTCCGTTAAATTCGTGTAGTGCTTCACCAAGTGCTACGATCGCTTCAAGGTCAAGGTGGTTGGTAGGCTCATCGAGTAGTAAGAAGTTTCCACCCTCTAGCATCATTTTTGAAAGCATCATACGGTGTTTTTCCCCACCTGAGATAGATACTACAGATTTCTCTTGCTGTTCACCGTTAAAAAGCATACGTCCAAGACAGTTTCTGATCTCAGCGATGTCACGTTTTGGATCAAATGCACGTAACCAGTCGTAAAGTGTTCCGTCACCTTCAATGATATCTGCAGTATCTTGCGGGAAGTACGAGTTCTCAATTGTAGCACCCCATTGGATCTCACCGCTAGTACTTGGTTTCATCTCTTCCATTAGGATCTTCATAAGTGTAGTTTTACCCACACCGTTTCCACCGATAAGTGCGATTTTCTCACCTGGATTTACTTTAAAAGATACGTTTCTAAGTACTTCGTTGTCTCCGTAAGAGTGAGATACGTCGATTACGTTTAGTGCTTCATCACCCATTACACGTTTTGCTTTGAAAACGATAGAAGGGTCACGACGTGAAGATGGTTTAATATCCTCGATCTCAAGTTTCTCAAGTTGTTTTTGTCTTGATGTTGCTTGTTTTGCTTTTGAAGCATTTGCAGAGAAACGGCGAACGAAAGCTTCAAGCTGCTCTTTCTCTTTTTGTTTTTTTGCATTATCAAGTTCCATCTGTTTTGCTAAAACGTTTGCTGCAATGTACCAGTCATCATAGTTACCGGTAAATTCACGGATCTTTTGGAAGTCAACATCTAAGATATTCGTTACAACTGCATTTAAGAAGTGTCTATCGTGTGAAATTACAACCATAGTACCTTCGTGACGCTGAAGCTCATGCTCTAACCAGCTGATAGTCTCGATGTCAAGGTTATTCGTAGGCTCATCTAGGAATAAAACATCAGGTTTCGGGTATAAAACTTGTGCAAGAAGAACTTTGAATTTATCGGCATTATCAAGTGTAGACATAAGTTCGTTGTGCTGTTCAGCAGGGATACCAACATTTTCTAAGATTTTAGCGATATTTACATCGTATTCATACGTTGGATCTTCCTCTACACAGATAGTTTCTAACTCTGCAAGACGATTATTTACTGCATCGTCTTCAAAGTCACCCGTCATGTAGATCTCTTCTTTTTCTTTGATCGCATCGTAAAGTCTTTTGTTACCGTATAAAACAGCATCCATAATAGTGTAATCTTCAAATGCATACTGGTTTTGCCCAAGAACACCCACTTTATTTGATTTAGGGATGATCACTTCCCCTTCATACTCGTTGATTTGTCCAGATAAAATTTTTAGAAAAGTTGTTTTTCCGGCACCGTTAGCACCGATAAGTCCGTAACGTTTATTACGGTCCAGTTTTAGATTGATGTCTTGAAATAGAACTCTATTTCCGTATCTCATTGTAAGATTTTGTACAGTTACCATTATTTAATTGCCTATTCGTTGGAGTTTAGTTTGAATTGTCTTTTGAACCATTAAAAGCATTGCTAACATCGTTTGTAATACTATTTACACCTTCATTGAACTCTTTTGCCGAGCATCCGGATAAAAGAAAAAGTGTAAGGATAGAAAAAATGATATGTTTCATAGTTTGCCTTTAAATTTTTCGCAATTATATCAAAATAGTGTAAAATACCCCAATGCAAATACGTGAACTTACACTAAAAGAATTAGATACGGCATGGGAAGTTGTCGGCCAACTGCGAGTCTCCTTGGATTATAAAGAGTTTGAGGACTTAATCTATGAGATGCGTGATATTAATTATACGATGATCGGTATCTTTGAAAGAGATAAACTTATCACCTATGCAGGGGTGGCTGTAAGTACAAATCTATATCACAGACGTCATCTTTTTGTATATGAACTTGTAACCGACGAAGCGTTTCGATCGCAGGGTTACGGGGTGATGATGCTAGATTATCTAAAAGATTATGCAAAGATGGGTGCTTGTGAAAATCTTGTACTCTCCAGCGGAATAGAAAAGGAAGATGCACACCGTTTTTACGAGAAAAACGGTTTTTCGAAAAAAAGTTTTGTGTTTGTAAAACCTATTTAACTTTGTCTACGCGCAACACTTTTTATATTTTTTTCCGCTTCCGCACGGACAGTTTTCATTACGTTCCACTTTAGAGTTATAAAGCTCTCCGTCTTTATATTTCCAGATCCCGTCCTCTTGGATAAAGTTACTTTTTTCATGCAGTACTTGGATCCCATTTTGATCGCGGTAGTAAGCTTTAAACTCTACCGTTGTGGGTGTTACATCTAAAACATCAAGTTTTAACCACTCTACAGAGTTTGAAAACTCTTCGATCAAAGCGACATCTTCATTAAACTGGTTCTCTTTTACGGCAGAGTAAACAAGGTACTCACCATTTGCTTGAACATAGGCAGAGTAACGGCTTCTCATCAACTCTTCGGCAGTCGCAGGGATTTTTTGTTTTGTAATTATCGGCTCACAACATTCACTAAAATCTTTTTCATTTCCACATATACACATAAATTTTCCGTTTTTAGATAGAATTATACAATAATAGCGTTTTGAAAGAGCGTCTTTAAAGTAGTTTTCTTCGGGACAAATCCTCCCGTTGGTCTGAGCCCTACGAAAATTTCTTTAAAGACTTTCGTCAAACTAGTGAGCGCGTGGGAGAGCGGAATGCAAATAAAATCACTCTATATAGCTTCAAATGAAAAAAATGTAGGTTCCCTGTTTATCTCAATGGGTATGATGGAACTTTTAAAACGTAAGCTACATCGAGTAGCCTTTTTCAGACCTGTAATCTACGATCAAAACTGTGAAGACTATAACACTCAGTTTATACTTGAACGCTATAAACTAGATATGAAGTATGAGCAGTGTATCGGTTTTCCTATCTCATATGTGGAAGAGATGCTCTCGCAAAAAAAAGAGAAAGAGTTACTTAACCAACTGATTGAGAAGTTTAAAGAGTTAGAGAAAAGTTATGACTTTGTTCTTTGTGAGGGGATTAACAGAGATGCTTTAAGTGCTACGATAGCGTATGATCTTAATATGGAACTTGCTAAAAATTTCGGTTCAGGGTATATCAATATTATCGGGGCAAAAGATAAAGAGGTAAAAGATGTTTATGAAGACCTTTTAATTGAAAATGAGCATATAAGCTTAGCTTCTAACCATTTTGCAACTTTCATTAACCGAGTCTCTAAAGAGAAGTCACAGGAGTTAAAATCACTTTTACAAAAGAGTGACTATACCACTTTTATAGTTGAGGAGAACTCTGAACTCAGCCTCTCAACAATTGAGGACTTGATCGAAGGTTTGGATGCAAAAGAGGTGTTTGTATCAGAGCATGATTACAATAGAACTTTTAAAGAGGTGCGTGTTGCAGCACTCTCTTTAGATAATTTTTTAGAGCATATTCAAGAGGATGACCTCATTATCGTTCCTGCAGATCGTTCAGATATTATACTTGGGCTTCTAGGGGCACTTCATTCATCGGCATATCCAAATATCAGCGGGATAGTATTTCCATTTAATATGTCGATCCATCCAAATATAGAAAAACTGATTGACGGTTTGAAAAGTTTTAAGGTTCCTATTCTCTCAGTTGAAACAGATAGTTATAATACTGCGAAAAACATTATTAAGCTTCATCCGCGTGTACGGGTTAATTCAGAGCGTAAAATTGCTCTAGCGTTGGGTGAGTTTTATAAAAGCGTAGATGTTGAGCTGATCGAGGAGAAGATATCGCATAGTTTTAGTGATATTATGACACCGCAGATGTTTGAGTATAAACTTTTTGCAATGGCACGTGCAGATAAAAAAACAATAGTACTGCCGGAGAGTGAAGATGAAAGGGTACTACGTGCAGCTGAGATCATACTTCGCCGGGATGTTGCAGATATTATCTTGCTTGGAGATAAAGATGAGGTGCGACATAGATATTTAAGGCTTGGGCTTGACCTCTCAAAAGCACAGATTATCGATCATAGAGATTCTGAACTCTTGGATGGTTTTGTAGAAAAGTTTTATGAGATGAGAAAAGAAAAAGGGTTAACACTTCAAGCTTCAAGAGATGCGATGATCCATGCAAACTATTTTGCAACTATGATGGTTGAATGCGGGATCGCCGATGGGATGGTTAGCGGTGCAGTCCATTCAACAGCCGATACTATGCGACCGGCACTACAGATCATAAAAACAGCAAAAGAGATCTCTATCGTCTCTTCGGTTTTTTTGATGTGTTTTGAAACAAAAGTTTTAGTCTATGGTGATTGTGCGATCAACCAGGAACCAGACAGTAAAAATTTAGCCGACATCGCAATCGCTTCTGCAAAAACGGCAAAACTTTTCGATATTGAACCGAAAGTGGCAATGCTCTCATATTCAACGGGCAATAGCGGCTGGGGTGAAGATGTAGACAAAGTAAAAGAGGCTACAAAACTGGTAAAAGAGAAAGCCCCTGATCTGTTTGTAGAAGGGCCTATTCAATACGATGCCGCAATTAATAAAGATGTAGCACGAAAAAAACTTCCAAACTCGAAAGTAGCAGGGGAGGCGAGTGTGTTTATCTTCCCTGATCTAAATACCGGGAATAACACCTATAAAGCGGTGCAAAGAAGTAGCGGGGCGGTAGCTATTGGACCGATTATCCAAGGTCTTAAAAAGCCTGTAAATGATCTAAGCCGCGGGTGTTTGGTAGCTGATATAGTAAATACGATCGCAATAACGGCGATACAAGCGGGGCAAAATGAAAATAGCAGTTGTTAACTCTGGGAGTTCCTCTTTAAAGTTTAAACTCTTAAAATTTCCCCAAGGAACAGTTTTAGAGGAAAAACTTGTTGAGCATATAGGTGAAGAGCATTCAGATATAAAAGATCACCATCAGGCATTAGAGGCATTGGCGATCGACTTTAGTGAGATAGATGTAATCGGACACAGGGTTGTTCACGGCGGTGAGAAGTTTCATAGTACGGTTTTAATTGATAATGAAGTGATTAGAACGATCCGAGAGCTTATCCCTTTAGCACCTCTTCACAATCCTGCAAACTTGGAGGGGATAGAGGTGATGCAAAAGTTTGCTCCAAATATTCCTCAAGTAGCAGTGTTTGATACCGCATTTCACTCTAGTTTGCAAAAAGAGGCCTATATGTATGCACTGCCGTATGAGATGTATGAAAAAAATCATATCAGACGTTACGGCTTTCACGGTACTTCGCATAGTTATCTTTTAAAAGAGGCTGCAAAACTTTTAAACAAAGAACCTGAAAAGACAAGCCTTATCTCACTCCACCTAGGAAACGGTGAGAGTATTTGTGCTATTCAAAACGGTAAAAGTGTAGATATCTCTATGGGATTTACTCCACTAGAGGGTTTAATGATGGGGAGTCGCAGCGGTGATCTTGATGCGGAGATCGTATTATATATGCAAAAGTCTCTAAATTTGAGTGTTGAGGAAGTAGATACCATCTTAAATAAAAAGTCGGGACTGATTGGAGTTTGCGGGGAGAATGATATTCGGACAATTTTAGAGCGTAATGATGAGCGTGCAAAACTTGCGATTAAAATGATGGTGAGACGAATCCATAAGTATATAGGGGCTTATTTCATGTTGCTTGACACAGAGGTGGATGCTATTGTCTTTAGCGGCGGTATAGGTGAAAATTCTCAAGTGATACGGGATAAGATCTTAGATAAAGCAATATTGAAAAATTTAAAAAGTTTTGTAATAAAAACAGATGAAGAGCTTGAGATAGCTCGTGAATGTTATCAGATTGTAAAGAAGGTGTAGGGAAAAATTTCCCTACTTTGTATAAAGATTATACAGCTGTTACGTTCTCAGCTTGAGGACCTTTTTGTCCCTCACCGATTTCGAAAGTAACTTTTTGCCCCTCTTGAAGAGAAACTCTACCACCATTTGGATTGTTTACTTGACGGAAGTGTACAAATACATCACTACCACCATTGTCTTGTTGAATGAAACCATAACCTTTTTCCTCGTTGAACCATTTAACTGATCCGTTTACTAATTCTGCCATAAAGCAACCTTGTTTAAAAATTTCGTGTCAAAATATTGGAGAGTCTTTAGGTTGGTTCACACGGGTAGAGCAAAATCACACTAAAGATGAAATGTATCCTCATCTTTCACTTAAATATGCATTGTATCTAAAAAATTTAGAATTTATGATGAATTTTGCATAGAGAGTCGAATTCCATATGCTCGTTGTGTCTCAATGAAATCATATCCAAGCTGAGAACGGAGTCTGTAAACCAATGTTCTTAGAGAAGATTCACTAGGAGGATTGTCTTTATAAAGTTCATCTTCTATTATCTCAAATGGAATATATTCCCCTTTTGCTTCAATAAGTAGTTTTAAAAGTTGAAGTTTTTTCCCATTTATTTTTACCCGTTGACCATTATGGGTCAGTATATCGTGCTCTCGATCAAAAATATAGTTGTTTGGAAGTGTTAAAAGATTTTCTTTTGATGTTTGTAGAGGTTTTCTTTTTAAAGCCGCAAGTTTCAGTAAAGCAAAAAGCTCTCTTTCATTTAGAGGCTTTGCCAAATAGCCTAAAGGCTGAGTCTCTATCGCTTTATTGATAGTCTGATCATCTGTATAGGCTGTGAGGTAAATGACTGGAATTTTTTCGTTAAGTTGTTTATAGAAGTCAACACCGTCTATTTTATCATTGAGATGTATATCCATAATGAGCAGGTTAATTTCACTGTGTTGTTTTAATAGTGAAAAAGCATCTTCAAAATTTGTGGCATTATCAACAACATGAAACCCCGCTTCTTTGAGTTGGAGAGATAAGTTTAAAGCAAGAATACTTTCATCCTCGATGATAAGAATGTTTAAACCTTTCATATTTAACTTTCCTCTTTCCACTTAATTATTGTTTTTGTTCCGTTATCTACTTGTACATCTATTGTACCACGGAGTTGCTTTTGAGTTAATGTATCTACTATCGTCAATCCAAGTGACGGAGTTTTCTTTAGATCGTACCCTTTACCATTATCTTCTACAGACATGTAAATATAGTGATCTTTTTTGTAGGTACGTACAAGAATTGTCCCTTCATTGTTAAAAGCGTATTTAAAGGAGTTTGTAATAAGTTCATTTAAAATCAATCCGCAATAGATAGAGTCCTTTACTGGTATATTGTATTTAATGTCGTAAAGAATATTTACATGGAGTTTAAAATGTATCTTGATATTCTTGATAATGTTTTGAAAATATAGTTCTGTATTGATCATGGAATGATCATCTGATAAGTGCAAAAGTTCATAGAGTTTTGCAAAAGAGTTGATTCTATTACAAGTAACAGTAAGTTCATTTTTAGTACTTTTAACAGTTGTCTTATGGATCTGCAATTGTAAAAGTGAAATTACCATTGCAAGATTGTTTTTTACTCGGTGTTGCAACTCTTTATAGAGTAGGTCTTTTTCCTCCAAAGAGGTTTTGAGATCATGAGTCTGTTTCTCTACAAGTGTTTGAAGACGTTTTTGTTCATCTTGTTGCAACTCTATAAGTTTTTGGTTAAGGGTGTCTTTTTGAAGATGTAAACGTCTTATACGATAAGCAAGTGCTATTGAGAAGGTAAAGGCTTCTAGTGAAAAGGCAACTTCGTTTATATATCTGAAGTGTTCAAATATATTATAACCACCTAGAGACTGTATGACCGAGAAGATGAGAGAGATGATTACGAATGTCCACCCTATAAGGTAGATAGATGCTTCTTTTGTCCCATTTTTTAGAGCATAGAATCCTGACAATACCATTAAAAATCCTAACGGGAAAAAAATTAACATTACATTTAGATCAAATAAAAAATTATCAAAACTCAATAGAGCAATAATAGGAAGCCCATAGAGATAAGTTTTTAAAAATAGATGTGTCTTTTTAAATCTTTCTGTATGTAAAAATTCCATCGTAAAAAGGAGCATCGGTAAAACAAGTATAACAATGTAGCACATCGTCGCTTTTGTGACAAACTCTGAAATAGCATTGGAAAAAAGGTAGAGCTGAGCAACTCCGAGATAGATTGACTCAAAGAAAATTACTGCTGTGAGATATAGGATATAGTACAAGTAAACTATATCTCTGGTAAAGATGAAGAGCATAAGGTTGTAAAGCAAAAGAGTTACAATGATTGTAAAAAAAGTAATCATATAGAACTTCTGTGTATAGCTATGCTCTACAAAATCAGTTTTATTCCATAAAATAATTTTTGCTACAAATGTTGAAATTTTACAATGCCCCTTAATGAAGTATGTTTTCTCTTCAAAAGGTTGCAAGGTGATTTCAAAAGTAGGATTGAGAGAGTCTCTTGAATCCCTATGATGAAACATCCCATCTTTAATAGTTTTATCACCGTCAATAAACAGGAGATCTTCGGTTTCTGAATTAGCATATTCTATGATTTTTGTTAGTGGTTTATCTGTCTTGTTTTTGAGAGTAAACTTGATCCAAAGAGCAGTATCTGGAACTATACCAAGGTTAATTACCTTCTGATTATTTATTTGAAACTTTTTAGTTAGAACTTCTTCTTTTTCAAGACTGTTTGTATGATCGAGAAAAATAGAACTGTGTTCAAGTAATGAAACATTTGATGTTGTATCGTCTATATCATATGCACTAAGCGATAAACTAAAAAGAAGAATAATAAGTAGTTTTAATGTTACGTTCATAAGCAGATCTTAACATTTTTCAAAAAATAACAAAAATGTGACGATAAATGTGACATAGGGTTAGTATACTACACAATAGATTTTAATCTAAAAAAGGGAGAAATAATGAAACACTTTTTTCTAAAAACATCTATGATGTCTTTAGGTACGGCAGTTGTACTTGGGATGACTGGATGTAGTGGCGGAGGCAGTAGTGACAGTACTACTACACTCACTAGTATAAGTGGTGGAGCAGTTGATGGTTATCTTCAAGGAGCTACTGTTTTTGTAGATAGTACGGCTGATGGAGAACAAAATGCTACAGAACAAGCAACTATTACAGATACAAACGGTGACTTTACTTTAACAGGTACAATTACAAATGGTACTAAAATCTATGCATACGGTGGTATAGATAGAAGTACTGGGAAACCGTTTGAAGGGAGACTTTCTGCGATTTATCAAGGAAAAACACCTATCCTTTCACCTTTAAGTACATATGTTACTGCAATGGTTGCTAAGGGTGTGGATATTGATACAGCTAAAACAAAAGTAGCTGCAAACTTTGGTCTTTCAGCTGAAGATGTTGATAAGGATCCGATGACAGAACCTACAGTTTTCTTAGCTGCACAAAAAGTACAAAAGACAGTTGAAGTAGTTGCTGCTGCAACTGGTGAAAGTGACTTTAACAAGGCTTATGAAGATGTATTTGCTTCGCTTGCAAGCGTGACAGATGAAAATACAAGTAGTGGTGACTTTAATGCAACTGTTTTAGTACAGAAAGTGGCGACAGATAAAAGCGTTGCTATTGATACAAGTGTTGAAACATTTTTAGAAACATATGTCGCTAAAGTTGATGAGATAGCTGAGCAAAATGCTACAACAGATACACTTGACGGTATTGGTGATGTTTTAGACACTTATACAGAAGTAGTAGAATCAGCAATTGAAAATAATGACACTACGGCAATTGCAGACTATACAACGGTAATTGAAAACTTAGATGCAAACGATACTGTTACACAGATCGAAGATGGGACATATACAGACCCAATTGCAGATGCACTAGATGCAATACAAGATGCTTTTGATAACAATATCAGCTATTTAGGAGCTAATACAGCAAATAATAATATTATAGTAGATTTAAATCTTACAGATCCTGCTACATTAACAGATGTAAACCTTACTTGGTCATCAGACAATGCAGCTGTGGATGCTACAACAGGTGTTATAACAAGAACTGATACGATAGATGTAAATGTAGCTTTAAAAGCGACTGTTTCTAAAGTTGCAAGTGATGCAAACAGTACTGTAGTTACAAAAAATCAAACATATAACTTAGTGGTTAAAAGAAATGAGTATGCACCGGTTGCATTAGATTCAGTAGCTACTACTAATGAAGATAATGCAGTAGAAATACCATTAAGTTTTAGTGATCAAAATCAAGATATTTTAGCAGTTCAGATTACAACACAACCTAGTCATGGTGTTGCGATATATGCTAATGGAAGTATTACATATACTCCAGAGGTAAACTTTAACGGTACAGATAGTTTAGTATATACTGTAACAGATACTACAGGTCTTGCTGCCACTGCTAATGTAAATATCACTGTAAATGCAGTAAATGATGCTCCAACAGTTCTAAATGATACAGATAGCGTTACCACAGGTGCTTCTGTTACTATCGACGTATTGGCGAATGATACAGATGTAGATAGTGATACATTGAGTATAACTGCTGTTACTGTAGGAAATTATGGAACAGCTACAATTAATGGAGGAACTATAGATTATGTAGCAGGCTTAGTTGCAGGTACAGATACATTAACATATACAGTTAGTGACGGCAGTGTAGATGTTAATGGTACAGTTACTATTACTGTGTTAAGTACTCCAGTCGATCCAATTGATCCAGGTGACACGCCAACAGCTATTACTTTTACAGATGGTATGGAGTTCTCTAACTTTGATGTATGGGAGGATTATGATAAAACAGTTGTTGAGTTAAGAACTCACAGTTTAAATAGTGGTACATTTACTGAAAATGCTTATGAATTAAACACGACAACAGGTGTTTTTGAGGCTAGTACAAAAGCTAACAGTGATTATGTTCTAGGTGCAAACGGCTGGACAACAGAATCGTTTAAAACTTATACGCTTACTAACGGTGTGATTACATTTGAAAATGGTATGGCTGTACAAATTGCAGCAGAGTACGATCTGGCAAATCCAACAGCTGAAGGTGCTGCACTGATTTCTGAGATCAATGCTCAAGTTCCGGGTGAAGATAATGTGACATTTAATGCTGGTGCAAAAGCATATGTTTTAGCATTTAAACCTACAACTGATCTTTATGAATTATGGGATGCTCCAACAGTACAAGAACAAGATCCTGTAACATTTAACTGGTATTCAACGGATGTGACATTTACTACTTTATATGCTTATATGCAGTCTGTAAATTCACCGTCTGGTGTTTTTAATGAACTTACAGGAGAATTTACTGGTGTTGATTTTGAAAGAAATACAGCTTCAACACAATGTAATATGTTCCATAACTGTCCGGTAATTGATTCTACTGGAACAGAGTTCAGTAGTGTAGTTTCTGGAATGACAGGGAATTTAGTTGTTACAGATCATACAGTAATTGATGGACCTTATCCGCAAACAAAAGTTGGTACATGGGAAGCAAAAACTGTTAATGGTATGTTACTAATAACTTATAAACCTGATATTGGCAGTGAAAGTTATTTTGGTTGGGAAGATAACTTAATTGCTGTTGCGGACGGTGCTGTACGTAAAGGTCAGTATCAAGCAGCTGCAACAGAGTTTAAAATAGATACGGAACAAGCGGAATTTAATGATGTAGCAGTAAATGATATCAAAGCTGCTATTGCAACATTTATTGCAAATGGCGGTACTATTGATCCTACACCAACACAACTTACAGCAGTTGATGATTCTATAACTACTCAGCCCGATACACCTATTACATACAATGTACTGGCAAACGATTTTGGCGGTGAAGGAATTTTATCTATAACTAATGCGACAGACGGTCAAAACGGTACAGTTACATGGACGAGTGATAGTGTAGAGTACACTCCTAATGCGGGATATGAAGGGAGTGATAGCTTTACATACACTATAACTGACGGTTTCACAGAAGCTACAGCGACTGTAAATGTAAACATCTCAACAAATAATCCTCCGGTTGCAAATAATGCTGCATTTACAATGTTAGTAGGTGAGACTATTTCTGGAAATATTGGTGCAGTTGATCCTGAAGGTGCTACTGTTACATACAGTGTTTCTGCTATCAACGATCCAAGTCAAGTTTTTGGTCCAAACACAATACTCTCTTCTGATGGTAATTTTACGATCGAAACAGTACAAGAGGGGAATGCAACTATAACGGTAACAATGAGTGACGGTGATGTTAATTCAACAGTGACATACAGTGTTTTTGTAGAAGCTTCAATGAATAGTGACTCTCTTTATGGGATGAGTGAAGCATCTCAAAATTTAACTTCAACAGAGTTTGATACATATGCAGCGTCTCCGCAAACTTTCCCTGCAGATACTCCACTATATAGTTTTTGGGGAGTTAATACTGATGAAAACGGTACAGCTACACTTGAGTATGATTATTTAGAGTTTAAAACAGACGGTACATTTGTAAATCCTGATGGTAATGGTACTCATGATAGCCAATGGAATAGTACTATGACAGTTAGCATGGAAGGTACTCCTGTTGCAAAAGCTGTTGTAGTAAATGAGAATATGAGTGCAACTGAGATCGCAAGTGAGATCACAGAATTAGGTGAACTTGGTATTACTTTACCGACAGGTTCAGTTGTTTCTAAAGTAGCTGTACTTATGTTAAACGATGAGTACGATATTTGGGGACCGGTAGAAGCGTATGT